>NZ_JAMYRY010000124.1:0-525 GCF_040321655.1 Mesorhizobium sp. M0306 | reverse complement strand
GGGCCTAGAAGGGAGTGCCGCCCACCCCGCGCCACCGGGAAAGGCCAACAGACAAACCGCGCCGCCCGCAAGGGCGGCGGCCGTCCCAGCCCGAAGGGCTGCCCACGCCAAGGGGCGAAGCCGAATGGCCGAGACCGCCTGGGCTTGCCGAAGAAAAGCGGGCTCGGTTCACGCGCACCCGATGCGCGCGGTAAGGCGCGCGGCGCTCCTGTTAGGAGCATGAAATGCCTGGAAAACCTTCTGGTCGAGTCTCATCAACTCGGTTTCGTCGCTGCTTCCAGATCTATTCAGAATGAGGGTCGAGTAAATCGGCCGGCTCGATTCCGAGCACTCTGGCGAGTTTTGCCACCATATCGTAAGCGCGAATTTCCCCGCACCTTTTGCTGTTGAGTGCTCTGATGCACAAGGTGTCCACCGAAATAGGTGGACACCAAGTGATCGAAGAAGATGAGCAGAAACTGCGGGTGAGGCTTGTCGGTCGGGACGGGCGACGCCGATACGACGCCGCATCGAAGGAGCGTCTTG
>NZ_JAMYRY010000123.1:0-557 GCF_040321655.1 Mesorhizobium sp. M0306 | reverse complement strand
TTCGTCTCGGCGTTGAGGCACAAGACGCGTGCGCGGATGTGTCCGGCCTATATTGCTGGGCTGATTGGCCTTGGGGATCGCAAGAGCGTCCAACCGATGGCTGCGCGCGACGCAGGCGTCAACTATGACCAGCTGCACCACTTCATCGCGAGCGGCGTGTGGGATGCTGCGCCGCTGGAGAAGGTGCTGCTCGCGGAGGCCGACAGACAAGTTGGCGGGAACGATGCGTGGCTGATCGTGGACGACACCGCGCTCCCCAAGAAGGGGCGCCACTCGGTCGGCGTCGCGCCGCAATATGCCTCGGCACTTGGCAAGAACGCCAACTGCCAGACGCTGGTGTCGCTGACGCTGGCCTCTGGCGAAGTGCCGGTCATGGTGGGGCTGCGACTGTTTCTGCCCGAGAGCTGGACTTCCGATCCCGCCCGGCTCGACCGTGCCGGTGTGCCCGAGGACCATCGTGCCTACAGGACCAAGCCCGAAATCGCGCTGGCCGAGATCGACCGGGCTCGCGCAGCCGGCTTACGCTTTGGCTGCGTGCTCGCCGATGCCGGATATGG
>NZ_JAMYRY010000122.1:0-583 GCF_040321655.1 Mesorhizobium sp. M0306 | reverse complement strand
TCGCGAATGGCTTCCTCGGTTTTGCTTGCCGTCTTTTTCACGACTTTCTCGACGCGGTCGACCAACGTCTCGGCGTCGCCGCTGGAACCCTGTCGGTCAGCCTCTTCCTTTACAGTCTCATATGCTTCGGCGGCGACCTGCTTGGCTTGCTCCACGCCTTCTTCAAAGACTTCCTCGGCACTGTCACGAAGCTTGTCGCGGTAGGGGCCGAGTTGCGCGTCTTCAGCGGCGGTGTGAGGCAGCATTACGCCGATGGCTGTGCCCACGGCAAGGCCCACCGCGGCCATTGCCAGAGGTTCGCGCTGGAACAGGTCCTGCGCCGACTGACGCACCCGCCCCGTGATATCGGTGGCGGCCGAGCCGACCTGCCCGGCCGTGCTTGTCAATCTTTCTTTGGCGCCGCTCGCAACGTCTGCCACAGCCTCAGTCGCACCGCCTGCCACGGAAGCAACCGAACGAGCGGCATCGGAGAGCATGGAGCCGGCGGAACCTTCGCCCTCGGCACCGTACTCATCGCCGCTTGAGTCCTGCCAGGCCCCGCCCAAGCCCCTCTGGTCAGAGAAGTTTCGGGTGCCGTCAGGTT
>NZ_JAMYRY010000121.1:0-589 GCF_040321655.1 Mesorhizobium sp. M0306 | reverse complement strand
GTAAGCGGGCAGCTGAGGCCGTTCAGCGCTGGTAATTCCATGGCATGAGGGCGTCGATATCGCTGTTTGGCCAGCCATTGGCAATGCGCTCGAGGGTCAGGGTGAGCCAGGCGTGCGGATCGACCTGATTCATCTTGGCGGTGGTCAGCAGGGTGGCGATGGTGGCCCATGTCCGTCCGCCGCCGTCGCTGCCCGCGAAGAGGCTGTTCTTTCGGGTAATTGTCTGCGGCCGGATGGCGCGCTCGACGGTGTTGGAGTCGATTTCGATCCGGCCGTCAGTGAGGAAGCGCTCCAGCGCGGCACGCCGGCCGAGTGCATAGCGGATCGCCTCGGCCGGCTTCGATTTTCCCGACAGCTTGGGCAGCTCCTTTTCCCACAGCGCAAAGAGAGCGGCAACGATGACGGCGGATTTCTCCTGACGCGCAGTTATCCGTACTGCCGGGTCCTGGCCGCGTACGGCCTCCTCGGCGGCCCACAGTGGGGCCATCTGCGCCACCGTCTGCGAGGCGATAACGGAGGAGCCTGCGGCATGCAGTTCGTAGAACTTGCGCCGCACGTGCGACCAGCACGCCGCCAGCATCACGCCGTC
>NZ_JAMYRY010000120.1:0-606 GCF_040321655.1 Mesorhizobium sp. M0306 | reverse complement strand
GTTGGATGTCGACCAAGCCTAGTAACCCTACCATCGTCAGCGAGTTGCGGTTGCAAAGTTTTGGTGAAGATGATTTGAATTATCTATTGCAATGCGATTGTGCGGCATCGACAGGGCAAACAGCGCCG
This sequence comes from Mesorhizobium sp. M0306, assembly GCF_040321655.1. Classification (NCBI taxonomy): domain Bacteria; kingdom Pseudomonadati; phylum Pseudomonadota; class Alphaproteobacteria; order Hyphomicrobiales; family Phyllobacteriaceae; genus Mesorhizobium; species Mesorhizobium sp. M0306. The sequence continues at coordinate 478 of NZ_JAMYRY010000120.1, read as the reverse complement.
GGTCGCGGCGTGTAACCTCGCTCAGCCAGTGTGCTGCCCGTCATCGATGTCGTTTCAGGCGTTTGTATTTCGCCATCGCCCAGCAAACGAGGCGCCGGTCCAGACAGCGCAGCGTCGGGTAAAGCGCCGATTTGTAATAACGACCATAGTAGTTCATCCAGCGCCGAATGACGGGTTGAACATCCTTGCCAGGTCGTCGATCCACTTGTCCACGCGGCAGCGTAGGCGCCAGGCACGGATTTCCTGCCGGATGGCCTGCGTCGCCGCACCTTCGCGACCCCAATCAGAGTGGACGATGCGCGGCTCGACTCCAGCGCGCTGAAAGTGGCATAAATTCTCGGATTCAAATCGTCCATTGTGGTATCCTTATGTCTTGCCCAAAAGCCCGCATACGCGTATTAGCACTACTTTGGCAGATTTTTAGTTCCGGGAGCGTTTCGAGGATTCCCAAGAGCGGTTTTGCGTGATTCATGAGAGG
>NZ_JAMYRY010000119.1:0-622 GCF_040321655.1 Mesorhizobium sp. M0306 | reverse complement strand
CTGGATGTCAGCCGAAGTAGTCGGATGAGGGTTTTTGGACATAGGTCGTATTTCGGCGGTGTGTATGACACTCTATACGACCCACGTTGGGTCGGCAGCGTAATGGCTGCTTCTGACAAGCCAGTACCAAAAGCAGACCGTCAACTTCCGGCCCCATTCCTGACATAGTCGCTACTGCTCAGAAAATCACTTGCTCAGCCGGCTTCCACCGTAGGAATACTCACTTGAGCGTTTGACCCTGAGTTCTTCGTTCGCTACGGGAGCCTCGCGCGGCGTCACAACCATACGCGTCATCGCCGCGCTCATAACACGGATGGGCAAGCGCGTGACTGATCGCCGTCCCCGCGTTCACTCCTGTCTGTTCATCCTAAGCCCAAGGCGTCCTCGAATGGATTGGGTCTGACCGAAGACCGTCTTCGCTTCGCTCAGTCTCGATCGTCTTCCCGCAACGGCGGCGCTCTCGTTTTCTTCCCCTGGCCGTACCACCCCACCACGCACGCATGGCGGGGACCCCGGTTTGCGTCCATTCCTCGCGGCCCAAGAAAGCCTCGCGCCGCCGTCTTCCACTTCGTTTCAGCCACTTTGGGGTGCGGCCGGATCGTCCCCGGTCTCACGACCACCA
>NZ_JAMYRY010000118.1:0-627 GCF_040321655.1 Mesorhizobium sp. M0306 | reverse complement strand
AGAAACAGTGTCAGCTGCACAAGTCCGCGGCGCGAGTCCCGCGCCCCGCAAACCCTTCTATGCCAAGCTTTACGCGCAGGTGCTTGCCGCCATCGCCCTCGGCGTCGCAATTGGCTATTTCTATCCAGGGACCGGCGAGAGCCTGAAGCCGCTGGGCGATGCCTTCATCAAGCTGGTCAAGATGATCATCGCGCCTGTCATCTTCCTGACAATTGCGACCGGCATTGCCGGCATGAACGATCTTCACAAGGTCGGCCGGGTCGCCGGCAAGGCAATGGTCTATTTCCTCACCTTCTCGACGCTGGCGCTGATCGTCGGCCTCATCGTCGCCAATATCGTCCAGCCTGGCGCCGGCCTCAACATCGATCCGGCCTCGCTCGATGTCCAGGCCGTGAATACCTATGCCGCAAAGGCCCACGAGCAGTCGGTCACCGGCTTCCTGATGAACATCATCCCGCCAACGATTGTCGGTGCCTTCGCGGAAGGCGACATCCTGCAGGTGCTGTTCTTCTCGGTTCTGTTCGGCATGGCGCTCGCGATGGCCGGAGAGACGGGCAAGCCTGTCGTTTCCTTCCTTCAGGCGCTCATCGCGCCTGTCTTCAAGCTCGTCGGCATTCTGATGAAAGC
>NZ_JAMYRY010000117.1:0-629 GCF_040321655.1 Mesorhizobium sp. M0306 | reverse complement strand
TAGGTCGTGAACCCATAAATGGGAATGAGGGAGATGGGTGAAAAGCGATCGTTGCGTCGTTTGACAGATCGCGCATATTGTCGAGGAATGACTGAACTCGCATTAGAACCCGGCGGTGGATTGAGAGGTCTTCCGATTGGATCGTCCAAAGGAAGCGTTCGGACATTTTTCGGTGGTAAGCACCAGCCGTTTAAGCGTACACCCGAAGGCAATCCGATAGATTATTGGGCGGATGCAGGCGTTTTTGCCTACTATGATTCCGACGAGCGCCTGGAGGCCTTGGAGTTTGCAAGCCCAAGCAACCCGACATTGAACGGATTGGCTCTTATCTCGGTATCGATGGGCGAAGCGACACAGATTCTCCAATCTCTCGACCCGAAGTTACGCTTGGAGCCGGATGGCGCAACCTCAACGCAGCTTGGTATAGGCGTTTGGTCCTCGACAGGCGAAGCCGATCAACCTGTGATGTCCGCGATAACATTCGGACCGGGCTACTACGATTAGGCTGTAGCGCTGAACGTCTGATTTTGATGGGTTTACCAACTCGCTTCCATATCGCGCGGGATTGTGATTCAGGCTCAATATGAGCCGATATGACCTGACCGACTTCGAGTGGCGCGTGATCGAAC
>NZ_JAMYRY010000116.1:0-641 GCF_040321655.1 Mesorhizobium sp. M0306 | reverse complement strand
CCTGCTGCAGTGCAAGCGCGGATTGGCTTCATTCTCCTGAATTCGGACGAAGTCGGGGAGGGGGCTTTCCAGCTGCTAATGCCCTCCAACGAAGTAGCTGTCTACACAACTCGAACTGGCTACAGTCATGGCGGTGGGGGATTTACGACACCAACTTCATTCAGGGACATCGCCGATACGCTTCCGCCCGCCGATCGCTTTGATGTACTGGCGTTCAGCTGTACCAGTGCAACCGTAGCGCTGGGCATTCCTGCGCTCCTCGAAAAGCTGCAGACGGCCAAGCCAGGCGTAAAGTACACGTCGCCCGGGATCGCGATGATCGAGGCGCTCAAGCACGTCAACGCCCAGCGCGTCGCCCTGCTTACCCCTTATGGACTCGAATTCCACCAGAAGTTTCTGCCATTCCTGAGGGAAGGCGGCATCAATGTCGCTGCAGATGGGGTGTTTGATTGCAAAACCGACGTTGAGATCTGCGAGCTCCACGTTGGAGCTATCCTCGAGGCCGCGAAACTCCTTGTCGAACGTTCCGCGGCGGACGTGCTCTTTCTCTCCTGCACATCAATGCCCGTCGTGCCGCACCTGGCGCGCTTTGAGGCGGAACTCGGCATTCCTGTTATTTCCAGTACACAGGCGATGGCGTG
>NZ_JAMYRY010000115.1:0-643 GCF_040321655.1 Mesorhizobium sp. M0306 | reverse complement strand
AAGCTCCTCGGCTCCTTGCTTCAGTGTCAGTATGTCTCGCTCATCACCTCAAGCCGCGCCAGATGGGGTCAGCTTGGCGCTTACGATCCGGAGCTTGTAATATAGAATCATATGATCAGCGCGCTGATCCGGATGGCGATCTCTGAAGCGGGCAGGCTACGCCGTGGCTGCCTTGCAAGCGGGTGAATTCGGGCGCGCGCCGGCATGCATGCTAGGACAGAGCGGCCTAGGTCCGCTCAAGGGAAGCGACTGTGCCCGCAAACGCCGCCCGATGAGGGACTCGTGCCGCCCTATGGCGGTCTCGACCAGCGAGCGTTTGCCGTGACCGTTGGGGACCTTGGCATTTCGCCGGGCTCGCCTCTGCTGCTTGCGGCAATTTGCTGGCCCCTTTGTTCGAAAGGACGATCGGTTCAGCCGCGTTGACGCGACGGAATGACGATGGCGACAGCCGGACAGGGCTTCCGGCCTTAGACAAGGGTCACACTGTCACAATGTTGAAGTCCTGCCTCATATTCTGGACCGTTCGTCACCTTCTTCCCTGGCGCACTTCACGCGAAGTGGATCTCACGCGCCGTCTTGCTGAGGATTTCCGTGCCGGTTTCGGTCACGATGACATGCTCACTGCATCCTATAATGAAATCGG
>NZ_JAMYRY010000114.1:0-672 GCF_040321655.1 Mesorhizobium sp. M0306 | reverse complement strand
GGCGGCTGCGCGAGCGCGGTGAGGATGGCTTGCCTGACGGCGGGTAGGCTCGGTTGGGGCGGCGGGCCGAGGATTCTTTTTTCCCCCTCCCGCTTGTTTGAGGCGGCGAGATTGCAGGAAGGCGTAGGCGATCATCGTCATCAGCGCGTGCCGGTGCAGGCCCGTCCATGAGCGCCCCTCGAAGTGGTCGAGGCCAAGTTCCTCCTTGAGCTGCTGATGCGCCTGTTCGCAGACCCAGCGCGCCTTGATGGCGCCTGCGATCTGCTTGAGCGGGGTGTCGGCGGGCAAGTTGGAGAGGTAGTATTTGCGCTCGCCGGTCGAGCGGTGCTCGCCGATCACCCAGACCTCCTCGCCAGGCAGATGCTGAGCGCCCATGTCGCGGATGCGCTGGGGTGGGCCATCTGCAACCCGGACACGGACAGCGGCGAAGCGGGCCGAGAGGCGGCCTTTGGTGCCACGCCGCCAACTGACCGTCCGCCATTGGGCTTTTTCCAGCATCGCCTGCGCGGCCATCGACTTCACATCGGGGATATGCCGGCGGCGCGGGCGGCCGTGTCCGGCAACGGGGAAGATCATCGCCACGTCGGCGGCATAGACCTTCTGCTTGAACGGGATACCGACGGCCCAGGTAAGGCCGCGCTCGGTGAGCGCCTGCCGGAAGGGGGCGCTCAA
>NZ_JAMYRY010000113.1:0-721 GCF_040321655.1 Mesorhizobium sp. M0306 | reverse complement strand
TCCGGCGATGACTGGGCCAATGCAAGCCTGGAGCGAAACCCATGACTGACAATCAGGACACTCGCAGCCTGACAACCCTTGTCAGCGATCTGGCACAGCAGGTCACAACACTGCTTCAAACCGAAAGCAGGCTGTTGCGGGCTGAAATGTCGGAAAAGGTAAGCAAGGCCGGCGCCGGCGCCGTGGAGGTAATGGGAGGCGCCATTTGCCTGCTCGCCGCCCTGATGGTGCTTTTGCAGGCGCTGGTGATTGCCTTGGCGAGCGCCGGGCTGGGAGCCGGATGGTCCTCGCTGCTCGTCGGCGTCGTGGTGGCAGTACTGGGCGTCATACTCTTGCGCTCCGGCAAGGCAAGCATGGCCCCCTCAGAGTTGACCCCCGACCGGACACAAGACCAACTTAAACGCGACGCACGCGTGATCAAGGAACAGATAAGATGACCGACAAATCCGCAGCCGAGTTGGAACGCGATGCTGATATTGCTCGCGCCAGAGTGGCAGATACCGCAGACTCGATCCGCAGCAAGATGACACCGGGCCAACTGATCGACGAATTCACCGGGATGTTCAGCGGCGAGGGATCCGCCATGCTCAGCAATCTTAAGACTCAGGTCAGGGACAATCCGTTGCCGCTTACATTGGTCGGCGCGGGCCTGGCCTGGCTGATGCTTGGCAAGGGCACGTCGGTAGACAGTTCAGCAATTGGTGCCTATTCGACCGGCAGG
>NZ_JAMYRY010000112.1:0-729 GCF_040321655.1 Mesorhizobium sp. M0306 | reverse complement strand
CTAGGCCGTAGACTCATAAGCGCGAAGCCACAGTCGCATTGAGGCGAGTTGGATCATGGCGAGGAAGTTGGCTGCCAGTTTGTCGTACCGTGTAGCGACACGGCGGAAATGTTTCAGCTTGGAGAAGAAGCGCTCGATCAGGTTTCGCTCGCGATAGAGGCGCCTGCTGAAGCAAGGTTTCCACTTCCGGTTCCGCTTGGCGGGAATGTTGGGCGTCGCACCGTGCTGCTGGATCAACTCCCGGATACGGTCGGCATCGTAGGCCTTGTCGGCCAGGACGATGATGCGCGGGCCGAGATGGTCGAGCAATCGATCGGCGATCTGCCCATCGTGCGTTTGTCCCGCCGTCAGGCCGAGCCGGATCGGGAGTCCTTGCGCGTCGACGACGACGTGGATTTTGGTCGTGAGGCCACCTCGGCTGCGACCGAGACAATTATCTGCGCCCCCCTTTTTGCCGTCGCAGCCTGCTGGTGCGCCCGAATGGAAGTGCTGTCGATCATCTGGATTTCACCATCATGCGCTCCGCTGATGGCGTCCATGAGCCGATCCCAAACACCTGCTTTTCGCCAACGCGAGAAGCGGTTGTAGCAGGTGGTGCGTGGCCCATAGCGCTCGGGCAGGTCGCGCCATGGCGCACCGGAGCGCAGCACCCAGAAGATTCCGTTTAACACGCGTCGGTCATCGACGCGCGGCACGCCTCTAGGTTTGTTGGGTAACAGCGGTTCGATC
>NZ_JAMYRY010000111.1:0-776 GCF_040321655.1 Mesorhizobium sp. M0306 | reverse complement strand
TTCGTTCCGGTCCTTCGGATGCGGTCCGCCTCCCACGGCGGGCCTTTCCGGTCGCGACTCGCCGCCCACCCCGCTCACATGGGGACTTTGTCGTCAAGGCTGTCTTCGCATATCAACCTCAATGCGTTGTGATCCAAGGTCCGAGCCTGTCGTCTTGGCGCGGTGACAACACCGGTCCAAACTCACATACGGTCGCTGCACAGTGGCAGCTGCACCAACATCCCGCTTTCGTCGGCAAGGCTCAGGGGAACGCGACCAATCTTCCGGGCGGCATTTTGGGCCAAGTGGGGTGGGAGGTTCGTTCGCCCTGGATCGGCCGGGAGCGATCAATCCCGGCGGATGGAAGAAAGTACGTTGATCATGCCGGCTTCATGACAGCGCCCTCGATGACAGCACCATGATGAACATACTTCCACAGCGCGATCAGAAGTTTTCTCGCAGCGCAATGATGGCCGGATTGCGGCGCCTGCCACCGTCGAGCGCGACCCGCTCCTGGAACCATTGTGCCAAAGCCGATCGCGGTTGATGCAAGAGCCAGAACCACGACAATTGCACCATCACCGTCCTCAGCCTCGGATTGCCCGCCTTCGATACGCCCTGTTCCCGGCTGATCGATCCGCTTTGCCATGGTGTCGGTGTCAGACCGGCATAGGAGGCAAGCTGCCTTCGGTTCGCGAACTCGCGATACAGTCCCTCGGACCAAAGCACCTCGGCAAAGTCCGCTCCCACGCCGCGCAGTTGCTTGAGCATCGACATTCCATTGGCGACTTTTGAAG
>NZ_JAMYRY010000110.1:0-789 GCF_040321655.1 Mesorhizobium sp. M0306 | reverse complement strand
ATCTTCCATCGCTATCTGACACCCAAATGGGCTTTCCTGCCCACCAGCGGTGCAGGCGCGGCGATTGACGGCGGTCGTTTTAACAGGCCAGGCATGGAGCCACTCTATCTGTCCCATTCGACCCAGACGGCGCTTTGATGAATACAAGCAGGGTGCCAGCATCACGCCGCCAGCCATCCTTGCCGCTTACAAGATTATGCTCGCCGAGGTGGCCGACCTTTCGCAGGGGGTTCGACCCGGACATCTGGGATGGCCCGTGGAAGGAGTGGGATTGTGCCTGGCGCCAGGTCGCTCGCATCGACAGGAAGATACCTTCATCGTGGACGCTTGCGGACGTGGTCATTACGACGGGGCTTCGGGGCATCCTGTTTCCGTCGCTGCGTCACGCCGGCGGCACCAATCTGGTGATCTGTTCAGCCAACCTTGTCGAAGGCGATGAGGTCGCGGTCCATGATCCCGATCAACGGTTGCCGCACGACCAGTCGTCCTGGTCCTGAGTTATCGACTGTCTCTGGGATCGCAACGCGGCGACGACCCCCGTCACGGCGCTTGGTCCCCAACGACATCGTCCTCGCCGTCGCCCTCCCCGCTCGCCAGACCGGCTGGAATATCGCCGGCCAGCAGCTTTTCCTTTGATAGCAGTCCTGCGTCCTCGAGCGCCTCGAAATCCGGCAGCTGGCGCAGCGTGTCGAGCCCGAACTGCGAGAGAAAATTTTTGGTCGTCACATAGGTGTAGGGCGCGCCGGGCTGCGGCGAACGCGGTCCCGAGGCGATCAGCTCCTGCGCGCG
>NZ_JAMYRY010000109.1:0-806 GCF_040321655.1 Mesorhizobium sp. M0306 | reverse complement strand
CTAGGGGGCTCACCAACTTTTTCTGGGCAAAATCACCAAACTGCATCATGGGCAGGACAAGGCTCGGCACCACGGACACGCCTATATCGGCGGAAACGAGGCCCGCAACTGTGCCGATGTCCCGAGCCTCTGTGATGGTCCCGGTTTGGATTTCCGCAATTTGCAGAGCGCGATCCACCGAAATGCCAATGCTGCTCACGGGATCAAATGCGACGAAGTCTTCGCCAGCCAAGTCGTTCCAGGACACCATTTCCATGCCCGCGAACCTGTGAGATTTCGAGCAGATGCACACCAGAACATCCGCTGCTATCGGTTCGCAAACCAGCTGTTCGTTCGCCTTTGGAAAGGAAGTGATCCCAAAATCGACGTGTCCGTCGGACACATGTCGAACAACCTCGTTCGCGAAACCATCCTTTACCGACATTTTGACGTTGGGCCTGGTTTTCCTGAATTCGGAAATGACCGTTGGCAGCATAATTGACGCAACCGACGAAAGTGCAGCCAAGCTTACGATTCCGTCGAGTCCGTTTTGGTAGAGTTGGAACCGTGATAGCGCGCTGTCGAATTCCTCGAGAACACGGCGCGCGTTCATCAATAGCTGCTCGCCGGATGCCGTAAGGACGACCCTCCTTGTCGTGCGTTCGAAAAGGCGGGTGTCGAGTTCCTCCTCAATCTCCATTATCGTTCGGCTTAAGGCCGATTGCGCGATGTTCAAGGAGCGGGCCGCGGCGGTATACCCACCCAAATCCGCGATCGCGACAAACGCCCGCAAATGCCTGAGGGTGATATTGTTGCTCATTCGCGAT
>NZ_JAMYRY010000108.1:0-887 GCF_040321655.1 Mesorhizobium sp. M0306 | reverse complement strand
GTCCTCGACGGTACGCTTCTGAGCTTGTCGCATCCAATGCTTGATCTTGGCGAAGGCCTGCTCGATCGGGTTGAGGTCGGGGGAGTAGGGTGGCAGGTACCAAAGCCTGGCGCCGGCAGCCTTGATCATCTGCCTGATCGCCGCCGACTTATGACTTCCCAGATTATCCATGACGACGATGTCGCCGGGTTTCAGCACGGTGATGAGCTGCTGCTCGACATAGGCGCGGAAGCATTGGCCGTTGATTGGCCCGTCGAAGACGCAAGGTGCCGCGAGCCTATCGCAGCGCAGCGCGCCGAGGAAGGTCAGCGTGCGCCAGTGGCCGTGCGGGGCCAAGCCGCGCAGCCGCTCGCCCTTCGGCCCCCAACCGCGCAGCGGAGCCATGTTGGTCTTGATCCAGGTCTCATCGATGAAGACCAGATGCTGCGGATCGAGGCCGGCCTGCCAAGATCGCCATCGCTGACGCCTGCGGGCAATATCGGCGCGCGCCTGCTCAAGGGCGAACAGCGTTTTTTTTGAAGCTCAGGCCCTCGCGCCTCAAGAACATCCAGACCGCGTTGTGCGAGACCTTGACCCCGCGTGCGGCCAACTCATCCTTCAAACCGTGCAGCGTCAGATGCGGTGTCTCACGTATACGCGCCTCGATGAAGGCACGGTGCGGCTCCAGCAACCTCTTGCGATGTCCACCCATCTTGCCCGGCGCGACCGAGCCAGTCACCCGATGGCGCTGCAACAACTTCACCGCCGCCGAAACCGAAATGCCGAACCGTTTGGCGGCCGACCGGCGGCTCTCGCCACCCAAAACCGCCGCTACAACACGTTCGCGAAGATCATTGGAAAGAGGTCGGGTCATCCGATGCTGGCCTCCACTCCAGCCAGCATCTTGA
>NZ_JAMYRY010000107.1:0-971 GCF_040321655.1 Mesorhizobium sp. M0306 | reverse complement strand
CGACGCTTCGCGTGTCTCGCCACTCGAATGCCCGGTTCTTTCTCGACTGCGGCATAGTTGCGGTGAAGGAAGATGCGGGAGGCCTTCTGGTCGAAACCACACAAGGGCCGATGCGATACGACTTCATAATCGCGGCAACCGGCTTTTCGAACGACTTCAGCGACCGCCCGGAATTTGCAGCACTCGCCCCACACATCCGCACCTGGTCGGATGGTCGATATACGCCGGATATGGGGCCGCCGCGCGCAGGCATGGTGGAGGCGCCGGACCTCGGTCCCGCCTTCGAGTTCCGCGAACGTGTTCCCGGTTCCTGTCTGATGCTGGCGCATATTCACTGCTTCAATGACGCCGCCATGCTGACACACGGCAAGGTCTCCGGCGATATCCCAGCCGTCAGTGCCGGGGCCGACCGTCTGGTCCGCGGCATTGCCGCGTCGCTGTTTGCCGAAGATGTCGAAAGCCACTTCGCCAATCTGATCGCTTACGACACGCCCGAGCTTCTGGGCGACGAATGGGTCGATTCAACACCTTTGCTGCATAAGGAGGCCGCGCTGTGATGGACGCCATGGACAAGGCCGCGGGGATTTCCCCGAATGATGCTCTTTTCACCGCGCGGCGGTTTCGGCCCGAATTCGTGCAAGGGGGCGAGGAATGTCGCCTCTCCGTCCTACAGCCGGCAAACGATCAGGGGCTGGCCCCGAACCTGCGGGTTGCTCTGGCCCGTCGCATGGCGGCTCTGAATGATGATCCCGTCCTGATGGCCGACTATGATGTGCAGCTGGCCCAGCTTGGTCCGACGGAGCCGCTTCTGGCCTTGGCTCGGGGGGAAACGGATTTGAATGAACCCCTGGCGACCATCGTCCGTCATGTTGACCTGATCACCCTTACGCCGAAAAAGGCGGAGGCGAACCACATCGCCCTCCTCGCCGCGGCCGGACTGAACAATCCTCAGATCGTCGCGCTCTCCGAAC
>NZ_JAMYRY010000106.1:0-1018 GCF_040321655.1 Mesorhizobium sp. M0306 | reverse complement strand
CCATCATGATGCGCCGGATTCGTCAGTGGTTGATCTGAATCCCCCCGCACCGTCCGAGTTGCGTGACCATGCTCGTTCTGTGCCGCCGGCGGTGCAGCCAGATCCTCCAATAGGGGTCTCCGGTCGCGACAAGGGTCCTCTCTATTCCAACGATGCGACCATTGTCGAAGGGCTGAGGTCAGCATTGGAGAGCACGGTCAAGCGCCATGTAAATTCTCTTCTCGGCTTTGGTCGTTGGCTCTTTGATAATAACAGGCCGGGATTTGCTGCTCGGCTTCACGAGGAGTCGCTGGATCCGGATCTCAAGGAGTACGAGAGCAAGAGTGGCTCCTCGGACGTGGCTAGAGCAGTGGGTCATCTCAAGACGTGGGCGGGCGGAGCGCCAGTGCTGGACCGCGCCGCTGTCCTGAATAATCCCGACCCTGCCGACGCCGCGCTCATCAGAGATTACACAGCGGCTCCCATCAAAGAGTACAAGGCAGCGCCGAGCGGGCCGAATCCCGCTACCATTCAGACCTATGGATCTGCTCCTAGACGTTTCAGTGAATACCTGGTTGAAAACAAAAAGCCGGGGATTGCGGCTCGGCTTCACGAGGGGTCGCTGGATGAAGATGCCAAGCGCTATAACAACTCCGGTGGGATCAGTGCACTAGCTCATCTCCGGAAGTCCGAACTCGGGCGCGAGCTCCCTGGGAAAGCTAATGAAGACGACGCTGTTCTGCCATTGTCTTTCGTGCCAACTGGGCCCCATCACCAAGCCTCGGATCCCGCAGGGTCCTTTCGTCCCCTGATCTGGCGCGACGGCGACCAGCGCGCGCCGGACGAGCGGATCGCTGCACAGGACAGGAGCAACCAGCTATCAAGCGAGGAGGTCCTCATCAACCGTGAGCATGATACAGCGGAGTTGAGACCAGCGAAGAGGCAAAGGCCCCTGAACAGTCGTCTGCAGGACGTTGCCACTGAGCCGCAGCTGAGCGAGATCGGCAATTCAGGCGCTCGCGTGCTGATGCAGGCCCCC
>NZ_JAMYRY010000105.1:0-1019 GCF_040321655.1 Mesorhizobium sp. M0306 | reverse complement strand
TCGGCCCATTACTCGCCCCTGAGTTGCCGCTATTAAGCGCAGAATGGGTGGCTCGCGGCAAGCTGGCAACCTCCATGTTACGGCGGCGGGTGTAACTCGCGCGCGTCACCTGACGGTGTACCAAACGTGACGGTGGCGGTTGACCGTGACGAAGTCACAGAACATGCCTGCAATTCGGTCGTGCGTCGTAGCCCGATGCCCAACTAAGAAATGGACAGGATCTCGAGTTCGCGCTGCCCTAGCTGGACAACGTCGCCAACGGTTTTGCCAATCAATGCGATGGCAACCGATGAACCGTGCGATATGGAAGCTTGAGACGGGTTGGCCTCATCCTCACCGACGATGCGGAAGGTCTGAGTGCGGCCATCATCACGCTCGAAGGTAACGGTGTGGCCGAAGGCGATCACTTCATTAGACGTCGGCACCGACATAAGCTGAGCCGTACGGACGCGTTCGGCATAATAGCGCATATCTCGAACCGGAACCGCCGACTGCCGTCGCCTCTCGTTGACATCTTCCAGCGCGTTAGCGGCCTCGAGGGCCTGCTGAGCGCGAGCCAATTCATCCTGCAGCATCTTGAGGCCCGCGTCCGTGACGAGGTTGATCCGACCGGAGATAGGGCGAGCCGGCAGGATGGTTTCCGATGCTGTCTCGGCGCTTTCCTCCTTGGCAAATGCTACGCTCAATTGGTCGGGACTCCGTGTCGAACACCGTCGCCGGGGTGGATTCCGGCTCGTCCGCTTTTGATCAAAGACGGCAGAAATCTGTCGTCGGTGGCGGAACGCGACATGACCATGAGCAGACGCATCAAAACCAACCGCCCGCCGTCACCAGCTCTACGTCAGGCTCAGTCCTTTTTGAACTCGAATAGCTCGATGACGTTGCCCGATGGATCTTCGAGCAAGATGGCGCGACCGGCACCGCCGTCGCTGATTTCGCCGCGGAATCTTGCATCAGCCCGGCGCAACCGCTCAATAAGGACATCGACCTCGTTCGTAACGATCATAAATCGGTTCCAC
>NZ_JAMYRY010000104.1:0-1050 GCF_040321655.1 Mesorhizobium sp. M0306 | reverse complement strand
CGCGCCCCATGCCAGCGGCTTGGATTCGGCAGACGTCGCGATCTTGATCGTGCGAACGGTCTGACCATAGCTGATCCCTGCGGTTGCAAGGGCAATTGCGATGCCGCCGGCAACAGCCAGGGCAGCGCGACGGGAGAAACTGGATGTGATTGCAGACATTTCTTTGGTTCCCTTCTTGTTGAGCTATTGAAAAGCGAGTTCTGACTGCAGGAATTGAGCAAGTCGTGGGCTGGATGGCGCATCGAAGATCTCAGTTGGACTGCCATCGGCGGCAATCACGCCACGATCCATGAAGACGATCCGGTTCGAGATGTTCTTTGCGAATTGCATCTCGTGGGTCACAAGCAGCGAAGTGATCCCTGACGACGTGACATCCTTGATCACCTTCAGAACTTCACCGACGAGTTCAGGATCCAGCGATGACGTGGGCTCATCGAAGAGCATCACGTCGGGACGAACCGCCAGCGCACGCGCGATGCCGGTGCGTTGGAGCTGGCCGCCCGACAGCTGGGACGGATAGCTGTCCCGCTTCGCTGAGAGGCCGACCCGGTCAAGCTCTCGCAGCGCGATTTCACGCGCCTCGTCCGCGGACTTGCGCTGCACGACGACAAGCGGATCCATCACGTTCTGGAGGACTGTCATGTTCTTGAAGACATTGAATTGCTGAAAGACCATCGCTGTTCGAAGCCGGATCGCCTGGACAGCGGTCTTGTCGGCGCGCTGGTAGTCCATCCGAATCTGGTCGAACGCGATGGTTCCGGACGACGGCTTGGCCAGGTAGTTGATGCATTTCAGCAGCGTGGTCTTGCCGGTGCCGCTGGGGCCGATGATCGACACCACGTCACCCCGCTTTACCGAGAGATTGACGCCGTTCAGGACCTGCGTGCTTCCGTAGGACAGCCTTATATCTTTGAGTTCAAGCATTTCTGGTTAGCCCTTCAGAGTGTGGGACGGACTGCCTTGACATGTGGGTCATCATCATCCGCTCTCCGCGTGGCCGAGAACGTGCATCAGCCGGTTTGCCCAGCCGAAGATCGCTATGGCGTGGAT
>NZ_JAMYRY010000103.1:0-1107 GCF_040321655.1 Mesorhizobium sp. M0306 | reverse complement strand
CCGCGACGATTTGCGGCGATTTAGGGGCTCACACGCAGAAAGGAAGCGTTATCTCCGGGGTGCGGCCACTTGCGCGCAATGCTATAGTGGTGATGCCCCTCGCATGTAAGCCAACATCAACCTCAAGCACGCGGGCGTGGCGCACAATGGTAGTTAGGAGAGAAATATTCACTTCTTGTCATCTCATAGTACAGGCAAATTTTTCCGTCATATAACCTGTCGTCAATATATCGCATACCGATTCTATTTGCAGATTTCTCTCCAATAGTATTTCCTTTCTCAATAAAACCTATAACCTTTTCTTTTGTTGAGTTTTGTAAAGCATGCGTTATTGTGAATCGTGCAGCCTCAGGGCCCAAACCTCGTCCTATCCTGTTCTGGAAAAATGCCCATGCAAATTCGAGATTATTGGTGCCCTTGTAGTCGCGCAGGCCACAGCGACCGATAAAAATCGGACCATCATGGACTTTTTCATAGATCATCCAGTCGCCGAAGCCATTCTTGCGCCACTGTGCCAATAGCCAATCGACCCACCTATGTACATCCTCAGTGGTCTGCGGCACATTCCTATAGATCGCCTTCTGAACCAGCGGATCATTGTGCAGTTTGAACAGTTCCACCTCGTGCTGGGATCCTACGGAGGTGAGGATCAAACGTTCGGTCTGATATGCGATCATCGGTTTCTCCCAATCTTGCCAGGCTGTGTCGCGATCCGGCATGATTGATTTCAGAATCGGCACCTGAATACCCATCTTGGTTTGATCTACGGGGTCTGTGTCCTTAATAGCAGTCAGCACAGATGCAGGCTCCCACCATGGCTAGTGGGGATCTGTGGCAAGGTCTGACCTGGATTGTGAAGAGCCAAGTTGATGCGGTTCACGCGGAGCGAGCCAAGGGCTGGAGCCGCAAAGGAATCTGGCTGCGACCAGAGGAGAAGCATAAGCGCTCAATTGAGCGTAAGCGGTTAGCCGCCTTGATGCACGGCGATGAGGTTTTGGCGGCCTGAAGCGGCGATGTGGCCGCTGTTGGGCGCTTTTCCGCGAACCTCGTCAGGCGCCGGCGGTGATCCGTCGTGATGGCAGGTGGGGTTTGCAGGTTGCGGTCGGC
>NZ_JAMYRY010000102.1:0-1123 GCF_040321655.1 Mesorhizobium sp. M0306 | reverse complement strand
AGGCGCGGATTGACTTCAATTACGACTGGACCCCGGTTCGTCCACCGGAACTCTATGTTCGTTGGGCCCCAGCTCAGGCCGAGAGCTCGCAAACAGCTCAGCGAAACATCGGCGATACGCTCATGCTCGTCATCAGTCAGCGGAGCCGGCAGGATGCTCCCACGAATGACGAAATGCGGTGGGGGGCCGAAGTCGGTGGCGGTAATCCCAATGACCTGATTTCCCATTATGTGAGCGCTGAAATGAGGGCCTTGTGCGAATTCTTCGACCAGTATCCTCGGCGATGACCGCCATATGTGCTTTGCGCCCAACAGGTAGGCCGTATGTTCGGCCAGCTCTTTGATATCGCGGCACAATCGTACACCGATGCTGCCGATGCCTACGGCTGGCTTAAGAACCACGGGCAGACCAATGTCGGCGGCAGCGTTTTCTACATCCGCCCCATTCGTTGCTGAGCGATAAGCGGGCACGGGAACGCCAGCCTGCGCGAGGAGCCGACGTTGGATGAGCTTGTCGCAGCATTGTTCAATTGATGCGGGGTTCGGTCCCGGTAGGTCGAAGTGCCGACAGAGCTTGCCAGCTGTCGCATAGACCGACTCCTGGGCGCTGGTGATGCCAGCAACGTCATAGGTTGCATGCAGCCTGGAACATTCACGGACCAGTGTATCGAGGTCGTTTGTATCGACACGAATTACGTCAATTCCTTCCGCCGCAAGGTAGTCGTACCGAGTTGGATCGGCCGACAGAGTAATTGGATGAAGACCAAGACGCTTGGCCCCCTGGACGAATAGCGGCATATTACTTGCGCCCTCAAGCAGGATGAGCGCTCTTTTTGCCATTTCTGTTCTCCAACATTGCGAAATCTCTTCTGCCAGTTCGTAATCCGCACCATCTTAGCCGTGCCGATTTCAATACTAGGTCCAATCTACAACCGCATCGAACGCTGCTTTCAATAAGCTCAAGCATTTCAGACGCTTCGCCACACGTTTCGATCGTCGCGCCGTCCACTTCCTCGCCTTCATCCATCGTTATGGATGCGTTGGATGTCGACCAAGCCTAGTAACCCTACCATCGTCAGCGAGTTGCGGTTGCAAAGTTTTGGTGAAGATGATTTGAATTATCT
>NZ_JAMYRY010000101.1:0-1132 GCF_040321655.1 Mesorhizobium sp. M0306 | reverse complement strand
CCTTCATCGCTTCGAGTTGTTCCGGCGTGGCCTCGGATAGCTCGACCGGTGCGATGTAGGGACGCCAATTCAGCGGCTTCAGGCGAACCGAGGAAATCATGCCGATCTCATCAATCGCAGGCCGGTCGCAACCCGCGTCTGGAAGTTTACGAAAGCAATCAGTTCGGAGAGCGCGACGATCTGAGGATTGTTCAGTCCGGCCGCGGCGAGGAGGGCGATGTGGTTCGCCTCCGCCTTTTTCGGCGTCAGCGTGATCAGGTCGACGTGACGGGCGATGGTCGCCAATGGCTCATCGAGATCCGTTTCGCCCCGAGCCAATGCCCTGAGCTGCTCTGTCGGACCAAGTTGGGCCAGCTGCACATCATATTCGGCCATCAGGACGGGATCGGCATTCAGAGCGGCCATGCGACGGGCCAGAGCAACCCTCAAATTCGGCGCCAGCCCCTGATCGTTTGCCGGCTGCAGGACGGAGAGGCGACATTCCTCCGCCCCTTGCACAAATTCGGGCCGAAACCGCCGCGCAGCGAAAAGTGCATCGTTCGGCGAAATACCGGCGGCCTTGTCCATGGCGTCGATCACAGCGCGGCCTCCTTTTGCAGCAAGGGTGTTGAATCGACCCATTCGTCGCCCAGAAGTTCCGGGGTGTCGTAAGCGATCAGATTGGCGAAGTGGGTTTCGACATCTTCAGCAAACAGCGACGCCGCAATGCCGCGGACGAGACGGTCGGCACCGGCACTGACGGCTGGGATATCGCCGGAGACCTTGCCATGTGTCAGCATCGCGGCATCGTTGAAGCAATGGATGTGCGCCAGCACCGGGCAGGAGCCGGGAACGCGTTCGCGAAACTCGAAGGCAGGACCGAGGTCCGGCGCCTCCGACATGCCTGCACGTGGCGACCCCATATCCGGTGTATATCGGCCATCCGACCAGGTGCGGATGTGTGGGGCGAGTGCTGCAAACTCCGGGCGGTCGCTGAAATCGTTTGAAAAGCCGGTTGCCGCGATCAGGAAGTCGTAACGCATCGGTCCCTGCGTGGTTTCGACCAGCAGGCCTCCCGCATCTTCCTTCACCGCAACTATGCCGCAGTCGAGAAAGAACCGGGCATTCGAGTGGCGAGACACGCGAAGCGTCG
>NZ_JAMYRY010000100.1:0-1150 GCF_040321655.1 Mesorhizobium sp. M0306 | reverse complement strand
ATTACTCTTTGATGGTGACGACGATGCCGGCACCGACGGTGCGGCCGCCTTCACGGATGGCGAAGCGCAGCTTCTCTTCCATGGCGATCGGCACGATCAGCTCGACATCGACGGTGATGTTGTCGCCCGGCATCACCATCTCGGTGCCTTCCGGCAGCGACACGATGCCGGTCACGTCCGTCGTGCGGAAATAGAACTGCGGACGGTAGTTGGTGAAGAACGGCGTGTGGCGGCCGCCCTCGTCCTTGGTCAGGATATAGGCTTCGGCAACGAACTTCTTGTGCGGCTTGACGGTGCCGGGCTTGGCCAGGACCTGGCCGCGCTCGACGCCTTCACGGTCGACACCGCGCAACAGCGCGCCGATGTTGTCGCCGGCCTGGCCCTGGTCGAGCAGCTTGCGGAACATCTCGACGCCCGTGCAGGTCGTCTTGGTGGTCGGACGGATGCCGACGATCTCCAGCTCCTCGCCGACCTTGACGACGCCGCGCTCGACGCGGCCGGTCACCACCGTGCCGCGGCCCGAGATCGAGAACACGTCCTCGATCGGCATCAGGAACGGCTTGTCGAGCGGACGAACCGGCGTCGGGATGTAGGCATCGACCGCAGCCATCAGTTCGCGAATGGCGTCCTCGCCGATCTTCTTGTCAGAATCTTCAAGTGCGGCAAGCGCCGAACCCTTGACGATCGGAATGTCGTCGCCGGGGAACTCGTTCTTGGTCAAAAGCTCGCGCACCTCCAGCTCGACCAGCTCGAGCAGCTCGGCGTCGTCGACCTGGTCGACCTTGTTCAAAAACACCACGATCGAGGGCACGCCGACCTGGCGGGCCAAAAGGATGTGCTCGCGGGTCTGCGGCATCGGGCCGTCGGCGGCCGACACCACCAGGATCGCACCGTCCATCTGCGCAGCACCGGTGATCATGTTCTTCACATAGTCGGCGTGGCCGGGGCAGTCGACATGGGCATAGTGGCGGTTGGCGGTCTCGTATTCGACATGCGCCGTCGAAATGGTGATGCCGCGCGCCTTCTCTTCCGGCGCCGCATCGATCTGGTCGTAGCGCTTGTATTCGCCAAAATACTTGGTGATCGCCGCCGTCAGCGACGTCTTGCCATGGTCGACGTGACCAATCGTGCCAATGTTCACATGAGGCTT
>NZ_JAMYRY010000099.1:0-1214 GCF_040321655.1 Mesorhizobium sp. M0306 | reverse complement strand
AGCCGCGAATAGCCGCTTCGCGCCTAAAGTCGGACATTTAAGCGCAATTAGGGACTGCCAGAAAGCAGACGTTGCGCACGAATCCGGCTATCAAATTGCGTAACAATGGAAAGAGCGTCCACAACGCCGAGCGCGAAGGCGCTGTTCAGCCTTGCAGCAAGGAGTGCGATCCATCGCGTTTCGGCAGCATTGTCCAGTGCGGGAAGCCGATCAGTCCTGAGAGCCTTAGCCGTGTGATCATGGCCATCATTGACAAGCCGTCCCTGAACAGCCGAGACCTGTCCAGTCATGGCGCGAGTCGCGGCCTGTTACCTCGCAGCGGGCACAGTGTATTTACCTGCGAAGACCTCTTCTCCGAGATACACCCCGCCGAAAGGGACCGGTCCGGTCTGCCTTTACGGAGACGACGTGGGCGGCAGGCCCAGCCCGGCACAGAGAATGCGATCCGCTAGCGGCACCGCCCGGCCCAGCAAGCTAAGAACCGCTGGCGGGTCTGAGTGGGGCGATCAATCGTCTTCAGCAAAGTCCGTCAATTTCCAGCTGGCTCCATCTTTGCCAAAGACATAGATAAGCGAGCCGCAGAAAGCGGAATACGTGACATTACCTTCATTGGTGTCTTTGACGGGCTTCTCCTTGGCAAGACAATTCCGCTGCGCTATTGTGAAAGCACCCTTCTAGATCAAAGGGAAGTCATCTACTTGCCGTTGGTCATTGTAATAGATGGGATATTTGATCATCTGCGATACGGCTTTTTGGTCGCTCTTGCCGACGGCAGCCTTGAATTTTGTCCAGAAGGCTGCGAATCCGTCATCGCTCTTCGCCGCCAGCGCTGATCCCGCCGATATGAACAGACCAGCCAAAAACAGTCCCTTTGCGATCGCCGACCCGATCGAATTCATGATTGCCCCCAATGAATAATTTTTATTGCCTGTCGTTTGTAAGTTAGCCGACCTTACGAGCATGCTCGGTTATGACTGCCTGTTGTCAGAACGGTCGATACCCGGGAGGCGGACTCACAGTCGCCGTCACGCACCCCTTCGTCGATCAATTTAAGTGCCAACGCGACGGCAGTCGGCTGCGCTGTCATTATGCTATCCGTCGAGCGCGACTGAAACCCGACAGTAAGCAATCGGCCCATTACTCGCCCCTGAGTTGCCGCTATTAAGCGCAGAATGGGTGGCTCGCGGCAAGCTGGCAACCTCCATGTTACGGCG
>NZ_JAMYRY010000098.1:0-1217 GCF_040321655.1 Mesorhizobium sp. M0306 | reverse complement strand
TCCTCACCGCGCTCGCGCAGCCGCCCCCAATCCGTTGTCCCCACTGCCGCAGAACCATCTCCGCTAAAAATCTGCCAAAGTAGTGTTAGGTCGTGAACCCATAAAACAGGGAAGCGAGCTTGTACGGCGGGGCTAAGGTCTGCGCCTGACTATTACGCAGACGGTGCCCAAGATGGGCGCGGTCAGCATTACCCTCTGGTGCCTCTTGCGAGGTGTCCGTCCCCCCGCCGCATCGACGATATAGCACTGATGCTCTCAAGTTTGAACGGCATGGACTTCCCTTCGGGCTGCCATGCTGATTCAATGTCGGGTGAGCCGATATGATTTGACCGACTTCGAGTGGCGCGTGATCGAGCCGCTGTTGCCCGACAAGCCGCGCGGCGTGCCTCGCGTCGATCGCCGTGTTCTGAACGGTATTTTCTGGGTGTTACGGTCAGGTGCGCCGTGGCGCGATCTGCCGGAACGTTATGGGCCGCGCACCACCTGCTACAACCCTTCGTGCGATGGCGAAAGGCAGGGGTCTGGGATCGGCTAATGGATGCCATCACGGCCGCGCACGACGGTGACATCCAGATGATCGACAGCACTTCCGTTCGCGCCCATCAGCAGGCCGCGACGGCAAAAAGGGGGGTGCAGATCATTGTCTCGGCCGATCGCGCGGCGGGCTCACGACCAAGATCCACGTCGTCGTCGACGCGCAAGGGCTTCCGATCCGGCTTGGGCGACGGCTGGACAGACGCATGACGGGCAGATCGCGGACACGCTGCTCGACCACCTCGGCCCGCGCACCATCGTGCTGGCTGACAAGGCTTATGACGCCGACCGCATCCGCGAACTGATCCAGGATCAAGGCGCCACGCCCAACATCCCGCCCAAGAGCAACCGGCGATGGAAGCCTTGCTTCAACAAGCGGCTCTACCGCGAACGAAACCTCATCGAGCGGTTCTTCTCCAAGCTGAAGCACTTCCGCCGCGTCGCCACCCGCTATGATAAGCTCGCAGCCAACTTCCTCGCCATGGTCCAGCTTGCTTCAATGCGGCTGTGGCTCCGCGCTTATGAGTCTACGGCCTAGCACTACTTTGGCAGATTTTTAGCGGAGAGGGTTCTGCGGCAGTGGGGACAACGGATTGGAGGCGGCTGCGCGAGCGCGGTGAGGATGGCTTGCCTGACGGCGGGTAGGCTCGGTTGGGGCGGCGGGCCGAGGATTCTTTTTTCCC
>NZ_JAMYRY010000097.1:0-1231 GCF_040321655.1 Mesorhizobium sp. M0306 | reverse complement strand
TTCGTTCCGGTCCTTCGGATGCGGTCCGCCTCCCACGGCGGGCCTTTCCGGTCGCGACTCGCCGCCCACCCCGCTCACATGGGGATTTTGTCGTCAAGACTGTCTTCGCATATCCACCTCAATGCGTTGTGATCCAAGGTCCGAGCCTGTCATCTTGGCGCGGTGACAACACCGGTCCAAACTCACATACGGTCGCTGCTCTGCGGCAGCTGCACCAACATCCCGCTTTCGTCGGTAAGGCTCAGGGGAACGCGACCAATCTTCCGGACGGCATTTTAGGCCAAGTGGGGTGGAAGGTTCGTTCGCCCAGGATCAGCCGGGAGCGATCAATCCCGGCGGATGGAGAAGAGTGCGTTGATCATGCCGGCTTCATAACAGCGCCCTCAATGACAGCACCATGATGAACGTACTTCCACAGCGCGATCAGAAGTTTTCTCGCGAGCGCAATGATGGCCGGCTTGCGGCGCCTGCCGCCGTCGATCGCGACTCGCTCCTGGAACCATTGTGCCAAAGCCGATCGAGGTTGATGCAAAAGCCAGAACCACGACAATTGCACCATCACGGTCCTCAGCCTCGGATTGCCCGCCTTCGATACGCCCTGTTCCCGGCTGATCGATCCGCTTTGCCACGGTGTCGGTGTCAGACCGGCATAGGAGGCAAGCTGCCGTCGATTCGCAAATTCGCGATACAGACCCTCGGACCAAAGCACCTCGGCAAAGTCCGCTCCCACGCCGCGCAGTTGCTTGAGCATCGACATTCCATTGGCGACTTTTGAAGGCTCGCATTCTTTGCGAGCCGCTTCGTCGCGCGCTGCCTCCACGTCCTTGATTTGCCGAAGCACGAGCTCGATCCGGTCCAGTGCACGGACAATCTCCGCTTTGAGATTCGACGGTAGTTCACGACCGTCTCCGGTCCTGAGTTCTTCCAGTCGAGTGCGCCGGTTCCGCTTCAGCGGCTCAAATCCAACGATGCCCTGTGAGAACAAGAGCCCCTTGATCCGGTTCACAATCTTGATCCGCTCCGCGATGAGAGCTCGTCGCTCACGGCTGTTGCGCTTTCGGTCCTCTTGCTCGGGCGATGGCGGAACGACCATGGCGCATACCCGCGGCTCGCCGCGCTTGTAGGCAAGCAGGGCGCGAAGGAGGATCTCGCCGTCCAGCTTGTCTGTCTTCGCCCGGCGTTTCCTGCGTGACGTGGCGATGGATGCCGCATCAACAACATGGCTTTCGAT
>NZ_JAMYRY010000096.1:0-1298 GCF_040321655.1 Mesorhizobium sp. M0306 | reverse complement strand
CCTGCCGCAACCGCCACTGCCCTAAGATCCTATGGGCTGGTGGATAGCGACCTGCCGTCGGCAGAATGGCGTTGCTAAACCCACTCATTCTGGAGACGACAATGCAACAGGTTGCAAATCGGCCGGAACCGGCCGCTATCCGCATTGATCTTGGCGCGATCTTTGTTTCGATGGAACTGTCTCGATCAAGTTGGCTGATCACTTCACTGTCGCCGGGTGGCGGGGAGAAGATGTCCAAGCATTCTCTGCGGGGCGGGCACGTTGCGGGACTCCTGGAGCTGTTTGCGACGCTCCAGGAAAAGGCTCGGGCACGAACCGGCGAGCGCTTCCGGATTATTGTCATTCAGGAAGCTGGACTAGACGGCTTCTGGATCCATCGGGTGCTTCAGGGCGAAGCGATCGAGAGCCACGTGGTCGACGCCGCCTCGATCCTGGTGTCACGGCGGCGCCGACGGGCGAAGACCGATAAGATCGACGGCGAGACCCTGGTACGGACCTTGCTGGCCTACAAGCGTGGCGAGCCGCGGGTCTGCTCCATGGTCAGGCCGCCGACCCCCGAGGAAGAGGATCGCCGCCGACTCTGCCGGGAGCGCAAGACGCTGATCGCCGAGCGGGTGGAGCACGTCAACCGGATCAAGGGGCTGCTGTTCGCCCAGGGCGTCGGTGACTATGAGCCGCTGCGTCGCGACCGACGCGCCAGGCTCAAGGATCTGCAAACGGGTGATGGTCGCGCCTTACCTTTCCACCTGAAGGCACAGGTTGTGCGTGAGCTCGACCGGCTTGAGCTGATCCTGGAGCAGTTGCAAAAGGTCGAGGCGGCGCGCGACGATCTGCTGTTGGATCGGGCCAAGGCGAACGACCCGGCGCCGGTGGTGAGACTGCTGCAGCTGAAGGGGGTGGGCGCTGAGTTCGCCAACGTACTCTGGTCTGAAGGTCTTTATCGTCATTTCGACAATCGAAGGCAGCTTGCGGCCTATGCCGGGCTTGCGCCAACGCCCTGGCAGAGCGGTTCTGTCGATCATGAGCAAGGCGTCTCAAAAGCGGGCAATCCGCGGCTGAGAGGAACGATGGTGCAGATGGCCTGGCTGTGGCTGCGACACCAACCAGACTCGGCCCTCAGCCAGTGGTTCAAACAGCGGGTCGAGCGCAACGGTGGGCGGCTGCGTAAGCCGCTAATCGTCGCCTTGGCACGTAAACTGCTGGTCGCACTGTGGCAGTATGCGACCGCCGGAGTGGTGATGGAGGGCGCCATCATAAAGCCGACCTGATCTGAAGCCAACCAAACCTCTTTCGCCATC
>NZ_JAMYRY010000095.1:0-1429 GCF_040321655.1 Mesorhizobium sp. M0306 | reverse complement strand
AGACGGCGCCATTGGGTCGTTGACGCTAGGGTGCAGCGTTGCTGGCGACAGCCAGGCTGCGACTTTGACTAGCGGCGCGCAAAGGCCCTTCGGCGACTGTAGCAGACGCTGGGATGGCCGGTGCGAGCGTGTCAGTGCGCAGCGTGTCATGAGGTGTCTGGCCAGGTCGGGGCCTTGCGCGGGATCGGGCCGAGCGAGGCCATGGCGCCGCCGCAGCCCGGACAGATGTCCAGGGAGCGCCCTGTGAGACAGCGGTAACGCGGTCGGTCCGGCGCCGGCGGCGTGGGCGCCGCCAGAAGAAGACGGCACTGGGCGAGTTTGGCGACGCGGTGGCCGTTGGCGAGGAGGCCGTAATGGCCGATGCGATGGAATCCGTCTGGAAGAGCGTGCAGCAGGAAGCGCCGGATGAACTCGTCGGCGCTTAAGCTCATGAGCTTGTGCTTGGACTTGTCGTGGTGGCGATAGTCCTTCCAGCGGAAGCTGACCTTTCCCTGATCCAGGCTCACGAGGCGGCTGTTGGCGAGGGCGACGCGATGGGTGTAGCGGCCCAGATAGGCGAGAACCTGTTCGGGACCGCCGAACGGGGGCTTGGCGTAGGCGACCCATTCGATCCGCTTCAGTCCAGCCAGTTGGGCGCAGAAAGTGGCAGGGTCGGCCAGGCTGGCGAGATCGCTGAAGAAGCGAAGCTGGCCGGCGTCGAAGGCGTCCTGCAGGCGCTCCAGGAATAGCCGCCTGAACAGGCGCGACAGAACCCGTACGGGCAGGAAAAATCCCGGCCGGCAGGCGATCCATCGCTGGTCCCCGGCCTTCGCCGTGGCAGGCTCGAGCGACAGGCCGCCGCCCGGCACGACGCAGTGGACATGCGGATGATGATGGAGATTTTGACCCCAAGTATGAAGCACGGCGACCATGCCGATCTCGGCGCCCAGATGCCTGGCATCGGCTGCCGCCACCCTCAAGGCTTCAGATGCGGCCTTGAACAGGATCGCATAGAACACCGCCTTGTTCTGGAAGGCGATCTCAGCGACCTGGGCCGGGACGGTGAAGACCACGTGGAAGTATGGGACCGGCAGCAGCTCAGCCTGCCGCTCGGCCAGCCACTGGGCGCGGGCTAGGCCCCTGGCACTCACATGGGCGGATCCGAGGTTGAGCCTGTTTCCAATACGAGCATTTCTGGCTCGGTTGAAACTCACATACGGTCGCCGCCCCAGGGCGGCTGCACCCTTATCCCGCATACGGCGGCTAGGCTCAGGAGGACGTGACCATTCTTAGGGGCGGTTGTTGAGACCATATGCCAGGCCGGTTCGTCCACCTGGATCCGCCGGGGCTGATCAGGCCCCGTCAGATGGCGAAAGAGGTTTGGTTGGCTTCAGATCAGGTCGGCTTTATGATGGCGCCCTCCATCACCACTCCGGCGGTCGCATACTGC
>NZ_JAMYRY010000094.1:0-1535 GCF_040321655.1 Mesorhizobium sp. M0306 | reverse complement strand
ATCACCCGTTGCTCAACCCGCACCATACGGCGTAAAACCCGCCGAGGCTCTAACTGCAGCCGGATGAAAATTCAGTGGCAGGTCAGTGGAAGATAGGTGTCCGACCAACGGCTGGAAAATAGAAGCCGGATGACGCGAGAGTGTCATGTCCGGTTTCGTGAGCGCGGAGAGGTGACATTCCTCTCCGCTACTCGACTACTATAATCCGTGCAATCCGTGCGTTTGGATGCTAGGAGGAGAAGATGGATATGAACCGGCGAGCTTCTTTGTGGAGAGCTAGGTGGGAGAGGCTCAGGGTTCTTACACGTAAGGTCGGAAGACAAAGTGATATCACCTTTCAGGAGTTGGTGAAGAGGAATTGCCACCTTCTGCCCGGCGCTGAATATTCACTAATTTTCGAGGAGGCGCGGCAAGCGACTTCGCTTGAGGATGACAATCGCAACCAGACTAGAAAGTTCCTTCGGCAAGCTGGCCTTTACCACTGTCTTCGATCGGTCCTCGGTTCTGGGCTCGAAGGCGATTTCGCGGAGTGCGGCTCCTTTCGCGGTCAAGCTGCCTATCTGATCGCGCGATTGATGGAACTGCACAATCGCCGTGGAGAGCTCCATATTTTCGATAGCTTCGCGGGCCTCTCACAGTTCGTCAAAGCCGACAATGTGGGGCTTCAACGAGATAAGCAGCAGACTGATCGTATGCGTGCGCACTTCGCGTTTCCGGAGGAAGTTTTGTGCCGGAATTTGGCACGGTTCGATATTATACGTGTGCATGCGGGCTGGATACCAGAGCGGTTTCCTGAAGTTGCCGATAGGCGTTTTGCACTTACCCATATAGATGTGGACCTGTATGAGCCGACACTCCAAAGCCTCAGGTTCTTCTATCCGCGCACTGTGCCTGGCGGCTGGCTCATCGTGGATGACTACAATTCTGTCTCATTCCCAGGCGCCAAAGCAGCGGTTGATGAATTTCTGAAGGATGAAACTCCCTGTTGTGCGCTACCGCAGCAGGTCGGAGCCTTCCTCATTCGGAAGTAATGATCGGATCGAAGGCGACTCGACAGACAATGAAACAGTCACTGGTGGGTCGAATACAACTCTTGCCGCTGTGACGTTGCCCCTTTGGCTTAATCCGGTTTGAAGTTCGCTCTGGCCCAACGCGAGGACCAGAGAATGAAGCGCAGCCGTTTCAGTGAAGAGCAGATCATCGGGATTTTGAAGGAGCACGAGGCCGGAGTTTCGGTGGCCGATCTGTGCCGCAAGCACGGGGTCAGCGACGCCAGCATCCACAAATGGAAGGCGAAGTATGGCGGCATGGACGTGTCGGAAGCGAAGCGGCTGAAAACGCTGGAGGATGAGAACGCTCGTCTGAAGCGGCTCCTGGCGGACGCCATGCTCGACAATGCCGCTTTGAAAGATCTTCTCGGAAAAAAATGGTGACGCCCGCTGCCGAGCGAGAGGCTGTCGCGCATCTTCGCAGCGAATTCGAGAAGAGCGCGCGGCGGGCGTGCCAGACCATCGGCTGCTGCCGGATGACGGTTC
>NZ_JAMYRY010000093.1:0-1556 GCF_040321655.1 Mesorhizobium sp. M0306 | reverse complement strand
TTGCCAATGGCTGGCCAAACAGCGATATCGACGCCCTCATGCCATGGAATTACCAGCGCTGAACGGCCTCAGCTGCCCGCTTACGGTGCAGCCGGGTAAACTCGTTCCACAGTGCGGCCCGTGCCTGCAGCATCGCACCGATAACCGTCGCAAGCATGTCATGCCCCTCGGTGAGGTCGCGAATGCGTGCTTCGAAGCGTCCCCGGCTTAAATCGCCAACCTTGAGCCCGTAACCGCGCAGGATTCCGCGGATGCTGAGCTCGACGTCGAGCAGCTTGGCCTGCAAAAGCTTGCGGCCGGCCAGCAGTGCCCGCACCGCCTGGGCATCTGCCGATTTGGCGTACACAAGACGGTACCAGCCCATGCGCAGCAGCTGCGCGATCCCGCGTGCATCTTTGCGATCCGTCTTCACGGCATCGCCGACAGTGCCGCCTTCACATGCCATGTCTCCAGCAGCACCACGTCAAAGCCGGCGTCGACCAGATCCTCGCGCAACCACTGCGACAGTGGGCCCGCCTCAAGGCCAACCCTGACTATCGGCAGCCCAAGATCGCCAAAAAGCGTCTCAGGTTCACTCGCCGCCTTCGTCTCACGCACGATCTTGCCTGATGAATCGACCACGCAAACGCTGCTCTGTTCCAGCGACACATCAATTCCTGCATAATAGTCCATGGTTGTCCCTCGCTTGATGCTTGGGGTCGACACAATCGGACCCGTGTCAACATCATCACTCTGAGGGACAGCCACCTTCCTGGTTATGCGAGGAGTGCCGGCCGATTACGGCATCTAGTTTTCTTCATGGCCAGCAAACAGAGCATTTTTTCTGGTCAAGCATACTGCCCGCATGATTGGCACACGCGCGCGTGAGCGGCGGGCTCTATGATGACGTTGCGTGAAGGTCAGGCGGCCTGCTGATCGGCGGGTTTGTCGGCTTCACGCACCCTGGCGGCGATGATGACACTGCGGTAGCCAAGGAGCTCTCACTTCTATGTCTGCGCCTATGCCTGCCGATAGAAGCTTTCAATTGATTGAGGCGGTCGGTTGCGGATCCCTTCGAGGGTGCACCGGTCCCGCAGAGGCGACGATGGTCGGAGGTGGCAAGGAGCTCTGAACCTGGCGCCAATGTTTCGGCCCTGGTTCGGAGATTGGGATCAGCCCATCCCAATTGTTCGGCTGGCGGGCTGCGGCGCCCTAGACGGATGAGGTGGAACGCGCCGGAAGGGATGAGAAGACCGGTCTTTGAGGCTTCAGGCTCACTATTCACGGCTCTGCGCGTTTTTTGCGGCGATTCTGCGCATGGAACTTCCAATGCGCCGAATATCGACCAAGAGCGTGCTTATAATAACGTCACTTAAAGCAAACAGGAATGTGCCGCCCAGGTTCAGCTTCCCAGCAGCAGCGGCGAATTGGGCGTGTTTTTAGACGAGTAATCACATTGACTTCATAGGAGGCGAAAAAATGAACAAGGCGCTGGAGGAAATCCCATTTACCGGAATCCCATTCCCTAGATCTGAATACCAACGACGACACAACAAAGTCTACGCGGCCATGGAAAA
>NZ_JAMYRY010000092.1:0-1563 GCF_040321655.1 Mesorhizobium sp. M0306 | reverse complement strand
CTGTTGGGCGCTTTTCCGCGAACCTCGTCAGGCGCCGGCGGTGATCCGTCGTGATGGCAGGTGGGGTTTGCAGGTTGCGGTCGGCGGGTTCGTTTCGGGGCGTCTGCGCCCCATGGTTATGTCGCGAGCCGCGGAATGCGATCGAGGACGATGCGCAGGATGCGTTGGTCGGGGCAGGATGTCGGCAGGTGCAGGCGGATTTGCGTCTTCATCTCGACCACCCGCGCAGCGATCTTGATGAGGCGCAAACGCAGCGTGTCGAATTGCGCGACGGCAAAGCTGGAGCGTTTCGGCATCGCAGCGCGCAGGCCCCACATGAGCCAGTAGGCGCCGGCATGCAGGAACAGCCGGAACTGGTTGGCCGTCGCTCTTGTGAAGGACGTTCGGTCGGCGGCGAGATGCGTCTTCCAGGACTTGATGTGGTTCTCGGCCGCTCCGCGCCGGCAGTAGACATCTTCGTAGAGCGCCTTGGCCTTTCCACCGGCGAGGTTGGTGACGATGAAGCGGGTGTCAGCACCTTGGGCGCCGACCTCGACCCGCGCTATGATGCGCTCGACGCGGCTCCAGCTGGCGGCCCCATCCAGGAACTCCTTGAACCTGCGGACCTTGTTCGTCTTCGGTGACGCTTCAAAGCGCGCCGTCGTGCGGGCTTCCAGGTCCGCGACATGCTTGCGCAGGGTCGTGGTGGGCGGTACGCCGAGGATGAAGTCGACATCGTTGGCGCGGCACCAGTCGATGATCTGCGGGCTGCAATAGTGACCGTCGGCCCGGATCAGGATCCGGATGTTCGGCCAGTTGCTCCGGATCGCCCGCACGAGGCGGCGCAGGTGAGCGCGGATCTCAGCCCCACTTGGCCGCTTGGCCGGTCGCAGGACAGCAGACACGAACCGGCCGTCGCCATCGAACACAACGATCGGCTGGAAGCCGTACTCGTCGTGATGGGCATTGAAGAGGCGGAGCTGCTGGTTGCCGTGCACGGCGTCAAACGTGTCGTCGATGTCGAGCACGATCCGCTTCGGAATCTGCCGGAAGGAGGCGCAGTAGAGGTCGACCATCGTCCGGCCCATGGCGAGCAGCGAGCGCACATCGGGTAGGTTCTCCAGCCGACACATCGTCGATTGCGACGCCAGATCCCGACCCGAAGGGGGCGCATCCTGGGCCATCTTGAAGACCGGGTCGGAACGCAGCCGGTTGGCGTCGTTGCCATCCTCGTAACCGGCGGCGATCATCTTCATGCGGAAGCCGATCATATCTGCAAAGTTGTGGATGACCTGGTCCGGGCTGCGTGGATCATCGATGCAGCGCGCCAGACGGTCGGCCCCCCGCAGTCGTTTCTCCACCTCTGCTAGAGCCAGAACGCCACTGTCCGACGACAGCATGCCGCCGTCGAAACGGGCGACGACGGACTTGCCGCCGACAGATGACAAGCCGCTCAGCGGCAGCGTAAGATCATTCATGGCGGGTGTGGTCTCCGGAAATGATTCGGATCGGCCTTAGCAACCAAATCCTACGTCATTTCAACGGGTTGAACCACATCCGCCAACCCACCGTGAATTTTTCAGG
>NZ_JAMYRY010000091.1:0-1596 GCF_040321655.1 Mesorhizobium sp. M0306 | reverse complement strand
GCAGTATGCGACCGCCGGAGTGGTGATGGAGGGCGCCATCATAAAGCCGACCTGATCTGAAGCCAACCAAACCTCTTTCGCCATCCTTTGCGCGCCGCTAGTCAAAGTCGCAGCCTGGCTGTCGCCAGCAACGCTGCACCCTAGCGTCAACGACCCAATGGCGCCGTCTCTCGCGTCGCAGATGGTCCTGCATCGCGACAACGGGCGACCGCTCAAGAGCGATCGGCGAGCCCGCTCCGGCGCCTCGGACACACGGTCGAGCCCTAAATCCCCATAGCCCGCCCGCCATCCCGCGGTTCAGTTCAATCAGGCTTCAATGTAGTCGCGACCCGTGCGTGTCCGCCCAATCGCGCCCGCGACTACACAGAACCCTCCAGATTCAATTTGGGAGCGGTCCTCGGCCAGCAGCCGCACGGCCATGTCGACGACCATCAGCGCACATCAAAGACTGCCGCCTCCCCAGAGCCATGGCGCGTCGACGCGATCGTGGCGCAGCGCCGCCAGGAAGGTCATTGTCTTCCAATTGCCGTGCGGCACCTTGGCTTTGATCCTCTCGCCGCGCCGCGACCATCCCTGAGCGGAGCCATGTTGGTCTTGGTCCAAGTTTCGTCGATAAACACCAAGCGAGAGAGATTGATCCGATCCTGATACTTTCCCCACAGTGCCCACCGGCGCGCCCCATCGGGGCGATCCCGCCCGCCCGCATCGTCTACGAGGGACGGGTGCCTACCATCGGTTGCTCGAACTTATGCTCGGCGCAAGAGGCCTGCCGTTGGTCAAGATGAACCCGCAGCACACGCGCGCCTTCGCAAAGGCCGCCGGCCGCTTGTCCAAGACCAATCGGATCGACGCCGCCATGCTCGCCCGCTTCGGCGAGCTCATGACGCCGCAGATCCGGCTAACCCGCAGCGATGCCCTCGATACGTTTTGCGAACTGGTCGCCGCCCGGCGAGCCCTGATCAAGGGCCGCACCGCCACAGTGAACCGGCAAAAGTCGTGACCATTCCCCTGTTGAAGGGCCAGGCCGAGCAACGGTTGAAACAGATCGCCACCCAGATCGCAGCGATCGACGCCGAATGCCGAACCCGGATCGCCAGCAACTCGATCTCAGCCGCCGCTTCGACATTCTCATCAGCATTCCGGGCCTCGGCGAGGCGACCGCCTTCGCCATCGTCGCTGACATGCCCGACTGGGTACACTCGAAAACAAACAAGCTGCAAGCCTGGCAGATCTTGCCCCCGTCGACCGCCAATCCGGCCAGTGGAAGGACAAGAGCTTCATCCAGGGCGGCCGGAAAGGCGCTCTACATGCCCGCCCTCGTCGCCACCCGTTTCAATCGGCCACTCAAGGCAAAATACGAAAGCCTCCGAGCAGGCGGAAACCCGCAAAAGTCGCCATAACCGCAATCATACAAAAGCTTTTCGTGTCGCAAACGCTCTCATCAGTGACGACCGGAAATGGACCCCTTCAACTCCTTGACCAAGACTGATACTCTAGCCGGGCATGATTAAACCCAATTGTCCTGTCATCCCCGCGAGGCTTGCAGAAGCTGACCGTAGCCGTCTATCGGCTTACTGTAACCCGCGAGCTTGAGGG
>NZ_JAMYRY010000090.1:0-1757 GCF_040321655.1 Mesorhizobium sp. M0306 | reverse complement strand
CGGCGCTGGTCGGCGGAAGCGAAGTCGCGGCTGATCGAGGCGACACTGAAGCCGGGCGCGAATGTATCGGCCATTGCCAGACAGGCGGGGATGGCGCCGGCCCAGCTGTTCGGCTGGCGGAGCAAGGCGATCAAGAGC
This sequence comes from Mesorhizobium sp. M0306, assembly GCF_040321655.1. Lineage (NCBI taxonomy): Bacteria > Pseudomonadati > Pseudomonadota > Alphaproteobacteria > Hyphomicrobiales > Phyllobacteriaceae > Mesorhizobium > Mesorhizobium sp. M0306. The sequence goes on along the minus strand of NZ_JAMYRY010000090.1, from coordinate 1,619 downwards.
GGTGCGGTCACGCCACACAGGGATGCGGAGCGGCTCGGCTTTGTCGAGGTCACGCCGACAGCGTCTGCGTCGGTGGAGATCGAGCTGGGTGGCGTGGTCATTCGCGCCGGTGCCGATATCAATGAGGAGCAGCTGGTGCGGATTATCCGGGCGGTTCGCCAGGCATGATCCCGGCTGGCGTGAAGGTGTTGCTCGCCAGTCATCCCGTCGATTTTAGAAAAGGTCCCGACGGCCTTTTGGCACTGGTGCGCGATGCCGGCTCGGATCCATTCAACGGCGCACTTTATGTATTCCGCGCCAAAAGAGCGGACAGGATCAAGATCGTCTGGTGGGACGGCAGCGGCGTGTGTCTTTATGCCAAGCGGCTGGATGAGGCGAAGTTCTGCTGGCCGCGGATCGGCCACCACCGGGTCCAGCTCAATCATGCTCAGCTCATGGCTCTGGTTGACGGAATGGACTGGAAACGGGTTCGAACGGAGACCGTCAGGCGGCCGCAATCGGTTGGGTAAAACCCTGCGGCATGATGAATCAGGGATCTGAAAAAGCGGGAAAATTGCCCGCGAATATGCTCTGATTTTGGCCATGTCGGCACCCGATCTCGCGCTCCCGGACGACGTTGACGCGCTCAAGGCGATGGTTGTTGCCATGGCCGAAAAAGCCGCCGGTCTGGAAGAGCGTAATGCCGATCTCGAAGCCCACAATACGCATCTCGAGTTGGTCAACAAGAGCGCCGAGGAGCGGATCGCACGACTGACGGCGGTGGTGAAGATGCTGGAGCGGGCGCGCTTCGGCAGCCGCTCCGAAAGGTTGCGGGCCGGTGCGCTGAGCGAGGAGCAGTATGCGCTGGTCTTCGACGAGATCGAAACCGGCGTGGCGGCCATCCAAGCGCAGATGGAGAAGTCTGCGGGCGGCTCGAAAGCGAAGCGCGCTCCGCGTCCTCGCAAAGGCTTTGCGGCCCATCTCGAACGGGTCGAGGTGGTCATCGAGCCCGAAACGCCTGCTGGCTGCGAAGCGCTGGAAAAGATCCTGATCGGCGAGGACGTCTCCGAACGGCTCGATGTCACCCCGGCGAAGTTCCGGGTGATCGTTACGCGTCGCCCCAAATATGCCTACAAGGGTTGGGACGGCGTCATCCAGGCAGCCGCGCCCGCCCGCATCATCGAAAGCGGCATTCCGACCGAAGCGCTGCTGGCGCAGATCGCGGTGTCGAAATACGCCGATGGCCTGCCGCTCTACCGCCAGGAAGCGATTTATGCCCGCGATCAGGTCGAGATCGACCGGTCACAGATGGCGCAGTGGATGGGCAAGCTCGGCTTCGAGCTCGAGCCGCTCGCCGATTACGCACTGGCTCGCATCAAGCAGGGGGAGCGGGTCTTCGCCGATGAGACCACGCTGCCAACGCTGGCGCCGGGATCTGGCAAGGCCAAGACGGCCTACCTCTGGACCTATGTCCGCGATGATCGGCCCTTTGGCGGCAGTGGACCGCCCATCGTCGCCTACCGCTTCGAGGACAGCCGCGCCGGCGAATGTGTCGCCCGTCATCTGGACGGCTATCGCGGCATCCTGCAAGTCGACGGATACGCCGCCTATAACCGGCTGGCCCGATCCGATCGGGGCAA
>NZ_JAMYRY010000089.1:0-2034 GCF_040321655.1 Mesorhizobium sp. M0306 | reverse complement strand
GGGCGGTGGCAACTTTCGCGCGGATCGAAGTGAACGATCTGCCCGAGGTCGAGCGTCCCGTCGCCGATTGCCCGGACCCGCCGGCAGGATCGTCGTGGCCTTTCCGAACGGCGCGCGATTGCGGATCGACGGGACCGTCGATCCGACAGCGCTGCGTATCGTCTTGGCGGAGTTGACCAGGTGATCACGGTGGTGCCGACCGACCGGATTTACCTTTGCTGCGGTGAGACCGACATGCGCCGCGGGATCAACAGCCTGGCGCGGATGGTGCAGCAGGTGCTCGCGCTCGACCCGCACACTGGCGCGATCTTCTGCTTCCGTGGACGCAAGGGTCATATCATCAAGATTCTAGCGCATGACGACCAGGGGTTCTGCCTTTTTACAAAACGGCTTTCCGATGGTTGTTTCGCCTGGCCGACCACCAAGGATCAGGTGACCGTGTCGCTCACCAAGGCACAGCTTTCGCTACTTTTGGACGGGATCGATTGGCGCCGGCCGAACAAGATTTATCGACCGCGTCTGGCCGGCTAAATTCGGCCGTTCTCATTGACTTTGTGTCGATTTTGCTTCCGTAGACGAGGTCTTTCGGGTATGTAATTTGGGTGTCGGAACAAGCTCCCTCAATGGCTGATTTCCTCGCCCGGATCGCCACTCTGGAGGCGGCCGTTTGTGCCCGTGACACCACCATCGCCGAACGGGATGAGCAGTTGCGAAGAGAGCGCGCCGAGGCCGCACTTCGCATCCAGCGCCTGCAGCTGCGGATCGATCGCTTCAACCGCAAAGCCTTCGGCCGCTCCTCCGAGAAGCTGGACCAGATGCGGCTTGAACTCGAAGATCTCGAGACCGATTTCGCCGCCAGCGCGCCCGATCTCGAACTGCCTATCGTCGCTGACACCGATAAGGTCCGGGTGTTGCGGTGCGCAAGCTCAATCCGAACCTGCCGCGCAAGCGGATCGTTCGCGAGCCCTCTTGCGCATGCTGCCCGGGCTGCGGCGGCGACATGCGCGCCATGGGCCGAGATAGTGAGGAGATGCTCGATCTGGTCGCCCAAGCCTGGCAGGTGATGGAGACCGTTCGACCCAAGTACAGCTGCCGGACCTGCGATAAAATCATCCAGGCGCCGGCACCAGCCAAGGCCATTGCACGCGGCAAGCTCAGCTATGCCGCGCTTGCCCATATCATGATGGCCAAGTGGGGTTATTATCTGCCTTTCTACCGTCAGGTACAGATGATGGCCGCCAAGGGCGTCGATATCGAGCGATCCACGCTTGCGCGCAGCGCCGGCTACGCCGCCGCCTTGCTCGATCCGATCTACAACCGCATCCGTGAGATCGGCCGTACCCGAACCAAGATCCACACCGACCACACGCGGCTTCCGATCTGCGCCCGGCAACAGCAGGACACACAAGGGCGCGCTCTGGGTTTACGTTGCCGACGATCGCAACTCGGGTTCGCAGGAGCCGCCGATCGCCTGGTATCGCGCCACCATGGGCCGCGCCGGCGAGAGCGTGATGAGCGAGCTCGCCGGATTTACCGGGACGCTCCAGGCTGACGGTTTCAGCGGCTACAACCAGCTCTACAAGGGTGGCGCCATTCGAGAAGCTGCCTGCCTGGCCCATCTGCGTCGCAAGATATTCGACGTTCACGACAGCCAGCCGACCGAGCTCAGCACGACGGTGATGGCCGGTATCCAGGCGATCTACTGGATCGAGGAAGAGATACGGGGGCTGCCGCCCGCCGAGCGATTGGCCGCACGACGAAGGCGGACCCGACCACTGGTCCGCGCGCTGCGACGACAGCTCATGCGCCAGGGCAAGGGTTTGTCGCGCCATGCCGATATCGCGAAGGCCTTCGCCTACGGCACCAGGCGATGGCGCGCGTTCAATCGCTTCCTCTATGATGGCCAGCTCGAGCCCGACAACCTCATCGCGGAGCGCGCCATTCGCGGATTACGGTCGGCAGGCGCAATTGGCTTTTCTCGGGCAGCTTCGCCGCGGCCGAGCGGTCAGCGGTCGTGCTCAGCATCATTGAGAC
>NZ_JAMYRY010000088.1:0-2251 GCF_040321655.1 Mesorhizobium sp. M0306 | reverse complement strand
CGGCCCCACGGTGCCTGAAAGACATTGCCCACCAGCCACTCTCATTGAGAAACCCCCGGCCAGGGACCGCGCGGTCGCCGGGCTTTTGGGGCACGTTCGCCCAGTCGGGCTCATTGAGGCGGCGCCCGATCAGCCACAGCCGCCTTGTCTTCGATGAGTTTCGCCGCGAGATCCGCCGGCAGCGGCATGAGATCGTAGCCGTGTAAGATGGTTGCATGGCGAAGATCCTCAAGCGCTTCGAACGCGCGATCGCGGGTGCCAAGCCAAAGACCGGGCTCGTCGGTTTCATCGTGCGGGAACGCGTGCAGGAAGTAGGTCCGAAGCGGTGGGTCGTAGCCGATGACGGCGTCTGGATCCGAGCGGACCTGTCCGGTGACGGTGCCACTGACGGTGATGGTATAGCGGCTCATTGCAACCTCCTTTTGCCGGTGGGGAAGCCGGCCCCTTGCGGAGCCGGCCACCGATGCCTCACTGGGGGTTGTTCCAGAGGATGACCTTCTTGTTCTCCTCGCCGCCCGGGGCGGGTGCGAGGTTGCCGAAGATGACGCCGATCTCGGGGGCTTCCAGCTTGACCGAGAGGTACTCCTCGCCCGAACGCTGGGAGGTGCGGTGCCAGCCGGCTCCGATCTCGAAGCCCGTGCGCTTGTTGACGATCCGGTAGTCGGGCGCGTCCTCGCGAGACTTGTTGGTGTTCGGGATCAGGGTGATCGGGGCGTTGACCCGGAGCGTGGCAAAGACGCCTTCCATCGAGCCGTCGGACTTTGTGGTGAGGTTTGCGATCGTGGTGGCCATGGTAGTTCTCCTTCGGTTGCATCGGGACCATTCCCGATGGCGCCAAAGGAGAGGGCCGTCCTGCTGCGGTCATCTCGGCGAAAATTCTGGAAAATTCTATTTGCCTAGAAATAACGGGCAGGCCCTTCGCCTGTCCGCAGACAAAAACAGAAATCGAATTTTCCTGAATATTCGCCGAGATGTACCCCCAACGGGGGTTGACCGCACAAAGCAGGCGGTCGTCTACAAAGGCGACATGAAACGGAATGGCCCCGGATGCGGCAGATGGAAAAGAACTCAGGCCGCCATCGCTTGGCCGACGCAACGCTGCCGGATCGCACGAACAGGCTGCAGCCTCTCGGGTCATGTCGTCGGCATCGCCAACACGTCGAACAGCAGCATGGCGCGTGAACCGCCTTGCGCGTTTGGCATGGCGGCACAGCGGTTTCGAGATCGGAGCCGACTGGCAGCGAACTTCACGCCCCACGGTGGCGATGCCTCGCAGCCAGGTTGGATGACCAAGCAAGCCAGGATGTTCGGCACGCTTGTACCCGCTTCAGATGCGAGACGGGTCAAGATGATCATGCTGCACAATGCCCCGCGGCTCTGCGCGTGGGCCGGATTCGAAGTAGGGTTGGCCCCGGCCGTTCATACAAGTGGAGTTGGGCGCGGAGCCGGATCAAGCATATCGGAGATCGGACCCACCGGGCTGTCGGGGAAACCGCCCGTACATCATCCTGGCAACGCCAGACGCTCGTCCGGCGTCATGCGGGCTTCGGCCTGGCGGCGAATGTCCGGATCGACATGGCGCAGCATGGCGCACCAGTCTTCCACATTGTACGTCGTCGCCATGCGGCCCCTGGCCAAATCGTAAATGACGCACGGCTTGTTCGCGATGGCGAGCCGAAATACGTTGACGGCCGTACCGGGTGATGCGCCGTCCCAGACCATCATGCCAAAGTCGGCGCGCCGCGCCATCTCCCGGTCCTTGGCGGCGTGGACCCAGTATCCTTCGGCGCCCTCAGGAGCAGGAACATGGTAGGCAGCCCAGTCGCCCAGATTGTTGCGGGGTTCCTTGCCCGCATGGAAGACCCCGACATGTTCGTAGCCGTAGCCAGCGAGCAGGCCCTGCGCCTCGGCATCGGCTCCGGGCGCGTCGCCAATCAGCACGCCGTGCTCGGCAGCAACGATTGCGCCGATGCGAGTGATAGCAGGTTCCGGCAGCTCGAATATCTCGCGTGATCCACCTACGAATATCATCGACACGGTGATTTTCCCTTCTCTCCAGCGTCCCCCGCCCCGCGCCGGCCGCCCTCTCCCTCTAGCCCTGCGCGAGGGATCGTCACCCGAAGGCCGAGACGGCGAAGCCGGCTCGGGGAGCGGCGGGACGCCGCGACTAGAGCGGTTCCCCCTTTGACGGAATCAAAGGGGATTCCAGATTTATCTGTTTTGTGATTCAAGATGCTGGCTGGAGTGGAGG
>NZ_JAMYRY010000087.1:0-2531 GCF_040321655.1 Mesorhizobium sp. M0306 | reverse complement strand
CCTGAAACGACATCGATGACGGGCAGCACACTGGCTGAGCGAGGTTACACGCCGCGACCCGGCGCTGTTTGCCCTGTCGATGCCGGCTCAATACTCCCCAGAAGTGCCGTTTGAATCTTCCCCAGTATAGCGCTGCCGCCGGTCTTCCGGAGCGCGCTCCGGGAGACCGGCGGCGCGTAATCGTTGATGCTTCTCCTGATGGTCGGGAGAGGGATTTCGGTGATCAAGATCGGGGAGATGATGATGATACTGGATTTGCATCGGCAGGGCCTGTCGGTCTCGGCGATCGCCAGGGAGAGCGGGATCGACCGCAAGACGGTGCGCAAATACATTGCGCGCGGGCTCGAGGCTCCGGCCTACGGACCGCGCAAGCCGCGTCAGGCGGTGATCGATCCCTTCACAGCCTATCTTCGCGAGCGGGTCACGCCATATCCCGGGCTCACCGGCAGCCGGCTTTTCCGCGAACTGAAGGACCTCGGCTATGGCGGCGGCTACACGGCCGTTACCGACTTCCTGCGCGACATCCGTCCTGCCGCGGCGGAGCGTGGATACGAGGTTCGCTTCGAGACCCCGCCCGGCGAGCAAGCGCAGGTCGACTTCGCCCAGTTCAATGTCGTCTTTGCCGATGAGCCGACCACGCCGAGAATCGTCTGGCTATTCTCCATGGTGCTTGGCTTCAGTCGCCTTATCTGGGCACGCTTCGTCGTCCACCAGGATCTGCCGACTGTCTTGCGCTGCCATGCTGGGGCTTTCGAGGCGCTGGGCGGCGCTCCTCGCGAAGTGCTTTACGACCGTATGAAGACGGCTGTGATCGGCGAAGGCGATACCGGCGGCATCGTCTACAACCGTGCCCTCGTCGATCTTGCCCGCCACTATGGTTTCCATCCCAAGGCCGCCGGCCTTACCGCGCCAAAACAAAAGGCAAGGTCGAGCGACCGTTCCGCTACATTCGCGAGGACTTCTTCCTGGCCCGGTCCTTTCGCAACCTCGAAGACTTGAATGCGCAGTTGCGTCACTGGCTGGACACGGTCGCAAACCCGAGAGTTCACGCAACCACACGGCGTGTCGTCAACGAAGCTTTTGCCGAGGAGCGGGCAGCGCTCCGGCCGCTGCCGTTGGCTCCGTTCCGATCGGTCCTGAAGCTCGAGCGACGCATCAGCCGGGAGGGCATGGTTAGCGTTGGCGGCAATTTCTATAGCGTGCCCGACGCCACCAGGCGCCGTGTCGTCGAGGTGCACACTCTGGCCGAAGAGGTACGCATCTTCGAGGACGGCGCACTGATTGCCATCCATCCCATTCTAGAAGGTCGGCACCAGCGTCATGTCGAGCCCGGGCATCGCAACATCCACGTCCACAAGCGCCGACAAAGACTGAGGAACGACGAGGTCATCCTTCATGGCTCAGGCGACAGGGTCGCTCAGCGCCCGTTGGCCTTCTACGATGCCGTCGCCCGGGTGATGGCGAAGGAGCAGCGTCCATGACGAATGCGCTCGATACCACGCCATCCACAATCGACCGGATCCGCCACGATCTCGTCGGCCTGAAGATGCCACGAGCGCTCGAAGCGCTCGATCATATCGTGCGCCGGCTCGAGCAAGGCGAGATCGCCGCCCTCGAAGCCATGGACATCCTCCTTTCGGAAGAGTTGACCCTCCGCGAGAACAGCCGGATCAAGACGGCACTGCGCATGGGGCGTCTGGCCACGATCAAGACGCTCGCCGGCTTCGACTTCTCTTTCCAGCCCTCGCTCGACCGAGATCGAATCTTCACGCTCGCCCAACTCGGTTTCGTCGCCCGCTGCGAGGTCGTCCACTTCCTCGGCCCACCCGGCACAGGCAAGAGCCATCTGGCCATCGCACTTGCCGTCGAGGCTGTGAAGGCTGGAAAGAGCGTCTATTTCTGCACGCTCGCCGAACTCATCGCCGCACTGGCAAGGGCCGAACGCGAAGGCCGCCTGCAGGAACGCATCCGCTTCTTCTGCCGGCCTGCTCTGCTCGTTGTCGACGAGATCGGCTACCTGCCCGTCATCCACGGTGGCGGCAATCTGTTCTTCCAGCTCGTCAACGCCCGCTATGAGAAGGGCGCCATGATTCTCACCTCAAACCGCGGCTTCGCCGAATGGGGCGAGGTCTTCGGCGATCCTGTCGTCGCAACCGCACTTCTCGATCGCCTGCTTCATCATGCGGTCGTCGTCCAGATCGAAGGATCGAGCTATCGGCTCCGACAACACGCCGAGCTCATGCCCGAACACCTGCGATCAAAAGCCTCCATCACGCCGCCGACGCTCAACGCACCATCACGACCGCGCGGCCGGCCGCCGAAAAATGGACACCCTTCCGCAACAGCCTGAGCGGCGAAACTGGGGAATTTTACTTCGGCACTTTTGGGGAAAATTCGAGCGGCATTGAGATGCCCATTGGACGATGCCGCACAATCGCATTGCAACAGATAATTCAAATCATCTTCACCAAAACTTTGCAACCGCAACTCGCTGACGATGGTAGGGTTACTAGGCTTGGTCGACATCCAAC
>NZ_JAMYRY010000086.1:0-2642 GCF_040321655.1 Mesorhizobium sp. M0306 | reverse complement strand
GCTGCGGCGCGGCGATTAGGATGAGATTCAGCGTCAATCAAGATGAGACTCGGCGGGGGTGGTGTGACGCAGTGAGGGCGTAGCCCGAACGGAGTTACACCACCCCCGCGGCGTCACTGCCGGCGTCTGTTGAGCGCGGTTGGCTGAAGTACCTTGGCGATTTTCTGAAGAATGGAGAATCACCTTTGTGCCAGGCCGTCATGTAACCGACCATCAGATGAGGCTCTTTATGAAGTTACGACAGGAACACACGACCGAGGTTGCCGCGGCCAAGGCGTCGATCAGCAGAGCGACGGCCTATCGCATCAAAAAGAATCCGGACCTGCCATCGCAAAAGCAAAAGGCTCGCGGCCGGCGACGGCCTGACCCTCTCGAGCACATCTTCGATGCTGAAGTCGTTCCCCTTTTGAAGGCGGCGCCAGGCATCCGTGCAGTCGCCATCTACCAAGAGATGCTGCGGCGGCACCCGGAACTGAGCGAGGGCATTCGCCGGACCCTGGAGCGGCGCATTCGGTCATGGCGCGCCATCCACGGCGAAGAGCAGGAGGTCATCTTCCGTCAGCTTCACGAGCCCGGCCGGCTCGGGCTGTCGGATTTTACCGACATGAGCAGCCTGGGCGTGTCGATCGCTGGCCAGCCGCTCGATCATCTGCTCTACCACTTCCGGCTCGCCTGGTCGGGCTTCGAACACAGCCACGTCATTCTCGGTGGCGAGAGCTTCGTGGCCCTGGCCGAAGGACTGCAGAACGCGCTCTGGTCACTTGGCGGAGCGCCGTTCTATCACCGCAGCGACAGCCTGTCGGCGGCTTTCCGCAATCTCAGTGCCGATGCGCAGGAGGACCTGACACGGCGCTACGAGGAACTCTGCGCCCATTATCGCATGACGCCGACCCGCAACAACAAGGGCATCGCCCACGAGAACGGGTCGATTGAAAGCAGCCATGGTCATCTCAAGAGCGCCATCCGTGACGCCCTTCTGATGCGCGGCAGCAGGGACTTCGACGATCTCGACGCGTACCGCGCCTTCATCGATGAGATCGCCAGCCGGCACAACGCCAATCATGGCAAACGCATTGATGCCGAACGCCCTCATCTGCAGGAACTCCCCGACCGGCGGACCAGCGACTTCGAGGAGGTGGCCGTGACCGTGTCGCGGACGGGTGGCTTCACCTTGCGCAAGGTCTTCTACACCGTTCCCTCCCGCCTGATCGGACATCGGCTTCGCGTCCGGCTGTTCGACGATCGCCTCGAGGTCTTTGTCGGAGGAACACACCTGATGACGCTGCCCAGAAGCCGCGGGCATGCGGATGGAAGGCACGATCAGGTCGTCAATTATCGGCACGTCATCCATTCCCTGCGCAAAAAGCCGATGGCGCTTCTTAATCTCGTCTATCGTGACAAGCTCTTCCCGCGGCAGGAATACCGCAGGGCCTTCGATGTGCTCATTGAGCGGCTGCCGGACAGGCAGGCCTGCAAGGTGATGGTCGAATTGCTGGCGCTGGCCCATGATCGAGGCTGCGAGCGCGAACTTGCCGAGCAGCTCGCCGAGACCCTCGACGCCGGCGACCTGCCCGATATTGCTGTCTTGCGATCGCTATTCGGCCCGGATCCCGCACTGCTGCCGACCGTCTCGGTGCAACTCGCTTCCCTCAACGGCTATGAAGCCCTGATCGGCACGGCCTATGCGGGAGACGTCGCATGAAGGCCGCCCACATCATCGACGAAGCCCGTCTCGGCATCATGCTCAACGAACTCAGATTGCCGACGATCAAGACCCTGTGGCCGCAATTTGCCGAACAGGCTGATCGAGAGGGATGGCCCGCCGCCCGGTTCCTGTCGGCCATTGCCGAGCATGAGTTGGCCGAGCGCGATCGGCGCCGGATCGAACGCCATCTGGCCGAAGCGCATCTGCCGCCCGGAAAGACACTCGACAGCTTCGCCTTCGATGCCGTACCCATGGTCTCCAAGGCGCAGGTCATGGCCATGACCGCCGGCGATAGCTGGCTCGCAAAGGGCGCCAATATCCTGTTGTTTGGCCCGCCCGGCGGCGGAAAGTCGCATCTCGCCGCAGCTATCGGGCTCGCCCTCATCGAGAACGGCTGGCGTGTGCTGTTCACCCGAACAACCGATCTCGTCCAGAAGCTTCAGGTCGCACGGCGTGAGCTGCAACTCGAATCCGCCATCGCCAAGCTCGACAAGTTCGATCTGCTCATCCTCGACGATCTGGCCTACGTCACCAAGGACCAGGCCGAAACGAGCGCGCTCTTCGAACTCATCTGCGCAAGATATGAGCGGCGTTCCATCATGATCACCGCCAATCAGCCCTTTGGAGAATGGAACAGGGTCTTTCCCGACCCCGCCATGACCCTCGCCGCGGTCGACCGACTTGTTCATCACGCAACGATCTTCGAGATGAATGTCGAAAGCTACCGGCGCAGATCCGCCATCGAAGCCAAACGCCAGCGCGGCAGGCCAGCCTCCTACGCGACAATCAAAAACACGCACGAGCTTGTCGCGGAGCGACAATCAGAAAACGGCGAAACTCTTGCCAGCGACAATCAGCATGATAATTTGCCCGTGACCGCGCTCTGAGAGTCTCATCCAGATTGTCGCGCAGGTCTCTTCCAGATCGACGCGCTATA
>NZ_JAMYRY010000085.1:0-2679 GCF_040321655.1 Mesorhizobium sp. M0306 | reverse complement strand
TGTGTTCCACGGCGCCGGCGGCCACACGATGATCGGCTATGGCGGCAATGACACTTATTATGTCGAGGATGTCCGCGATAAGGAGATTGAGGCGGCGGGCGGCGGTGCCGACAAAGTGTTCGCGTCAGTAAGTCATGCGCTTGCGGCCGGCTCCGAGATCGAGCTTCTCGCCACCAACAGCCCGTCCGGCACGACGGCGATCAACCTGACCGGCAATGCGTTCGCCCAGACCATCCAGGGCAATGCCGGCGCCAATGTCATCAACGGCCTCGGCGGCGCCGACATGATGAGCGGCTATGGTGGCAACGACACCTATTATGTCGACAATGCTGCCGACAAAGTGGTCGAGGCCGCTGGCGGCGGCTCCGACAAGGTGCTTGCCTCGGTGAGCTATGTCCTTTCGGCTGGCTCGCAGGTCGAGCTTCTTGCGACCACGAACCCCTCCGGTACGGCCGCAATCAATCTCACCGGCAACGAGTTCACCCAGACCATCCAGGGCAATGCCGGCGCCAATGTCATCAACGGCGGACACGGCGCGGACACCATGATCGGTTATGGCGGCAACGACACCTATTATGTCGACAATGCCGGCGACAAAGCGATCGAGGCGGTAGGCGGTGGCACCGACAAGGTGATCACTTCGATGAGCCATGCGCTTGCCGCCAGCTCGCAGATCGAGCTTCTCGCCACCAGCAACCCGTCCGGCACAGCGCCGATCCACCTCAACGGCAACGAGTTCGCCCAGATCATCCAAGGTAATGCCGGTAGCAATGTCTTCAATGGCCTCGGTGGTGCCGACACGATGGTCGGCTATGGCGGCAACGACAGCTACTATGTCGACAATGTCGGCGACCGAGTGATCGAGGCGGTAGGCGGCGGTCGCGACAACATAGCCACCACGGTGAGCTATGCGCTTGCGGCCGGCTCGGAGGTCGAGCTTCTCGCTACGAGGTACCCCTCCGCCACCACGGCAATCAACCTAACCGGCAACGAGTTCGCACAGGCCATCCAGGGCAATGCCGGCGCCAATGTCATAAAAGGCGGCGGCGGTGCCGACATCTTGACCGGTAACGGAGGCAATGATGCATTCGTGTTCAACAGCGCTCTTGGGGCCGGCAATATCGACAGGATCACCGACTTCAACAAGCTCCAGGACAAGATCCAACTCGACGACGCGGTTTTTGCCGGGCTTAAGCTGGGTGGCCTTTCATCCGATGCTTTCTTTGCTGGCACGGCCGCGCATGACAGCTCCGACCATATAATCTACAACAGCTCAACCGGGGCGCTGTCTTTCGACAGCGACGGGATCGGTGGCGCAGCTCAAATACAGTTCGCCACTCTCTCTCCAGGTCTGTCGCTTGCAGCAGGTTCGTTTCTCGTGATCTGAACGACCCGGAACGGCGGACCTTCTGCTCGAGCCGGTCCGCCGTTCCGTCTTTGTTCAAGCACCGGATTTTTCCAAAGGGGGTGCCCATTCGGGCTGATGCTCAACCTTGTCACCCAGCGGGTTCGCTAGCAGGGCATCATTGAAGGGTGGCTTGAATCTGCCCGTCACCGAGTTTACTCGGCGCGGTTCTCGACCGCTTCCGTGCCTTGAACGGCTAGTGAATCTCAGTGAAATAGAAGCTCATCGCACGGTGCATGACGAAGCAAAACGGCTTCGCGAGTAATCTGGTATGCACTTTCTCGTCTCTTTACTCTTATTCTTACTCTTATTCGATTCTTCTCGGCAACGAACGGTCAGATCCCATCTGAACCTGGAATCGAGTACCAGATCCCGAGGCCGCTATCAGATCCTCTGCGCAATAGCGGCCATAGCTTCGCAAACCGCCCCTTCGCAGATCAGGGATAGATAAATCGGGAATGCCAATTACCTGAGCGCGAGAGCAGGGACCAGGCACCGCAACCCCGGCAGTCATTCGGCAGTTGTCCCTCGCTCATAAACGTCGGCCGAACAGTTTTTTACGTCGCTTAAGTCTTCCTCATGAGCGAGTGCGGCAGGCGCTCCGACTGGGAACCGCCCCTATTCTCACCTTGAGCGGTTTCCTACATTGATTTGATCTCGATCACGGAGATCTGCCGACCGATATAAGATGATGAGCGCAGATGCCTACGAATTGTCCACAACTAATTGCTTACGGCAGTGAGACTGCGGAGCGGCTTGGCTCTTAAGTTAACGTCTGTCTTATTTTCATCTCGTAAGGTAAATTTATAAATCAAAACAAACCAATAATGTAACGTCCCCGTAATACAAAAGGTCATGAGTTGCGAATCTACAGCTGCTTCAAAATAAAGTCGCGATTCCGCCGGGATTGTGACCTCAGAAAGCGATAAATTTCTTGTCTACAATCGGTTTTGCCAAAATAAGCCACAATGCGTGCAGCATTTCTACAAACGCTCAATGATTCTATCAACGGGTGTCTGTATGTGATTTGGCGCTAATATACACCCTCTAGTAGGTAGGCCTCGGGCGCTATCGAACGAGAAAAAAGGAATATTGGATGGCAACTCTGCACTACACCTCGGGTGGTTCCGCCACCGAAATTGCAACCGCCGGCTTCAATTTGGCCGACGTTCAATATGCTAGCCAGGTTAACGCATTGCCGGATGGCATGAAGGGCCTGGTCTATCTCAATGAGCATGAGGGCGTGACCTCATCCTTCATCGAGAAAATGACCC
>NZ_JAMYRY010000084.1:0-2764 GCF_040321655.1 Mesorhizobium sp. M0306 | reverse complement strand
AGGCGCCAGGCACGGATTTCCTGCCGGATGGCCTGCGTCGCCGCACCTTCGCGACCCCAATCAGAGTGGACGATGCGCGGCTCGATGCCCTTCAGGTCGAGCAGCATCGCCGGTGCCGGCGAGACGACCGGCACGTCAGCAAGCATGGCATCGCGCGCGGCCTCGACAGCCTTGATCTGCTCCAGCAGCAGTTCGAGCCTGTCGAGTTCCCGGCCGACCTGCGCCTGCAGATGTGCCGGCAAGTGTCGGCCGTCGCCGGTCTTGAGCGCCTCCAGTCGCTTGCGCCGGTCGCGGCGCAGCGGCTCATAACCGGATACGCCCTAGGCGGACAGCAGGCCTTTGACCCGGTTGACGTGGCGCACGCGCTCGTTCGTCAAGGCCTTGCGCTCACGCGTGATGCGGCGACCGTCCTCCTCCTCGAGCGCCGGCACCCGGAGCATCGCACACACCCGTGGCTCGCCTCGCTTGTAGGCCAGCAACGCCCGGACCAGCGCCTCACCGTCGATCTTGTCGGTCTTTGCGCGGCGGCGCCTGCGCGAAGTCGCAATCGACGCCGGATCGACGACGTGACTTTCGATCCCTTCGGCCTCCAACACGCGATGGATCCAGAAGCCATCGAGCCCGGCCTCCTGGATCACGATGATCGGAAAGCACTGCCCGGCCGGGCCTGCGCCTTCCTCTTGAGCTCGGCAAATCGCGCCAGCAGTCCGGCGCCGTCGCCGGCCACCACTGAATGCTTCGACATCTTCTCGCCGCCACCCGGCGACAGCGAGGTGATCAACCATTTCGAGCGGCTCAATTCCAATGAGACGAAGATGCGCCAAGATCGGTACGGATAGCGGTCGGCGCTTTGGATTGGTGAGCTGCAACGGGCGATGCTTGCCTCCAGGGGTAAGGTGTTGATTCAGCGACCTCACTTTGCCACAGCGCAGGTCGCTATCCACCCTCCTCATAGGATCTGGCTTGGACGGTGCGTTCTTGTCGCATTGTCGGCTCCGGCGGTTGCAGATTGTGCTTTGGAATCAGTCGCATGAAACCAAAGTGTACCTGAACCGCCGGGCCTTGCCTCCGCAAAATCACGATCAAAGCAAATGGTTTGTCGTTTATGGGCGGAAACTAGCCTAGCAGCCTGTCGGACTTGAGCGGAGGGCTCGGATGAGGTTCAGTTTTCATTGATTGATTCCTTCTCGATGAGCGGAGCAACGATGAACAATTTTCGCTAGGTCGACCGCCAGACGGGTTTTCTGCTGCCACCCTCGGTGGATGAATGGCTTCCGGAGCGGCATCTGGCGCGTTTCGTGGTGGAAATGATCGAGCAGTTGGACTTGTGGGCGATGGTCAAGGCCTATCGCGGCTCGGGCTCGGCCTCCTATCACCCGAGCGTCCTGCTGGGGCTTTTGGTCTACGGCTACGCCACCGGGGTGTTCTCGAGCCGCAAGCTGGAGCGGGCGACCTACGATTCGGTGGCGTTCCGCTTCATTGCGGCCAACGATCATCCCGACCACGACACCATCGCCACTTTCCGGCGGCGCTTTCTTGCCGATATCGAGCAACTGTTTGTGGAGGTGC
The DNA here is from genome assembly GCF_040321655.1 of Mesorhizobium sp. M0306. Classification (NCBI taxonomy): domain Bacteria; kingdom Pseudomonadati; phylum Pseudomonadota; class Alphaproteobacteria; order Hyphomicrobiales; family Phyllobacteriaceae; genus Mesorhizobium; species Mesorhizobium sp. M0306. The sequence continues at coordinate 1,195 of NZ_JAMYRY010000084.1, read as the reverse complement.
TGGCGCTGGCGCGGGAGGCCGGCATGCTCAAGCTGGGCACGGTGGCGTTGGACGGCACCAAGGTACACGCCAATGCCAGCCGGCACAGCGCGCTGTCCTATGAGCATGCGAGCAAGATCGAAGCGCAGTTGCGGGCCGAGGTTCAGGAACTGATGGCGTTGGCGGAGGCGGCCGATCAGGCGGACGTGCCGGACGGCATGTCGGTGCCCAAAGAACTGGCCCGGCGCGAACAGCGCCTGCAACGGATTGCCGCGGCCAAGGCGGCGATCGAGGCACGGGCCAAGGAGCGGTTTTTGCGCGAGTAGGCCGAACATCAGGCCAAGCTGCAGGCGCGCGAGGAGAAGGCGAAGAAGACCGGACGCAAACCGGGTGGCAAGCCGCCGCAGCCGCCCACGGCGGGTCCGGGGCCGACGGACCAGGTCAATCTGACGGATGAGGATTCGCGCATCATGCCAGTGGCTGGCGGCGGCTTCGCGCAGGCCTACAATGCCCAGGCCGCAGTGGCGACGGGCAGCTGCTGGTGGTGACCAACGATGTGGTTCAAGCCGCCAACGACAAGCAGCAGATCGCACCGACGCTGGACAAGCTCGCCGCGCTTGGCGAGGCGCTGGGGAGCCCCGAGACCTTGCTGGCCGATAGCGGCTATTTCAGTGAAGCGAACGTCAAGGCCTGCGCGAAAGCCAGGATCGCGCCGCTGATCGCGCCGGTACGCGAGCGCCATCATCGCTCCTGGAAAGAGCGTTTCGCCGCCGCCCCGCAGGCGCCGGACGATCCGACAACGTTGCAGGCGATGGCGTACCGCCTGGCAACGCCCGAAGGCCGGCAAGCCTATGCCTTGCGCAAGCAGACCCCCGAAGTGGTGTTCGGCATCATCAAATCGGTCATGGGCTTCCGGCAATTCCACCTGCGCGGCCTCGAAAAGGTGAAAGGCGAGTGGAACCTGGTGACCCTGGCCTGGAACATGAAGCGGATGTTCGCCCTCAGCCAAGCCTGAGCCAGCAGCCGCACCCCCGTTCCTCAAGAGAAGTCCTGAAACCATGAAATCTTCACGTTCCAATGTGTGCTCAGTCCACTTCGCATGCCCCAGCCCGACAGGCTGCTAGTCTTAGTCTAGGGGGCTCACCAACTTTTTCTGGGCAAAATCACCAAACTGCATCATGGGCAGGACAAGGCTCGGCACCACGGACACGCCTAT
>NZ_JAMYRY010000083.1:0-2956 GCF_040321655.1 Mesorhizobium sp. M0306 | reverse complement strand
AATGAAAAATGCTCTTTGACGGTGCGAACGGCGATGCCGAAATGGGCAGCGATGGCCAACCGCTCGGCATCCAGAGCCTCGATAAGGCGGCCGACGGCAGGAGTGACATTTCCCCCCTGGCTCCATTGCTCGGCCTTTTCCATGCGTGTCAGATTAAGAAGGGCAATTCCTAGATGGTTTTGCGGATTGAGGTTGCTAAGTGCGATCGCAAGCATCCCGTCGCGGTTGACAAAACGATCGCCGAACACGGTCGTGCAAAGTTCGTGTCCTTGATCCTGGCAACTGAAAGGCAGCGTCGCAACATCAAGCTTCTGGCGAATGGTGGTGACATGGACTTCAGTTGGTCCGAGCTGGCGGCCAGATAGGAGCGTCGTGCCCCAAACAACGATCGGCAACCTGACCTTGCGCTCGGCTAACCGCTTGGAGAGATACAGCGCCGCGAAGGAACAATGCGAACTGATGATGACGGGAATTCCATCAGCCAGGTGAGGGACCGCCGCATCCATCACCATCTTGTGGCCGTAAGCCGGAAGCGCAATCACCACCACGTCCGCGTTGACAATGGCGTCTTTGCAATCCTTGGCAATGCGCACCGGTACCGTCGCCGCGATATCCCCCGTCGCTTTTAACAATTCGCCAGTAGCCAAAGCCCTGGTGCGGTGTCCCGAGGGTGACCAAAGCATTGGCGAATGTCCCGATCCTGCCAAATAGGCGGCAAGGCCATAAGCAACTGCTCCGGCGCCCAGAATACTCACGCGCATAATATTCCTCCTGTTGCAGGCTTTGTGGTTTGAGAATTCTTGCCGTCGTCACCTGAAAGTTTTTCATCAGGTTGGAGCCCGCGTCTGCCGTCCTCGTCCGCCTCCGCCAGGGATTCCGGCTCTGAAGCCGGCCAAATGCAAAAGCCGTAACGAACATTGGTTTCCGCTTGACATATATCAAAAACGAATGAGACGATGTCAATCATACGGATTGCGCATGAAGGAGAGCATGGAAACCCGAGACCTTCAGACCTTCCTTGCGGTTGCTGCCAGCGGCAGCATCACCAAGGCGGCTGACATGCTCGGGCGCTCCCAGCCTGCGGTGACGCGCACCATTCAGGATCTCGAGGCCGAGCTTGGCTTCGAATTGCTGCATCGGATCGGTCGACGGGTGCAGCTGTCTGAAGAGGGAGTCGCCTTTGAAGAGGAAGCGCGGCGCCTGCTGATGTCCTTCACCGAACTCGCAGCGCGAGCCAAAATGATCGCCGCCGGCAGGGGACGGATCCTGCAGATTGTCACAACCTCTGCGATCGGGACCGGCTTGATCCCGACGGCCCTAGCTGAGCTCCAAGGTGCCGAGCTTCCGCACGAGACGCATCTCGGGCAATTTCTTCCTTCGATCGTCGCCCAGGAAGTGCGCAGCGGACGCGCCGAGATCGGATTTTCAAGCCTGCCGCTCGATACGCCCGGTCTGGATGTCCTGCGGCTGTACTCGGCGCCTGACGTGGCTGCCGTGCGGGAGGACGATCCGCTGGCTGAACTTGATGTCGTGCCGCTTTCGGGTTTTGCCGGTCGCCGCGTCGCCACGCTGCTCAATCCACTGCGTTTTCAGTTGCATGTCGCCAAAGCGCTGGCGTCTCGCGGCATCGACACTGGCCCAGTGATCCGGACCAATACTGCCTATGGCGCCTTGCAGATCGTGCGTCAGACTGGGGTGGCGGCTGTCATCGATCCCCTCACCGCCTATGGCGTTCCCCTGCCCGGTGTCGTCATTCGCCCTCTCGACGTAACCGTTCTCTTTTATTGGGGTGTTGTGGCTGCCGCAAACCGTCCCCTCCGTCCAGTTGCGCAGGCGCTGATGGATGCGGTCGAAGCGGTGGCTGAACGGTCAATTGCCGGTTTCAGGAAACTCGATCCAGCTTTGGCCGGCCAATTGGTCACCGATCCCGCCTCGGACACAAATAACGGGACGGGAATATGAAGCATATTCCCACCCCGGCAGCTTCGAGCGGCCTTGCCGCGCTGGAAGCCCAGCTCGCGCAGGATCTCGACTTTCTCGAGCTGCCCGCCAAGCCTTGGGTCCCCAAGCGCACGCACGATGGCGCCCCAGTCCGTGACGTCGTAGTGATCGGCGCCGGCATGTGCGGACTTGCTGCCACGGCAAAGCTTGTGCTGACCGGGATAACCAATGTCGTTGCCTACGATGCGGCTCCGGCCGGGCTCGAAGGACCATGGGTAACGTTTGCGCGTATGCAGACGCTGCGCTCGCCGAAGACCCTCCACGGTCCGTCGCTCGGGCTGCCGCAGCTCACGTTCCGCGCCTGGTTTACGGCACAATGGGGACCTGAGGCCTGGCAGTCGCTTGACAAAATCCCCAAGGGCCAGTGGATGGACTACCTGGTCTGGTACCGGAAGGTTCTTGGTCTGCCGGTGCGCAACAGTGTACGCATGACCGGCGTCGCAGCCGTTGGTGATCTGATTGCAATCGATATCGAGGGCGCGGAAGCCGGCCGGGTTCTCACCCGTCGCCTCGTTCTGGCCACCGGTCGGTCCGGTCTCGGCGGTTTTGCCGTGCCCGATTTCCTCAGGGGCATCGATCGCGCCTATTGGGCCCATTCTGCCGACGACATCGATTTCGACGCGCTGAAAGGTAAGCGTGTAGCGGTTATCGGCGCTGGTGCCTCGTCCATGGACAATGCCGCAACGGCACTCGAAGCGGGTGCCGGCTCTGTCGACATGTTAATCCGGCGCAAGGAAATGCCGCGCATCAACAAGCTGACCGGCATAGGTAGCCAGGGTGTCGTCCTCGGCATCTACCACCTGCCCGATGCCTGGAAGTGGAAATTCTTCGACTATACCGCCTCGACCCAGACACCGCCGCCGCGTTCATCGACGCTTCGCGTGTCTCGCCACTCGAATGCCCGGTTCTTTCTCGACTGCGGCATAGTTGCGGTGAAGGAAGATGCGGGAGGCCT
>NZ_JAMYRY010000082.1:0-3008 GCF_040321655.1 Mesorhizobium sp. M0306 | reverse complement strand
TGATTCGGATCGGCCTTAGCAACCAAATCCTACGTCATTTCAACGGGTTGAACCACATCCGCCAACCCACCGTGAATTTTTCAGGCTAGGTGCGTCGGTACGCCGAATTGATCAAAGCCTTTGTGTTTTGGTGCATGAAGCCGGGGTTGAGCCAATGCGCTCCTTAAGTCGGGCAGACTATTGCCGTAGCTGCCTTGCGGCGGGCAGATTTCGGGCAGCGCAGAGCCGGCATACGTCAACGTCGCCGCAGCGATGGGGCAAACCGCGCTCCCATTGCTGTAAGCTCGATTGCGTTTCTCCATCTGGTTTCGGGGCGCGGTGGCCGCGTCAGTCAGTGTCCCTGCGGTATGTCGAGCTTACTTTTCATCCCGACGTTGCTTCTCAAACTCCCGAAAACCGCCAAATTAGGCCGCAAACTCATAAATTGAGGTACCACTTTGTGACGAGTTCTGATTCACGACTTCTTTTGGAGGCCTGAATGCGCCGTTACGAACTGAGTGACTTTGAATGGAGTGTGATCCAGCCTCATCTGCCGAATAAGGTTCGAGGCGTGGCGCGTGTTGACGACCGCAAGGTTCTCAACGGCATTCTTTGGCGTTTCCGGACTGGATCGCCCTGGGCGGATGTGCCGGATCGATATGGTCCCTACACCACATGCTACAACCGGTTCGTGCGATGGCGCAAAGCCGGGGTCTGGGATCGGCTGCTCGCTGCGGTTTCCAAGGCTTTCGACGGCGAGATCATCATGATCGACTCCTCCTGTGTCCGCGTTCATCAACATGCTGCCACGGCAAAAAAAGGGGGCGTTGACGATGGTTGCATGGGACGTTCCCGCGGCGGGCTCACGACCAAGATCCACGCGCTCGTCGATGCCGAAGGCCGACCGGTCGATCTCGTCCTGACCGCAGGGCAGGCACATGACGGCAAGCCCGCAGTCGCCATGCTCGACGTCCTTCAGCCCGATGCGATCCTGCTCGCAGATCGCGCCTACGACAGCAGTCATTCGCGACCTGGCGGCGCAGCGAGGCGCATGGGCAAACATCCCGCCGAAGAAAACCCGAACCGGCAGCTTCCCCTTCAGCGCATGGGTCTACAAGCATGCGTCAGGGTCAGTCGATAACCACCGTGAACGGCCGGGCTCACATGCTGCAGCTTCTCCTCGCAAACGGATAGAATACCGCCGGAATCGGGGCGGGGCTCTTTCAACGTTGCGGAAAATCAACCATTCCAAGACGGTATATTCCACGGCAGAGATGAGCCGAATATTCCAGAACATGAAGTTCCGTTCTATCTCGTTACCAGATGACAACAATATGCAAACTGAATTTGACGCGCACTGCCGACGGGCGAAACATCGATGAAAAAGGCGACGTCACTGCAGCACAGCATCGTCAAGACGGCCCCAGAATTAATCAGTAGCTCCGCAGTGGCGAAGAACAGAATGAAGCGAACCATGTAAATGAAGAGTCGTTCATCCGTGCCAACATCGCTTGACGATCTGACAGGGTGCGAGTGCCTGGAGCTATATCGAACGCGGCAGGTCTCGCCCGTTGAAGTCATCGATGACTGTCTCAGCCGTATCGATGCCAGCAACCCGAGGCTGAACGCATTTTGCCTTGTCGACCACCAAGAGGCCAGGTCTGATGCCCGGGCTTCGGAGGGACGATGGATGAAGGGGGAACCGGTTGGAGTACTTGATGGCATTCCGGCTACCATCAAAGACCTCACCTTAACGCGGGGCTGGCCGACAAGGCGTGGATCAATGTCCAGTAGCGCCGACGGGCCTTGGTTAGACGACGCGCCAATCACGGCGCGTATCCGTGAGGCTGGTGGCGTTATCCTCGGCAAGACAACCACTCCAGAGTTTGGCTGGAAAGGTGTTACAGATAGCCCAGTTTACGGCATCACCCGTAATCCTTGGAACCCTGATCTGACCCCAGGCGGGTCGTCGGGGGGCGCCGGAGTTGCCGCGGCCCTCAACCTTGGCTTTCTTCATCAGGGTAGCGACGGTGGGGGATCAATCCGGATACCAGCGAGTTTCACAGGAACCTTCGGCTTCAAGCCGACCTTCGGCATAGTTTCGCAATGGCCCGCCAGTGCCATGACCACGCTGTCTCATTTGGGGCCGATGACCCGCACGGCCGCGGATGCGATCCTGATGATGAATGTGATCTCACGAAAGGACGCACGCGACGGCTATGCGGGACCCGCTTATCCCGGCCTCGAGGTCAATCCAGCAAAAACCCTCAAGGGTCTGCGGGTCGGCTATAGCCGGGACCTTGGTTATGTAAAAGTGGCCCACGACATCCAAAGAATTACCGACAAGGCGGTCGACCAACTACTGGCTCTTGGAGCGGAGGTGATCGAGACCAATCCAGGATTCGCGGATCCGGTCGAGGTATTTGCTACATTCTGGTTCGCTGGCGCCGCCCGTATCCTGTCGCGAATGAACCAAAAGCAAAGGCAACTTTTAGATCCCGGCTTTCTGGAAGGTGCCGAACGCGGCCTGAGGATAACGCTTGCCGAATTTCAGGAAGCTGAGGCGATGCGGTTTGAGCTTTCGGCGCTGATGGCGAGATTCCACGAGGACTTCGATCTCCTGGTCACACCGACAATGCCTATCGCCCCGTTCCCAGTCGGGCGCAATGTACCAGATACTAGTTACACAGGGTGGGTGGACTGGACCCCCTTCACCTATCCCTTCAACTTGACACAGCAGCCCGCAGCGTCCGTGCCCTCTGGCCTGGATAATCAAGGGCTCCCCGTTGGGCTTCAGCTGGTGGGTGCACGGTATTCCGATGCGGCCGTTCTTGCGGCGTCACATACGATCGAAAGCCGCCTCGGACATCTTTCGTTGAAGAGGAATAACTTCAGCGCCACCGTCCCTTGAGAGAGACGAGCCCGTCTCCGCCATCGATCCGGAGTAAGCGGGCAGCTGAGGCCGTTCAGCGCTGGTAATTCCATGGCATGAGGGCGTCGATATCGCTGTTTGGCCAGCCATTGGCAAT
>NZ_JAMYRY010000081.1:0-3232 GCF_040321655.1 Mesorhizobium sp. M0306 | reverse complement strand
GCAGCGTTTTGGCCGCGCCGGCCCAAACCGGCTGCTGCGGTTTGCCGGGCGCTGTCGCTCCGGCGCGCTACGCGCGCTCCTGTCAGTACATCCCTCACTTCCGGCCCGCCCCGGGCTATCGCCCGGCGCGCGCCATTCGCAAAATCAGGCTGCCTTGCTCAGAGATCCAGCGGACGACTTGCCAGTGCGGCGGTCCTGCTCGATCTCGAAGTTGATCTTCTGGCCTTCGACCAGGGTCGACAGTCCAGCGCGCTCGACTGCGGAGATGTGAACGAAAACGTCCGCGCCGCCGCTGTCAGGCTGAATGAAGCCGAAACCCTTGGTGGAATTAAACCACTTGACCGTACCTGTTGCCATTTCGATAGTCCTTTACGTTTGCTTTAGTTTGACTGGACCGAAACCCAGCCGGTTTGTATCGAGATTTTGGAGATAGAACGTCAGCAAACGCGAATATCGCGAGGCCCGGATCGATCGGCCGAAATATCAATGCACCGCATATAATATGCTTTCGCGCGAAAAACAAGACGGGGCGGAAAATGGCGCGGCGGCAACGCTGCCCAACGGCCGCCCCAATCGCGTGAGAGCGTCGTCGTTGCGCGCCTGACGCGGGAGGATCGCGCGGGCTTCGGGCGCGACCGGGTTTTGGGGAGAGGGGCCATGAAAATCGTTCTGCTTGCCGCTTGCCTGACGCTGGTGGCCGCCGAGGCGCAGGCGGTCTCGCGTTACGACCCGACGCGCATGAGCTGCGGCAAGGTGCAGGCGACGATCGCGCGCGAGGGCGCGGTCATCCTGCGCTACAGATCGGCGCGCGTGCCGGGGCTGGCGCTCTACGACCGCTATGTGCGGAGCCAGCAATTCTGCGACATCGGCGAGGTCAGGGCGCGGGCCTCGGTGCCGAGCGCCGACACGAATTCCTGCACCGTCTATAAATGCAAGCGGGTGGAGATCGATCGGCGCTTCCGCCGGCGCCTGCTTCCGGATTAGGCTGGTCGAGATGGTGCGCTGGGTGCCGGCCTCATCTGAATATCAGCACACCTAAAACCCGAACGACACCTGCGCGGGCGGCGGCGGGCCGACGCGTACGCCTTCCATTGCCAGCATCTTTTCCTTGGTAGCCGAGCCGCCGGGGGCGGAAAAGCCGCCGATCTTGCCGCCGGCGGCAAGGATGCGGTGACAGGGAATGACCAGCGGCACCGGGTTGGCGCCGAGTGCGGCGCCCGTTTCACGCGCGAGCCCGGCATGGCCGGCGCGTTTGGCCAGTTCGCCATAGGTGGTGGTTTCGCCGAAGCCGAGCTTTCGCGCCGCGTCATAGATCGCCAGGCGGAACTCGTCGACGCCGCTGAGATCGACCGGCACGTTGGAGAAATCGATGTCCTCGCCGGCGGCATAGGCCTTGATCGAGGCGATCAGCTCGGCAATCCATTGCGGTTCGGGCTTGGCGGCTTGTTCGACGTGTGAGGCATGGCGCAGCAGCCGGCGCTCCACCGCGTCGCGATTGCGCTGCGGCAGGCAGAGCCGGGTCAGCCCGGCATCGCTCCAGGCGATGCCCATGAAGCCGAGCACGGTCTCGAAGACCGCGTGGCCGGCGGTGGCATGAGAGGCGTCCATGGCGTGCTCCTTTCCGGAATCCTTCGAAGTACAAATCCAGAACAATATCGCATTTCCCGGCCCGGCTCGCCACCCGAAAACCACCGTCTACCGCGGATTGCCGGGGGAAAGATGCTGGTGTAAGGACTTTCTTAACACCCGACGAACCGGACCCGAGCGCCGCTTGCCAGCAAAATTCCTCTTTCCCGTCCTAGCGGCGGTGTTGGCCGTCGCCGCTCTCAGCGGTTGCACCTCGACTTCGCCGGTGACCCCGGCGCCGGCCTTCACCGAAAATGCGGCCAACACCGATGCCGGCTTCACGCTGGCGCTGCCCGACACGGTTTCGGTGCTGCCGGAACCGTCCGGCGTCGCCCAGACGGCGGCGCTGCCGGTCGAGCCCGCCGCCGCCTTTGCCGGGCCGACACCGCTGGCGGCAACTACCCCCGCCGTCATGACCGCCAATGCCCAGCCAGCCGCCGCGACGGCCGCCGTCGCCATGCCGGTCACCGAACAGACCGCCGCCATGCCCGGCGTTCAGCCGGTCGCTTACACGGTGCCGCAGAACCCGGCCGTTCTGGCCGCGATCGACCCCACCGAGGGCCAGTCGAATGCCGGCGGCCGCAGCGAGATCGAGCGGCTGATCGAGAAATATTCCGCGCTCTACCAGGTGCCGGTCGACCTGGTGCGCAGCGTCGTCAACCGCGAGAGCACGTTCAACCCGAAGGCCTATAATCGCGGCCATTGGGGGCTGATGCAGATCAAGCACGCGACGGCGCGCGGCATGGGCTATGACGGGCCGGCAAGCGGCCTGTTCGACGCCGAGACCAATCTGAAATACGCGGTGAAATATCTGCGCGGCGCCTGGCTGGTCTCAGGCGGTAACCCCAAGCGCGCCGACCGGCTCTACCAGAGCGGCTATTACTATGACGCCAAGCGTAAGGGGATGCTGGGCGAAACCGGCCTCGGCAGCGACAGCCTGCGCCGCCGCATGCAGCCCGATGCCTGAGCCGCGCCCACCGGCGCCGAACGACATCCGCCTGCGCAAGATCCTCGACGACACGCTTCTGGCGCCGCGCTGGCCAGAAGGTTTTTTCATGCGCGGCTTCGAAGCCGCCGATGCGCTCGCACTGCATGCGCTTTTGACCGCGGTGTTCGACGACGGCGCCGACGGGCCGTTCGACGAATGGTGGCCGCGTATTTCGGGCGACGCGGAATTCGACCCGGCTTTGTGTTTCGTGGTTATCGATCGCAAGGGCCGGCTGGCGGGCGCGGCGCTCTGCTGGACGCGGGCTTTCGTCAAGGACCTTGCCGTCCATCCCGAGGCGCGCGGCAAGGGCATTGCCGAGGCGCTGATGCGGCACGCGTTTGCGGTGTTTCAGGCAAGGGGCGCGGCGCATGTCGACCTCAAGACCAATACTGTCGAGAACGCCGCCGCGGTCAGGCTTTACCAGCGGCTGGGGATGCTCGAGGTAGACTGGGCAGGGTGAGGGGCGGCAAGCGCCTCGGTAAGTGCGGCGATGTTCAGCAGAGGCTGTGACGCTCGAAGGTAACGGCATGGATCCTAGAGTCTTTCACGTTTTGACGGAAGCGTATCCGGCGTTTGTGAAGTAGTTTTTGCATTCGCCGGGTTCGATCGTCGCAACGA
>NZ_JAMYRY010000080.1:0-3336 GCF_040321655.1 Mesorhizobium sp. M0306 | reverse complement strand
AAGGCAATTGTTTCATAGTGAGTCCTGTTCGGTTGATGGCACGGTAATTGAGGCACGGCGGGCGGGAACGGCGTTTCGGCCCGGGCGGCCTTTGACGATCTCGAGGTCATGAGGAATGTCCCACAGACCACGGTTGAGATTGTCGCTGTAGACTTTGGTGATGAGGCCCTGGCGCCCCCATTGATGCACGGTGGTCTCGGCGATAGCGAAGCGCTCGGCCACTTCCTGGGTGGTGAGCATACCACAATCCCGCAGGCGCTGGCGGCGGCTGGACAGGTTATAGGCTCCGCGGATGAAGCCGATCTTCTTGAGATTGAACGGCTTGCCTTCCCAGCTCCGCAGGCCGCGTTCATTGAGGATATCGGCGATCTCACGATCGCAATGACGGTCGAGCAAGCGGTCGACCTCAGCGACCAGATCCGACTTGAACTTGCGTATCTGGGCGATCGGCAGGGGCCGCTCCAGCGTCAAGGTGCGGGTCGCCCCGCCGGATAGTCGCACGTTTGCGGTAATCATCTCGGCCTTGACCAGGGTGACGTCGGCGACCAGCAGCCGCAGGATGCGCTTGCGCTCGCGGACGTCGATGCGGGCATCGCTCCAGATCCGCGGGAACTGCTCGGCAAGATCGCGGACGCGTTGCTGCGTCTCGGCATCGAGGGCAGCGGCTTCCTCGGGCGCGCGTCGTTCATAGTCCTCGACGACGTCGGTGTGAAGCCGCAGCTTCTCGTTCCACTCGGCCTCGAGAGTGTCGGCAACGAGGCGATTGTCGGGATCGACCTTCATGTAGCGGCGCCGGGCGAGCTCAGCGTCATGACGCGTCCGCTCGATGTGTTGTCGGCGCAACGTGTCCATCTCGGCGGCGCGTGCCTCAAGCTCGCGCTGCACCGCCAGGGTGACCTCAAGGGTCATCGGCGTCATCAGCTCGACAAGCAATGCACCCACCGCCGGAGCTCGACAAGCAATGCACCCACCGCCGGGTCGACGACTTTGCCGGGAACGGACTGGCAGACCTTGCCGCCACGGCGGGTGGCGGTCTCCTGGCAGATATAGGTCGGGACAGGCTGACCGTGCTCCTGGCTGTAATGGACGCCCATGCGCCCGCCGCAAAGGCCGCAGAGAACTCTGCCCTGGAGCAAGGCGGATCCTTCGCGGGCCGGCCCGGCGCGGCGCTGCATTCCATAGGCTTGTGCATTGGTGGCGAGACGCTCCTGGTTGGCCTTGAAGCGCTCCCAGTCGATATAGCCCGGATGCAGGTCGGGCATGACGAACCGCCAGTCAGCCATACCAACCTTGATCTGCGAGACGCCGCCGCCCGGCCGGGGCCGTCCACGTGTTCGACCGTAGACGAAGGCGCCGGCATATCTCGGATTATGCAGGACCTGGAGGATGCGGGCGTGCCGTGGCGGCGCCCACATGAGTTCGCCTTTGTGCGGTCCCTTGCGCAGTCGTCGCGGGAACAGGATGCCTTCGTCGAGGAAGAACTTGACGGTTCTGGTTGCGCTGCCCAGGCGCTCGAAGGTCGTGAACACCATGCGGAGCGCGGCCTGCACCTCGGCGTCCGGGTCGAGTGCGAGGGTGCCATCGGGCAAGTAGACCAGGCCCACGGGCGGCCCTATCTTCAGATCGCCGCGGCTTGCCTTGTTGAGTTGGCCGCCGCGCATGCGCGCCTTGAGGAAGTGCAACTCCGCTTCCGACATCGTTCCTTTCAAACCCAAAAGAAGTCTGTCGTTGAAGCTGGCCGGGTCGTAGACGCCATCCTCATCGAGGATGAGGGTGCTGGTCACGGCGCACAGCTCAAGCAGCCGGTGCCAGTCGGCGGAGTTGCGGGCCAGGCGCGAGACCTCCAGCCCCATGACGACGCCGGCCTTGGCGAGGGCTACTTCGCTGACCAGTTCCTGGAAGCCGTCGCGGGCAACGGCGCTGGATCCCGATTTGCCCAGGTCGCAGTCGATCACGTGGATGCGTTCGGCCGGCCAACCGGCGGCAATGGCGCGATCACGCAGCCCATACTGTCGCTGCGTGCTCTCGCCGTTCTCGGCGACCTGTCGCAGCGTAGACTGACGGATGTAGAGGTAGGCGTCGCGCCGCAGGTGATCGGCGGTGACTTTGAGGTCAGGCATGTGCTGGCTCCGCGGTTAGCGTGACAACAAGGCTGGCAAGGATGAGGGTGAGCTCGCTGGTGGCGATCGCGCCTGCCGACGGGGGGCGATGTACCGGGCAAGGCGGCGTAAAGTTGGGTGCTGTCGATGCGGCCTTGATCCAGGCGACCATGCCCTGACGGCGCAGCGTGAGCAGCCCTGATCCAGTAATCAGCTGGGCGCTGAGCACCGCGGTGCGCAGTTGTTCGTATGTGCCGACGAGGCTGGTCGCGCGGACGGTTAGGGCAGATCGAGTCGTTTTTTTTTGGGCGCCATGGCCCGCTCCAGACTTCGCCGGTGCACCCTGACGCCAAAGCGTGTGGCGATCGCGTCGATACATTGCGGCACGGTGAGGTCGGGCCGCGTCGCCCTGAGTTGGTCGATGTAGGTGAGGACCTCGGCAGAGATCTTGTGGCCGCCCTTTGGCCCCCGCTGCTGGGGCACCAGCCCGGCGAGGCCCTGGTCGGCCAAGGCGCTCTGAGCTTTGTAGAAGGTCGGCCGCGAGACCCCGAAGGCGCTGGCGACGTCGCTGATCGGCACGCGATCGGCCTGATGGCGGCGCACCATCTCGTAGCGGACCTGCACAAGGTCCCTGGCATCGAAGAAGGGATTGGCGGCAAACAGCGTGTCGCTCACGGCCTCGGGGTGGGGGTTGAGCGCGCCGTCGCGGGCCAAGGCCTCGGCCTTTGGGTCGCGTCGTCTTGGCTTTGGCTTCGCCATGCCCATCGTCCAAACTGATTCGTAAATATAAATACGCCTTACTTGATGAGACGTCAAACAAGGAAGATCCGCGATGCCCGGGATAAGTCCTGCAATTGCGGGCATAGCTCCGGTGCGCAAGCAAGCGGTGCGGCGTAATTTGCCTTACACAAGCGGCGTATTTAACCTTACGCATCCTCCGCCTCCGCCGGCGCAGAGATCCGATCCAGCAGCGTCAGCAGATCCAATAGGTCGGATGTCCGGAAGGCCGCGCGCCCGGCGGCGACGCGCCGGAATGCGTCAGGCTGCTCCATGTCCGTCATTGCGGCGGCAATCGTGGGTAAGCTCCCGTCCGCCGCCCGGTAAATCACCCGGTCCTCGCCCCAATGCGGGCTGCGGCTGATCATCTCGAAGCTCTGGCCTTTAAGCGGGTGGAATGGGTGAGTAATGCGGACCGTGAGGCCGGTCGTCCCCACACGGGCTGCAGTTGACGGCTTTA
>NZ_JAMYRY010000079.1:0-3477 GCF_040321655.1 Mesorhizobium sp. M0306 | reverse complement strand
TCGGTGCTGCAGCCGGGTCACTCAACGGCGCGCCATCATCATGCGCCGGATTCGTCAGTGGTTGATCTGAATCCCCCCGCACCGTCCGAGTTGCGTGACCATGCTCGTTCTGTGCCGGCGGCGGTGCAGCCAGATCCTCCAATAGGGGTCTCCGGTCGCGACAAGGGTCCCCTCTATTCCAACGATGCGACCGTTGTCGAAGGGCTGAGGTCAGCTTACGCGGGTAAGGTCAAGGAGAGCACGGTCAAGCGCCATGTAAATTCTCTTCTCGGCTTTGGTCGTTGGCTCTTTGACAATAACAGGCCGGGATTTGCTGCTCGGCTTGACGAATCGTCGCTGGATCAGGATCGCAAGGAGTACGAGAGCAGGGGTGGCCCCTCGGAGTACGAGAGCAGGGGTGGCCCCTCGATCGTGGCTAGAGCACTGGGTCGTCTCAAGACGTTGGCGGGCGGAGCGCCAGTGGTCGACCGCCCTGTCCGGAATCCCTACCCTGCCGACGCCGCGCTCATCAGAGATTACACAGCGGCTCTCATCAAAGAGTACAAAGAAGCGCCTGCGACCGGGCCGAATCGCGGTACCATTCAGGTCTATGGATCTACTCTTATACGTTTCAGTGAATACCTGCATGAAAACAAAAAGCCGGGGATTGCGGATCGGCTTCACGAGGGGTCGCTGGATGAAGATGCCAAGCGCTATGTGAACTCCGGTGGTAACCGGAGGATCAGTGCACTAGCTCATCTCCGGAAGTTGGCACCCGGGCGCGAAATTGCCCTTGCTGCTCGTCCGGAAGACGCAGTCGGCATGGAGGCTCGTGCCATTGGGGACGCCGCTGCGCAGCGCAGCGGGACGCAGGAGGCATTGGGTCGGCCAGAGAGGCCCCCTGGGAAAGCTAAAGACGGGCGGGTGCTCGGCGCATTGGAATGGCTAGGCGACGAACATATCCAGAGGGATTACCAACTCCTGGAGCAGGAGTTGCAGGGGAACAATCCAGATCTCGCCGCCCGGACGCGGTTCGTGGATCCCCTCGTAGCCAATTATCATCTGCGCTTGGGCTCCGAGAGCGTCATGCTAAGCGCATTCCAGCGCATCGTCCATCAGAACGGTAACGACACAGCCGACTTCCTGTTCGTGCCAGTGAGCGATGGCGGTAAGACTCTTGCGGAGCGCGGCACCCATTGGTCGCTGCTGTTCGTTGATCGCAGCGACCGGGAACGGCCGGTTGCCTATCATTATGACTCCTACAACGGATGCAATGACACGCTTGCAAAAGAGCTCGCAGAAAATCTGGGCGCCAGCCTGGAGACCCGCGTGGGCGTATCCCGCATCGCCCAGCAGAGCAACGTGGTGGATTGCGGAGTCTACGTGGTGGACGGCACGCGGGCGCTGGTTGGGCGATTGCAATCGCAGCCAGATAACCTGAACCTCAACAACCTCGTCGTCAATCGGCAGGCACTACAAACCCGCCTCAGGGGTGACAATACATTCGGAACGGCAAATAATCTTACGAACTTTGAACTCATGGACCGACAGGCCCGAGACGCGGTTAAGGAAAGCCCCGTTGGGACGTTTCACCAGCAGATCAAGCGGCTCGGCCAGTCAGCGCCAGACGTTGCTCCCGGGGACCCATTTAAATTTCAAAGTCTTGAGAGCAAGGGGGACGCCGCTGCGCAGCGCAGCGGGCCGCAGGAGGAATACAGTTGGCCAGAGTATCTCCCCCCTGGGAAAGCTAATGAAGACGACGCTGTTCTGGCATCGTCTTTCGTGCCAACTGGGCCCCATCACCAAGCCTCGGATCCCGCAGGGTCCTTTCGTCCCCTGAGCTGGCGCGACGGCGACCAGCGCGCGCCGGACGAGCGGATCGCTGCACAGGACAGGAGCAACCAGCTACCAAGCGAGGAGGTCCTCATCAACCGTGAGCATGATACAGCGGAGTTGAGACCAGCGAAGAGGCAAAGGACCCCGAACAGTCGTCTGCAGGACGTTGCCACTGAGCCGCAGCTGAGCGAGATCGGCAATTCAGGCGCTCGCGTGCTGATGCAGGCCCCCACCCATCAAGTGGGTGCATTGCCATGGGAGGCGCAGCCCATGATGCTGGGGGACGAGCACCTGGCACCGCATACCGGAGGCAGTGGGTCGATGCTGGGTGCCTCGGTGCTGCAGCCGGGTCACTCAACGGCGCGCCATCATGATGCGCCGGATTCGTCAGTGGTTGATCTGAATCCCCCCGCACCGTCCGAGTTGCGTGACCATGCTCGTTCTGTGCCGGCGGCGGTGCAGCCAGATCGCCCAAAAGTGGTCTCCGGTCCCGACAAGGGTCCTCTTTATTCCAACGATGCGACCCTTGTCGAAGGGCTGAGGTCAGCACTCTATGCCGGTAAGGTCGGGGAGATCACGGTCAAGCGCCATGTAGATATTCTTTTCGGCTTTGGTCATTGGCTCGTTGAAAATAACAAGCCGGGGATTGCGGATCGGCTTCACGATTCGTCGCTGGATCGGGATCGCAAGGAGTACGAGATCTGGGGTGGCGGCCCCTCGGCCGTGGCTGGGTCACTGGGTCGTCTCAAGACGTGGGCGGGCGGAGCGCCAGTGGTGGGCCGCCCTGCCCTGAATCCCCACCCTGCCGACGCCGTGCTCATCAGAGAGTACACAGCGGCTCTCATCAAAGCGTACGAGGCAGCGCCGACCGGGCCGAAACCCCGTACCGTTGAGGTCTATGGGTCTGCTCTTAGACGTTTCAGTCAATGCTTGGTTGAAAACAAAAAGCCGGGGATTGCGGATCGGCTTCACGAGCGGTCGCTGGATGAAGATGCCAAGCGCTATATGAAAACCGCTGACATCAGTGCACTAACTCATGTCCGGAAGTTCGCACTCGGGCGCGAAATTGCCCTTGCTGCTCGTCCGGAAGACGCAGTCGGCATGGAGGCTCGTGCCATTGGGGACGCCGCTGCGCAGACCGCGGCACAAGCTCATGGCCACGCAGGAGAGCAGGGACCCATCTCTCGAGCTCAACAAGTCGCGCCAGCGCCGTTTGAACGGCACTTGGGCAAGAAGCGTGAGGCCCAGGACGGACTGACGAGTACACTTGACAGGAGCAACCTCGTGAACAGCGGGGGCGTCATCATAAACAATGAACATTACACAGCGCTGTTGAGACCGGCGAAGAGGCAGAGGACTGATAATCCGCAAAGCCGCGCCATGGGGCGGCAACTGAGCGAAGCAACCACGACGTCCATCAGCCAAGCCTCCGATCAAGCCCGAGCGGACCTAATGGCTTCCTTCAGAAGCAGGGAGCGCTCCGACGCGGGGCGTTGAGCTCCATGGCTGGGGTCAAGCAGAACAGCTCTCTTGACGACA
This sequence comes from Mesorhizobium sp. M0306, assembly GCF_040321655.1. Classification (NCBI taxonomy): domain Bacteria; kingdom Pseudomonadati; phylum Pseudomonadota; class Alphaproteobacteria; order Hyphomicrobiales; family Phyllobacteriaceae; genus Mesorhizobium; species Mesorhizobium sp. M0306. The sequence continues at coordinate 123 of NZ_JAMYRY010000079.1, read as the reverse complement.
GAGGCGCTGATGCGATCTCCGGACCGGTAGCTCTCGCTGTAATTGATCAGGCTGGTACTGTTGGAAGGCTTGATCAGCCTCGTCACCCCAATCTCCAGCATAGCTCACTGTCACGCGGCCAAC
>NZ_JAMYRY010000078.1:0-3490 GCF_040321655.1 Mesorhizobium sp. M0306 | reverse complement strand
GCCTTTAAGCGGGTGGAATGGGTGAGTAATGCGGACCGTGAGGCCGGTCGTCCCCACACGGGCTGCAGTTGACGGCTTTATCCAAATCGAAAGTCGAGAACGGCGTGCGTTTCGCCCAGTCATGCATTCTGGGGCGGCTACAGACCTTCTTCTCGCTGGCTGAGGCCAATGCCGCCATTGCCCAGGCGCTCGATCGCATCAACGACCACGTCATGCGCCGGCTGGGCGTCAGTCGCCGGCAGCTCTTCGAGACAGTCGAGCGCCCGGCTTTGGCCAGTCTTCCACTGGAGTGTTGATTTCCACCGAGAACTGATCCGGGATTGAGGGATTTTTCCATCGAGAAGTGACCCATGTTTGAACCTGCCCCTGCTTGATGAGTGCAGGGGATTTTGGAGTGATAGACATGGGGTTACTGAGCGTGATCCGACGCTGGCATCTGCGAGACGAGCTTTCGATCCGGGAGATTTCACGCCGCACGGGATTGTCGCGGAACACGATCCGCAAATACCTGCGATCGGGTGAGGTCGAGCCTCGCTTCAAGGTTCCGGATCGGCCGAGCAAACTGGACATTTATGCGGAGCGGCTGGCGGCCTGGCTGAGGACTGAGGCGAACAGGCCGCGCAAGCAGAAGCGCACGATCAAGCAGTTCCACGCCGACCTGATGAGCCTCGGCTACGACGGTTCTTATGGCCGGGTTGCCGCCTTTGCGCGTGCCTGGAAAGGGGATCGTCAACCCGAGATGCAAACGAGCGGTCGCGGCACCTTCGTGCCGCTGCGGGCTGGGAGAAGGGTCAGGTCGAGAAGAACGTCCAGGATTCCCGCCACCGGCTATGGCAACCCATGCCGCGCTTTCCATCGCTGGAGGCGCTGAACGACTGGCTTGAGCAGCGGTGCCGGGAACTGTGGCAACAGATTCCCCACGGCCTCCGACCCGGAACAATCGAGGACATCCGGGCCGAGGAAGCCCGGTTCCTGATGCCGGTGTCTCGGCTCTTCGACGGTTTCGTCGAATACACCAAGCGGGTCTCTCCGACCTGCCTGGTCCATCTGGAGCGCAACCGCTACAGCGTGCCGGCGTCCTTCGCCAACCGGCCGGTCAGCCTCAGGGTCTATCCGGAGCGGATTGTGGTTGCCGCCGAAGGGCAGCTCATCTGCGAGCACCGCCGCATCATCGAGCGGTCGCACGACCGTCTTGGCCAGACCGTCTATGATTCGCGGCATTATCTGGCGGTCATCCAGCGCAAGCCGGGAGCCTTGCGCAACGGCGCGCCCTTCACCGAACTGCCCGATGCCTTCAAGCGACTGCAACAGCATCTCCTCAGGAAGCCCGGCGGCGACCGAGAGATGGTCGAGATCCTGTCGCTTGTCCTGCAGCATGACGAACAGGCCGTGCTGACGGCAGTGGAGATGGCACTCGAGGCCGGCGTCCCACCAAGACCCATATCCTCAATCTCCTGCACAGGCTGATCGACGGCAAGCCGCTCTCGGCCTCAGTCGTGGATGCACCGCAGGCGTTGAGCCTGGCCAAGGAGCCGAAGGCCGATGTCGAGCGCTACGACGCCCTGCGCCAGGCCAGGGAGGTGCGCCATGCGTCATGACCCCGCAAGCGCCGTCGTCGTCATCATGCTCAGAAGCCTGAAGATGCACGGCATGGCGCAGGCCGTCGCCGAACTCACCGAACAGGGATCTCCCGCTTTCGAGGCCGCCGTTCCGATCCTGTCGCAACTCCTGAAGGCCGAGATGGCCGAGCGGGAGGTCAGGTCTGTGGCCCATCAGCTCAAGGCTGCCCGCTTTCCCGTCTATCGCGATCTGGCCGGCTTCGACTTTGCCAGCAGCGAGGCCCTCGTGCGGCAGCTCCATCGCTGTGAGTTCATGGACCAGGCCAACAACGTCGTGCTCGTCGGCGGCCCCGGAACAGGCAAGACCCACATCGCCACCGCGCTCGGCGTGCAGGCGATCGAGCACCATCGCAAACGTATCCGCTTCTTCTCAACTGTCGAACTCGTCAACGCGCTCGAGCAGGAGAAATCCCAGGGAAAGGCCGGCCAGATCGCCAACCGGCTCGCCCATTCCGATCTCGTAATCCTCGATGAACTCGGATACCTGCCGTTCAGTGCCTCAGGCGGTGCGCTGCTGTTCCATCTCCTGAGCACGCTCTACGAACGCACCAGCGTCGTCATCACCACCAATCTGAGCTTCAGCGAATGGGCAACCGTCTTCGGCGACGCCAAGATGACCACGGCGCTGCTCGACCGGCTCACCCATCACTGCCACATCCTGGAGACTGGAAACGATAGCTTCCGCTTCAAAAACAGCTCCGCCCAGACCACAACGAGCAAGAAGGAAAAAGCCGCCCCCTTTGACCAAAACCTGAGACCCAAACCATACATAAAGGCGGGTCACTTCTCGGCGAAAATCCCGGGTCAGCTCTCAACGGAAATCAACAACCCACATCGTCGGCGGGCCTACTGCCCCGTATGAATCTGCCGTGATTCTGTCCGTTACGCCGAATCACGGGGGCGTCACGGATGCGAGACAAGAACGGCAGCAGCGAAGCCGCTTGGCAGGAGGAAGAGCTTTCTGCGGCGGCCCTTCCCGACAAGCGTCTGGCCCGTCGGCTGCGACGGTTGCTGGATCAGATGTCAGCTGCGCCGGGCAAGCCAATCCCGGCAGCCTGCGGCGACTGGGCGGCGGCGAAGGCGGCCTACCGCTTCTTTGACAACCCGCGTGTGACCGAACATAGCGTTCTGGCAGGCCATTTCGCCGCGACCGCGGCGCGCATTGCGGCGAGCGAAGGTCCGATCCTTATCCTGCAGGACACGACGGAATTTTCTACAGCCGCGCGCAGCCGGGCAAAATCGGCTTCACCAAGACCATCAACGCCGGGCGCTACAAGGCCGGGCAGCCCAACGTGCTGACTTTGTGCGGGGTGCTGATGCATTCGAGCCTGGGCCGTCACCCTCACCGGCACACCCCTCGGTCTGACGGCGGTGAAGTTCTGGACACGAACGAAATTCAAGGGAACGCTCGCGCTCAAGCGGCACATCAATCCCACGCGCGTGCCGATCGAGACGAAAGAGAGCTACCGCTGGCTGGAGAACCTGCGCCAGTCCATCGCGCTCGTTGGCGCAGCCGAGCGCTGCGTGCATGTTGGTGACCGAGAGAGCGACATCTACGAGCTCTATTGCACCGCGCAGGACCTTGGCACCAGCTTCCTCGTGCGGGTGCAGACGAACAGGCTGGCCGAGCGGCCTGCCGATGCTGCCCCGCACGATCCTGCTCATCGCGTCTTCGCCCAACTTGCGGCGGCGCCTTGGGCAGGACGTCATCGCATTACGGTCGATCAGGACGAGACGACCTGCCTGCAGGGTAAGCGGTGCGCCAAGGCACCTTTCCCGAAATCGTCTTGATGGTTAGTCTCTCGTTCGTCGGCGCGCCGGCGCCGATCACTCCGAGTCATAATGGGTGACGTAGTGGAGTTCGCGCAGAG
>NZ_JAMYRY010000077.1:0-3504 GCF_040321655.1 Mesorhizobium sp. M0306 | reverse complement strand
CCCGGGCCGAAACGCCGTTCCCGCCCGCCGTGCCTCAATTACCGTGCCATCAACCGAACAGGACTCACTATGAAACAATTGCCTTATCCTTCGGGCGTCTCGGCCTGGCTGCGAGAACTGCGGTGCCGTAATGGCTCGCCATCTCCGCATAGGTCCGGTTGAGATCGGGGTCGTAGCGATCGGGGTTGGTGACGGCGGCCTTGAGATTATCGCAGATCAGGAACTTCGGCACGCCGCCCAGAAAGGCGAAAAGATCTGTATGCACGCCGATCCAGTCGGGCAGGCTCTCGCTCGGGCACGCCTCGGCGTAGGTATAGTTCGAGGCGCCCATCGCTGCGACGAACAGCTTCATGGCGTGCGCTTCGCCGGTGATGGGGTCGAAGATGTCGATGGTGTCGCCGGCGAAATCGACGAACACCTTCTCGCCGCCCAGGTGGGTCTGGCGCATCGTCGGGCGCGCCCGCCCTTTCCGGGCCTCGAAGGTCGTGCAAAACCACGTATAGCCAAAACCGTCGGGATTGGCGGCACGATACTCTTCCCACAGCAGCACCCGCGTTACGCCGCGCCGGCGCAACTCCTTCTCCACATAGCTCCAATGGCACCGGCCGCCGAAGGCTTTGCGAGGCCGCCTTCGGCGCTGGGAAGAGCAGCAGCTCAAGGCCTTCGTCATCCATCCCTTCGGGCAGCGGCCAGTTCAGCCCGGCAAGACGGGCGCGTCGCAAATAACCGTGGACGACGCCATTGCTGACCCCGAGCGTGCGCGCGATGACGCGCTCGGTCAGTCCTTGAACATGTCTTAGACGTAAAACTTCTCTGATCCGGCGCATCGACAATCTCTGGGTTGGCATCAGGCTTCCTCGTTTTGAACGAGGCATCCTGTAGACTGGCTGAGTTGTCGGCCGAAGCGTCCAGCACCTTCGAAAAGCTGCTCACGATCCCGCGAAATCGTTGCTCATGATCCCGTGAAATCCGTGCTCACGATGCGGTGAAATCCGTGCTCACGATCGTCTGAAATACGCACCCAAGTAAGCGAACGGCGCAGTTCTTCAGGCACGGTGATGATGGTGCGCGTAATAGCGTCGCGCACGGCTTCAGCTCCGTGTCTCGCGAGAGCGGATCCATTCTTCATGCACGGAGTTTCGCCATGCTCCGCAAGCCGGGGAGATGGAATAGCATCGTTGAGCGCGTCGTACGCTCGACCAGCGTGCCGATCGCCGAACTGCCAAGACCGAGGATGAGGTCTCTCTCCCGGTGACCAGCCACCGCGCGATCGGCCGCTTCAGCGGGGCATTGATCAAGTCTCCAGCGAGACAAAGCTCTTGCCGCGCCGGCGTACACGCGCCCTGGGGACTCGCAACACGCGCCCCGTTCCCAAGCAGGGCGACAGTTCCCAGCGTAGCGCTCCCCGGCCCTGAACGAAGAGGGCCTGGTAGATGGCTTCGTGGCTGATGCGCATCGAGGTTCGTCCAGGAAGTCGGTCGGCAAGCGTCGGGCGATTTTTGCCCACCGCAGATCCTTTCGCGGGCCATGCCGGCGGCCCTTCCACGAACGGAGGGACCAGGAACGGCAGCGCCACTCGGGGTCATGATGACGCCCGCCAGTCGCTGCTCAACATAAGTGCGCAAGGTGATGTTGAGCGCAAGCTTGGTCGGGTTTGGGCCGACGGGCCGATCGCTTAGCGTGCCATTGAGCAGTCGACGCACGATACTCCAGGCCGCAGCTGCGCGTCGCGGCGTTGCGTCGTAGCTCGCGGGAGATTGTCGAGGCGGATCGGCCAGGGCGACTGCCGATCTCGCGTCTCGAAAGACCCTGAACGCGAAGCAGTGCGATCTCCTCGCGTTCCCCGAACGAGAGATACCGCCAGGACGGCGGCTTGGTGGAAGATCTGAACATCGCTGGTGGCATGCGGCCCGCCTGTCGGAACAATCTGGTTCCCACTGGCTGCGACATGCCACCCGTCACCGCAGCATCCTCGCTGGTCATTCCTGCGCAATCCCAACCAGAATCACTGGAGTTTAGATCGCCCCGCTACTGGCGGCCGTCCCGGTGACGGCAACGGCGCTCGTCCGGACTGGTGTGATCGTCGCTTTTGGATGCCCATCGCAACCTCCTTCGGCCAGGTGTTGCGACGACCGTTGAATCCGCCCAGTAAACCTCCTCGTATTTGATGGGTTCTCCATAGCCGCTCGACGAAGACGTTGTCGCGCCACGCGCCCCTTGCCGTCCATGGAGATGGCGATTTCGGTGTCCTTCACCATCTTGATGAAGTCGATGGAGGTGAACTGCGAACCCTGGTCGGTGTTGAAGATGTCGGGTTGCCATGCCGACCTCGATCCAGAATGCCCTTTCCAGCGTGATCGACAGCCGCCAGGACGGAACGCGGCGTAGCCGCGCCATCGGAATGTATGTGATGTCCATCGCCCAGACCTGGGCGGGCCGGGTGACGGGAAGGCTGCGCAGGAGATACGGATAGATCTTGTGCCCCGGCGCCGGCTTTGAGGTGTTCGGGCGGCGGTAGAGCGCCCCGATTCTATCTTCTTCGCCAGCGTGGCGACGTGACGCCTGCCGACGCTGTGGCCATCCGTCTTCAAGAGAGCCTGCAGCATCCGGCTTCCCGCGAAAGGTAGTCGGGATGCAATTCGTCGATCGGCGCATCAGCGCCAGGTCGGCGGCGGGAACGGGTCGCCCCATGTAAAGACGCTGCGTCGGCTGATTCCGAGAGCGGTGGCCTGACGGGCGATCGAAAGACCGTGGCAGCGGTCGATCATTTCCTTGCGCTCAGCAACCCGGCCTTTTTGAGCGCGCCGGCTAAAACGTCGTTCTCCAGCGCCAGTTCACCTATCTTGGCGTGCAGCGTTTTCACATCCACGGCCGAAGCCGCCGGCGCAGACTTCGCCTCGTCGCCGAACACTCCGAACGCGCCCTCCAGAAGCAGGTCCTTCCACTGCTTGATCTGGTGGGGTGAATGTGTGCGACAGCTCGATCAGGGTCTTCTCGCCTCGGATCGCGGCAGTGCCACCTTGGCCTTGAAGTCAGGCTGTGGTTACGGCGGGGGCGTTTCGTCATGGTCTCTCCTATTCCCGGCTGCCGCGTTCAGGCAAAGATTCCACCTCGTAATCCCCTGTCCAGTTTTCCCGAGCCGGCTCTCATAGGCGCAGACATAGAAATTGACACTGCAAGACCCGCGATTTTCCGCAATCAACACGTCAGATGGCTTGCACAAAGTTCACGTGCGACCAGCGCATGTCCAAGACTGCGGCGCACCCGTTGCCGTGAAACATCCTGTGAAGCGTAGCGCTTATCAAGCTTAACCTCCAAATTGCCGCAGTACCCAATTGTCCTGTCATCCCCGCGAGGCTTGCAGAAGCTGACCGTAGCCGTCTATCGGCTTACTGTAACCCGCGAGCTTGAGGGCGTGCCACGCCATCGCCTGTGTACTGGAAATAACAGGAATGCCGAGTTCCGCCTCAAAGCGCGCCAGGTGCGGCACGACGGGCATTGATG
>NZ_JAMYRY010000076.1:0-4417 GCF_040321655.1 Mesorhizobium sp. M0306 | reverse complement strand
ATCACCCGTTGCTCAACCCGCGCCATACGGCGTAAAACCCGCCGAGGCTCTAACTGCAGCCGGATGAAAATTCAGTGGCAGGTCAGAAGCAACCCCGACCAAGAGTTCGCTCGGCGGACCGGGAACAAAGAAAAGCCGAAAGCAGCCAAGGGTAGAAGAAAAGGTCGGCGCCACGTTAACCACGTTATCGCCTTACATCGAACCTAGAGGTGGCTTTCTCGTTAGTCGTCTATGGAAGACGATCAATCTAGATTCCGTTGTCACCCCGAGCCGTCCGGCACGTGGATGGTGTGGGATGAGGTCGACAATGCCCCGGCAAGCTTAGGAGGCTGCTCACTTGTCGGTCGGACATGGCAGCGCGCCAAAGTGGCCTGCGATTTGCTGAAGCGCATTTATGACAACCGGCTGGAGGCTCGATCGCATGCGAGAAAGCCGGTGGCCGAGCCGGTGGACCGAGTCGACGACCTCATATCATCCATCCGCAAGAGCCGCAGTTTTGCAAGTTTGTCTCAAGGCGGGCGGGGAGTTCCATTGAATTCCGGGCAGTCGATCTCGCGACCCGGGTTGGGTCAAAGGGAAACATAACCGAAGACTGCCCCGGATTGCGCGGCAACTTTGCCGAGGGCGTACACCTGTCTCAGGGGCGAGGAGGACCTTTGGCACGCCTCGCTGCAGGATTTTCGGGAAGAAGGAACTTAATCCCATTCGCCAGCTTATGGCTGGATGAGCACACGCGGCATCAACTTCTTCGACAAATGGATGGCAGAGCATCTGCCTAACGCAAGGTCAAACGATCCGTTCGCCATTAGGGATCTTGCCGACCAGGCTCTCAAAGCGGCTGAGGAGAGCGGCATCAAGGCACATGAGATCGAAGAGGAGGTCGGGAACGTTTTCGACGTCATTTTCGACGCCATGCTGCATCGTGAAGGCGGCATGGTGGAAATGATCTGAAGCGACTAGCATCCGGCCGACAGACCGGACAGTGAAATTCGGTGCGGCGACACCTTCAACAGATCGCCATGCATGCCTCAGAAAACACTTGCCGACACTCTGGCCGCCCGCGAGACGGCCTATGTCAATTGCGGCCATCCGATGTGCTGCAAATCGACGAGGCTCGATATCCGGCGCTGAGTGACAGGCTCGGCCGTGACCACGGCTCAATGCATAACGACCTAGTCGGGCTTTTGTTTGCTCAGATTGCAGGGCTGCCGGCCGTGACCGCCGGCCGGTGTTCTTCACATGCATTCCTGACTACGAAGGCCAGCAGCGTGCGCGCAATCGCGGCTGGAAGCCAACTTTTGAACGAGGGGGCTGAAAGTGGCCGGCGCCAAAGCCTACGCGCTGCCGTCGCGGCACAGGAGCGGTGCCTCATGTTTGCTGCGAGAGCAAAGGCCCGTTTCCATACTAGTCCACCATGTCCCGCAGGGGCTTCTTGCGCTTGGGTGCATCTGTTCTCATCCAGGACGCCAGGCGACCAAAGCCGACTGAATCGGCGGCGCTCCTGCGACGCGCAAGCCCCCGACCTGGGCGCGTTGAGCCTGCTCCGAGTCAGCGCGCGCGCCGGTAATGCATGGCGACCGCGCCGCTGCGGAGCGGCTTGGCCGAGATCAGCTCGAGCCGTCGCGTGCTGGGCAGCCCGCTTTGGTAGAGGGTCGGGCCGTGGCCCGCGATTCTCGGGTGCACGAGGAGCTTGTACTCGTCGATTAGATCCAGCCGGTCCAGCTCGGTCGCGAGCTTGCCGCTACCGAGGAGCACGCCGGCCGGGGTCGCGTCCTTGAGCCTCTGCACGCCCTTGCGCAGTTCGCCGCCGATGTGGTGGCTGTTGGTCCACGGGAAGGCCTTTCGCGTCGATGACACTACGTACTTCGGCTTGGCCTCCAGCTTGACCGCCCACTCGCGTATCGCCGGCGGCGCCTCCTCGTCGCCGCGGGCGACTGCCGGCCAGTAGCTCTCCATCATCTCGTAGGTGACGCGACCCCACAGCATTGCTCCGCCCTCATCCATAAGGCGGGTGAAGAAGGCGTGCGTCTCGTCGTCGGCAATTCCCTCCTGGTGGTCGACGCAGCCGTCCAGGGTGACGTTGATGCTGAAAGTCAATAGTCCCATGCGGCGAGTCTAAGCCATACAATGGAGAACATGAAGGCCGATTGCTCGCGGTTGATGTTCAACTTACGCCCCCCGTGCCCCCTTCGTTTCCTTCACGTCCTGCTGCTCGGGTCGCCTTCCGTCCCATAATCATAGCTCCGCGCGTATACGTAGGGGGTGCCAGTGGCGGTGGCGGGCATTTCGTGGGATTGATGCACTGAATCTGGGCCGCGCCGGCCCGGGGGGAAAGACCGTGAAAACCGCCATCACAGTACTCATTGTTCTGCAAGTCGCCAATTTGGTGGCGACGCTTGGGGCCGATTACTTTGGTCGTCGCCGCGCCACGCTATTCGCTGCCTGATCTATGCCACGCACGCCATGGGCGAGCCAAAGGCTTGCAAGGAGGCATTTCCACGCCGAGCTGCCATAGGACGCGCGTGCCTAGGCGCGACCCATCCCGAGGGAAACAGGCCACAAATGAGCCCGCGCGCATGGTTTCCCCTCAGTGGGACGATAGTCACCAGAGCGCGTTCATGCCAGCCGGCATAACCGCACGGGCAGCCCTTCGGCGGCTGCCACTATATCCACCCGCACTCCCTTGACCGTGTACCTAATTCTCAGGGGAGAGGTACATTTTGGCCTCCTTAGCGGCAGCCTCAAATGCCTTTCGTATCACGTGAGGGTCAATCGGATCGCCCTCCACAGCCGACAGGCAGAGGGTCACAGCCTTGTGCCAGCGAGGTCCTCGCCGGGTCCACGTCTTGAGCTGCTCAAGGGCTGCCCTCGCATTGTTGCAGCTACGCCGATCACCGGCTTCAGTCCTTACGAACACCGGAGGGACGAACCAATGGGTTGGCATGATGGGAATGTAGGGCGGGACGAGCCTGCCGACCACCCAGTGGTAGTCCGCGATAATGGAACAACGCAGGTCCTCGGTAGTTTAGAAATCGCAGCGGTCAATTCTTCGTGGATGCAGCCGCTGTTGGGTCCGCCGGCTTTCTCACGAGTGGCGGGCCCGCCTTATGGAGGGACTAATATCCCCTGCTCCTTGGCGGCAGCCAGGAATGCCTTGCGGGCCTCCTCAGGCTCCATCTCGTCGGCAAGCACAGCGACGCAGACGTGCACCGCGAGATTCCACTGAGGGCCACGTTTGGTCCACTTCAGGAGTTCCTTAGCCGCTGCATCGGCGTTGTTGACGTGGTTCGTCATACTTGGAGACTCAGTCCCGACAGGGACCGGAGGGGAGAACCAGTGATTTGGCATAAGGGTCACTCCTTGCCGCCTCTTAAGCCCCCTAAGCAACTTTTGCTGATCCGTCAGCGTTCGTTTTAATGATAGACTAAGCAGCTTTCGAAGGTAGCTGCAGGCCGCATCTGACCTCTGCTTTGTTCTCTCGACGATTTCGTCTGGAATGGTAGACCAGAATGCTTGATAGAAATTTCTGAGCGGGTGATCGGACAAGTGGCTCGAGTGACCAAGGTGAAGACGATCAGGTTCCCATCGATTCATTGTCTGATGCGGACTATGCGGTTCAGTTCGAATTTGACCACGATCTGGGCTAGCTGGTTGCCTGCTTCATCGCCGACTTGAATGCCAGCCTCGTGATAGGTGCCATCGGGCAGCTTTTCTCTTGCGATTTCAAGCAGCGTTTTTGCTGCCTCGTCCTCCGCAGATTCCAGGTTCGGAAGCTCTGAACCTTCAGGGTCTGGGAGGGTCTCTCCATTGCTGGACAAGTCGAAGAAATAGCGCGGCATCAATCCTAACCAGGATTGCCGGAAAATGTTCAATGTCTCTTTTTTACATACAAAGAGCTAATCCTGCATGGCCCGCAGGGGCTCTTGCGCTTCGGCGGCCTGTATTTTCAACCAGCCTGGCCTTGTCGAGGTCGATCGTCACCGGCGGCCTCACGTCGATGGTCACCTTGCCGCCTTCCTCGTCCACCGTTCCTTAGTTTCTTTAACAAAGGCTTTCACCCGGGATGCGTCCCTGTCACGAGTTGCTGGCCACAGCGATCCGGGATGACCGATCCGTCGGTGGCCGAATTTCGTTCCAACCGTCGGTTGGTGGACGCATTGCAGCTGATGCGCCTAAAGTCCCTGACGGTCCGCGTGCACCGGGCAGGCCCATCCCGCATCCCCAGCGTGGTGCAAGCCACTTGATCGGATCCCGCCGTCCTGGCATGTGCGGCGGGACTTTTTATCCAATTCGCGGAAAACCGAGTCGGCTTCGACCTCCGTCACCTATCCATCGCGAACGGCTCATGCTCGGGAAGGTGATGATGCAGCACTTCGACAAGGTTTCGCTTGTCGAATGTCTGGCCGCAAATTGGGCA
>NZ_JAMYRY010000075.1:0-4957 GCF_040321655.1 Mesorhizobium sp. M0306 | reverse complement strand
ATCGGCCACCTCGTTGCGACGATCGAACCCGGCGAATGCAAAAACTACTTCACAAACGCCGGATACGCTTCCGTCAAAACGTGAAGACTCTAGCTGGTCCGAACGAGAACACGCCGCTCGGTTTCATCGCCGCATTCCTGCCTTCGCCGACATCCGGCACCTCGTATTCGGCCAGCAGGCGAAGCCGCGAGCGGGGCAGATAGGCGCGGCCAGGATCGCCGATCAGCACGGCGATGCCGGCTCCAAGGCAGCGTTGGAGGAAGGGAACGACCCGGCCGGCGAGATCGTGGGCGTAAAACAGGTCGCCGACCATCACGATATCCACTGGTGGCGGCGGACCGCCGGTGATGTCTTCGCCAATGATCATGATAGCGACGCCGTTCGCAGTCGCATTGAGGCCGAGCGCGGCCACGCCATTACGATCGATTTCGGCCGCGACGACCTCGCTCGCTCCGGCTTTCGCCGCCGCGATGCCGACAAGGCCCGAGCCGGCGCCGAGATCGAGCACGCGACGCCCGACCACGGTCTCCGGCCGGTCCATTATGTAGCGGGCAAGCACCGCGCCGCCGGCCCAGACATAGGCCCAGTACGGTGGCTCCGGTTCAGGTCCGTCTTCCTCGATGCCGTGTTGGTTCCACTCGACAAGCCGCCTGAGCCCGCTTCCGGGATGGGCAGTGTAAAGCCGGATTTCGGGAACCGCAGGCACTGCGGCGATCCGCATGTTCGCCCGGATGAACTCTGCCGGGTCCGGACGCGTACCTGTATCCACGGCGTGGGCGCTGACGATGCAATCGCTCAAGCCGCGTCTAGCCCCGCAACGCCCGCCGCAGGATTTTGCCGACCGGCGTCTTCGGCAGTTCGGCGCGGAACTCGATATATCTGGGGCGCTTGTAGCCGGTCAGGTTCTCCTTGCAATAGGCCACCAGCGCTTCGGCGGTCAGTGCCGGGTCCTTCTTGACGACGAACAGCTTCGGCACTTCACCCGAATGCTCGTCCGGCACGCCGATCGCCGCCACTTCGAGCACGCCCGGATGCTGCGCCACCACCTCTTCGAGTTCGTTCGGATAGACGTTGAAGCCGGAAACCAGAATCATGTCCTTCTTACGGTCGACGATCTTGGTGTAGCCGCGCTCGTCCATGAAGCCCATGTCGCCCGACTTGAAGAAGCCGTCCTTGGTCATCACCTTGGCGGTCTCGTCCGGCCGGTTCCAGTAGCCGGCCATCACCTGCGGTCCGCGGATGCAGATTTCGCCGACTTCGCCGAGCGGCAAATTGTTGCCGTCGTCGTCGCGGATGGCGATCTCGGTCGAGGGCAGCGGCAGGCCGATCGTGCCGGTGTAGACTCCGTCGCTGAATTTGTTGGCGGTCGCCCCCGGCGAAGTTTCTGAGAGTCCGTAGGCCTCGCTGATCGGGCAGCCGGTCAGCGCCTTCCAACGCTCGGCGATGCCCTTCTGCACCGCCATGCCGCCACCCAGCGTCAGGATCAGCGGCTTGAAGTCGAGCTTGCGAAAATCCTCATTGTTGAGCAGCGCATTGAACAGCGTATTGAGGCCCGGGAAGATGTGGATCGGGAATTTCTGCAGCTCCTTGACGAAGCCGGGAATGTCGCGCGGATTGGGGATGAGCACGTTCTGTGCGCCCTGCTGCATTCCCATCATCGCGTTCACGGTGAGCGCAAAGATATGGTAGAGCGGCAGCGCGCAGAGGAAGTTCATATGCGCCGGTTTCGGTTTGACCGTGTAGGCGTCTTCGACCCAGAGCGCGTTCTGCGCGACGTTCGCCAAGACATTGCTGTGCAAAAGCATCGCGCCCTTGGAGATGCCGGTCGTACCGCCTGTATATTGCAGGAAGGCGATGTCGTCGGCCACGACCTCGGCGGGTTTGAAGGTCACGCCGGAGCCGGCCTTCAATGCGGCGTTGAATTTGACATGGCCGGGCAGTGACCATGCGGGCACCATCTTCTTGACGCGGCGTACAACGAAGTTGACGATCGTTCCCTTGAGCCCACCGAGCATGTCGCCCATCGTGGCGACCACGACATGCTTGACCGCGGTCCTGGCGATCACCGCCTGCAAGGTGCAGGCGAAATTTTCGAGGATGACAATGGCTTGAGCGCCGGAATCCTTGAGCTGGTGCTCCAGCTCGCGCGGCGTGTAGAGCGGATTGATGTTCACCACGACATAGCCGGCGCGAAGCACTGCCATCATCGCCACCGGATATTGCAGCACGTTCGGCATCATCAGCGCGACACGCGCGCCCTTCTGCAGCCCCTTTGATTGCAGATAGGCGCCGAAGGCCGCCGATTGTCGCTCGAGGTCGGCATAGGTGATCGATTTGCCCATGCAGACGAAGGCCGGCCGATTGGCAAACTGCTTGCAGGCGGCGACGAGAAAGTCACCGATCGAGCTGGAGGGCAGGTTGCCGATCTCAGCCGGCACGATCTTTGGGTAACTCTTGAGCCACGGTTTTTCCGGCAGGCCGGCGGCCAGCGACGTGATCGCCTTCGGTAATCTCTTGGCTGGACCTGCCGCCTGTTTGGGCGCTGTCGGCACTGCTTTCGCCGCCGGCTTGGCGGCGGCAGAGCTTGCGGCAGGCGCCGTCTTGCCGGCCCCCGGTTTGGCAGCCTTTGCCGCCGCGGTCTTCGCCGCCGGCTTCGCGCTTGCCTTCGCGGTAGCCTTCGGCTTGGCGGCGGCCGCTTTTGGCTTGACCGCTTTCGATGTTGCCTCGGCGGCCTTTGCTTTCGCCGCGGTCGTTGTCTTTGCCGGTTTTGCCACCTGTCGCTCCCTCAATCGTTCTTATCGTTTCGGCACGCTTGAGCGCCACCGCCGCCCCTGACGAACAAAGGTATCCACGTTTGCCGCAATGCCCGGAACGTGGGAAATCCGGCACGCTCTCCATCTATCTATGTATTGCCACTAGCGGCGGCCGTGCAAGCCTCGCCCACCTGGCAGTGCGGTAAGACTTGCCGTCAAACCTCTCGGCCGCGACTGCTTTTCGGACGCGCATCTCTTGAACCGAACGGCTCGATTCCCCCAATTGGCGGCATCGCCGATCAACAAAAAATTGAAGTCGCTAATAATGTCGTGATCTGCGGATTCCGCTCGTTTTTTCCACAATTTGCTGCGTGCCGGAATTTTTTTCTGCTTCCCGTGGGTTAGGCAAACGAGGAGTTCCAAAGCTAGAAAAACGGTGCTTATATGCGCGCTTCGCGAGCCTGATAGAGGGGCTTGGAAGAACATCAGGGAGTGCTCAATGAAAAAGAAACTGACTTTTGCAGCCGCGTTGCTGGCTGCAAGCGTCCTGGGCGGCATGGCCAATGCAAAACAACTGGTCTATTGCTCGGAGGCATCGCCGGCCGGCTTCGACCCGTCACCATGGAGCGGCGGCAACGACTTCGACGCCTCGTCGCGCACCATCTATTCGCGCCTGGTCGAGTTCGAGCATGGCAAGACCACCATCTCGCCCGGCCTCGCCGAGAGCTGGACGGTTTCCGACGACGGTCTCGAATACACGTTCAAGCTTCGCCCGGGTGTGAAATTCCAGACGACCGACTATTTCACGCCGACGCGCGACCTTAACGCCGACGACGTGATCTTTTCTTTCGAACGCCAGTGGAAGAAGGAAAGCCCGTGGTTTAGCTATCTGGAAGGTACCGGCTGGGAATATTTTGCCGGCATGGGCTTCCCGGAACTTCTGAAGGAAATCGTCAAGGTCGACGATCTGACCGTGAAATTCGTGCTGAACAAGCCTGAGGTTGCCTTCCTGCCGGATCTCGGCATGGATTTCGCCTCGATCGTCTCCAAGGAATATGCCGACCAGCTCGACAAGGCCGGCACTCGGCAGCAGTTCACCCAGAAACCGATCGGCACCGGTCCGTTCCAGTTCGTCGACTATCAGGTCGATGCGGTCATCCGCTACGCGGCATGGGACGGCTACTATGGCGGCCGCCAGAAGATCGACGATCTGATCTTCGCCATCACGCCCGATCCGGCCGTGCGCGCGCAGAAGCTCAAGGCCGGCGAGTGCGATATCATGTCGTACCCGGCGCCGGCCGACATCGCCGGACTGCAGGCCGACACGAACCTCAAGGTTGACGAGCAGGAAGGCCTGAATATCGGCTACATGGCTTACAACACGACGCAGCCGCCCTTCGACAAGGTCGAGGTCCGCAAGGCTCTCAACATGGCGGTGAACAAGAAGGCGATCATCGACGCGGTCTATCAGGGCGCCGGCGCGCCGGCCATCAACCCGATCCCGCCGACCATGTGGTCCTACAACAAGGACATCAAGGACGATCCCTATGATCCAGAGGCGGCCAAGAAGATGCTGGCCGACGCGGGCGTCAAGGATCTGTCGATGAAGATCTGGGCTATGCCGGTCAGCCGTCCCTACAACCCGAACGCCCAGCGCGTCGCCGAGTTGATCCAGGCCGACTATGCCGCCGTCGGCGTCAAGGCGGAGATCGTCAGCTACGAATGGACCGAGTACCGCCAGCGCGGCAAGGCTAAGGATCGCGACGGCGCCTTCCAGCTGGGCTGGACCGGTGACAATGGCGATCCGGACAACTTCTTTTTCCTGCTCGGTTGCGATGCCATCGGCCAGTCCAACTATGCAATCTGGTGCAATCAGGAGTTCGAAGGCCTGCTGAAAAAGGGCAAGGCGACGACCGACGTCGCCGAGCGCACCAAGATCTACGAGGAAGCTCAGGCCGTGTTCAAGCGTGAGGCCCCATGGCTGACCATCGCCCACTCCAAGGTCTTCATGCCGATGAACAAGAAGGTCGCGGGCTTCGTTATGGACCCGCTTGGCATTCATCGGTTTGATGGCGTCGACGTCAGCGAATAAGTTCTGAGAAATTGAACGGGGGTGCAGGGCGCACACCCCCCACCAGGTAGTATAAGAAATCATCGAGTTATTGAGACCAAAACTCGCTTTTTATACAACACACCAGTTTAGC
>NZ_JAMYRY010000074.1:0-5334 GCF_040321655.1 Mesorhizobium sp. M0306 | reverse complement strand
GGGCCGAAACGCCGTTCCCGCCCGCCGTGCCTCAATTACCGTGCCATCAACCGAACAGGACTCACTATGAAACAATTGCCTTGTCGCGCGGTTTGCGGCTGCGGGTCGGCAGGATGGTGGTGTCGGAGTGCTCCGGCAAAGGTCGCGTTCAGCGTCGGCTCGAACCACAGCCCTTGGCGACCTCGGCCTTCAAATTGTCGCAGACGATCGCCTTGGTGATCCCGCCGAACAAGCTGAGCGCCCGCACCTGGCCGTCGGTCCAGTCCGGCAGCCTCTGGCTGAAGCTGGCAAAGGCGAAGGTCAGGTTGGAGGCGCCCAGCACCGCGACGAAGATCTGGGCGGCGTGAATGACGCCGGTCGCCGGATCGATCACCGGCACCGTTTGCCCGGCTAGTCGGTCTGCATCACCTCGCCAGCCGCATGCCGGTTGCGGAACACGGCGCTCGTCCGCTGCCGGAAGGCGGCGAACCGGTCGCAGAACCAGGTGAAGCCGTAGCCGTCGGGATTGGTGACGCGATATTCCTGCCACAGAAGCGTCACGTCACCCCTTCGCGCTTCAGCTCCCGGGCGACCCGCGTCCAATCCGGCTCGCTCAGATCCTGCGGCGGACAGCCCATTTGGTGAAACAGACGCTGTTCCAGCGCTGCCTCGTCGTCAAAGCCCGCAGGCAGGGCCAGCACGACAGCCCCGCCTCCCGCGCCCGCAGTAAATAGGTCGAAACCGAGGTCTTGCCGATCTTCAGTCGCTCTGCCACCTCGCGCACCGAAAGACCCTGTTCATGGGTCAGGCGTAGGATCGTCCGGATATCCCTCACGCTCGTTCGTCTCGCTTGCTTCCGTCTTGGCATGGGCTCTCTCGGTTCGATGATGAGAGAGCCAAAATGCCAGAACGGCGCAGCCGAGAACCGACCGTCAAATCCACCCCGGAAAACTGGTCCGGGACTTAGCGGAATCACTGTCCGGGAGTTAGTGAAAACGGTGTCCGGGACTTACCGGAAAAGGTGTCCGGGACTTACTGAAACACGCACCCGTGTCGCTCGCAGCCAGAGACTATCGCTTAAGGAGCGAACATTCATTGATCGTGCGCGCGTTGCGGGCAGCAGCAATTTCAGCATCATGGTGCGGCACATCCTGCCCAATCTCGTGCCGCAAATCGCAGCCAATGGTGCCCTGGTCACCGCCGGCACAATCTATGTCGAGACGCGTCGCTCTCGTTCCTTGGGCTTGGCGACCGGTTGCAGCCTTCATGGGGAACTTTGCTTTCGCTCGCCCAGCGCGCGTGTTGCCGCTGTGTGCGTTAAGGTGCTTTTGCGGAAAGATAGATTTGCGCTGCTCGGAGCGTTGCCTCGATATCGGAACACAAGAGCGGCCTTTTCGGAGCCAGCTTCGTATTGTTTTTATCGATGAACCGGAGAAACTCTTCGTCGTACATGGTCACATAGTTGAGTTTGCCGACTGCGGTCTTCGACAGCACCGGGATTGATGACAGATCTACAATGGTTCGCGGCTCCAATTGCTGAAGTGCGTTCTGAAGAATGGCTTGGTATTCATCATTGACATCGGCAGTTGCGATCACAACGATCGACCGTGGTTCGCGTGCGTGACCAATCTCTGCCGGGCGCATGAGCGCGACGTCTATGTCAGTCCAGGCGCGGAGACGTTTGCGAAGGTTCTTTGGGTTCCGCGTTACGATTACCGTGGAACGAAATCGCTCTCCCACACCACTCCTGATCAGCTCGCGACCCAGCATACCCGCCCCGATCATGTAAAGGCGGTCGGGTAGCTCTCCATTCGGAAATCGATCAGCTATGATGTCTCGGACGATCTGATCGTAGTTGAACGATGCTATGAACCGTTGTCGCTCGCGCGATCCACGACCTATATCGATTGCCAGCCGCACGATCTGGAAAATCGGAAGGTTTGGATCAAGACGTGCGATAGCGTTCGCAAGCTGGTCGCTGATGTAATTCTCGCCGAGGATCTGGGAATGAACGCCCGATGCAATCTCGGCTAGACGCTGAGTGATAGCAGCCGCCCCCTCAATTCGTACTGATAAAAAGTCAGAAAATATCGTTCTATCGATATTTCTTAGTGCGGGCTCCTGACCATAGGCCTCAACTCGCAAGCAAGTTGTGACCAGGAGAACTCCGCTTCTCGCAAGATCGTTGGCAATTGGTTTGATCTTCGCCGAATGCTGCGCCATCGCGAAAGGGGAGGTCATCTGGTGATCAACGTAAAAGCCAAGGAGTTCGCTCATGATTTCCCTCCTGAAGTTGATTGTAGCTCAGTGCCATTGACGGCGGCACGTTCTCGAGTTCGAGGTCTTCGACCGAACCGCCAAAAACACGTTGCTGTTCATGGCATCACCTGCGCTGGTCCCGCCAGGCAAGCAGTCACAAACTGTTCCTATTCGGAAGAGTGCGGAAGCGGTGTGATCGACCAGTCGATTAGGTCGATGGCACGCTGAAGTATGGCCGCGGTGCGAGTACGGTCGGGCGAAGCAGCGATGACATGTCCGATCATGTCTCGGTAATCACCCTTGCGGACGATCGAGGCCTTGGGTTCAACATAAAATCTAACGTCGACAACACCCGGTACAGCCGCCGCCCGACTAGTGCCCTCGATCCGATCGAGGATGCCGTCGCTATCAGGAACTAAGAACCGCGCGGCAGAGGTGTGCGAATGGCTTGCGCGCAGATCGCATTCGTCACCGATGATAACCTTGATGTGCTCGTAAATGATATCGACACCGTAAGCCAGCTGAACCAGTTGAGGGGTTGTCCAACCCGGAAGACGCGCATTGACTTCCATTACGACTGGACCCCGGTTCGTCCATCGGAATTCAATGTTCGCTGGCCCCCAGTCAAGGCCGAGAGCCCGCAAGCAGCTCAGCGAAACATTGGCAATACGCTCATGCTCCTCATCAGTTATCGGGGCAGGAAAAATGCTCTTGCAAGGGACGAAATGCGGTGGACATCCGAAGTCGGCAGAACCAATCGTAATGACCACGTTTCCCATTGTAGTAGCTTCATAGAATGGGCCTTGTGCGAATTCTTCGACCAGTATCCTAGGCGAAGACCGCCATTTGTGCGCCCCCCCCAACAGATAGTTTGTATGTTTGGCTAACTCATCCTCATCCCGGCACAAGCGGACGCCGCTGCTGCCGCTGCCTTCGGCTGGCTTTAGAATCACCGGGAGCCCGATCTCCGCAGCAGAGCGTTCTACGTCTGACGCATTCGCTGTTAAGCGATACGCAGGTATTGGAATGCCGGCCTCCGCGAGGAGCTGACGTTGAGTGAATTTGTCGAAGCATCTTTCAATAGATGTGGGGTTTGGTCCCGGTAGATCGAAATGCCGGCAGAGCTTCGCAGCCACCACACAGGCAGACTCGTCCGCGACCGAAAAGCCAGTAATGCCCGCAATATCATAAGTCGCACGCAACTGGGAACATTCCTGGATCAGCGCATCGAAATTTTCGATATCCACTCGGATTGCCTCAGTGCCTTCCGCCGCAAGATAGTCGTAATGGGCTGGATCAGCCGACAGCGTTATTGAATGAAGACCAAGACGCTGTGCCGCTTGAATGTATAGCGGACCACTAGTCGTATGACCTTCCACCAGGATGAGTGCTCTTTTTGCCATTGGCTTTGGCCTTTCCCTGCGTGCGATGTGTTGATCTGAGCGGAAATCGACATCAGCTTTTCATTCGCCATACACGTATTCTATATTTTCTCCGGCCAGAACGGATACTATGGCATCTGGTAGTTGACGCATCCGCCCGTGGCCAACACCGCACCATCGCATAAGCCCGCAGGCGCGACGGGAACGCCTGATCAAAGGAACTCAGCAGTTCGTCGATCTCGGCGCCGGTCAGCATCTCAGGCAATGATGCCAACGCCAGTGGGCGACCCGGGGAATCGCGGGCTTCAGTTCGCTCACCCGGTCGCCGGACATGCTGCGGAAGCGGAGATAGCAGCCAATGATGACGCCGATCGCGGCGGCGGTGGTGGGTCTTCGCCCCTGTTTGCGAAGGACCAAGCGGCGGATGGATGCGGCGTTGACTGTCGCCAGGGAGATCGGCTGCTCGAAATCCTCCAACCACTCGGCAACGCTTCCGACGGGTGTTGTCCGCCAATCCCCGGACGTCGCGCATGTGGGTATCGAAGCGCGTCAGCTTCCTGTTCGATGGCGGATTGCGGGCAGGATATTGCAGCACCACGCCGCCGGCTTCGAGTACCTCCAAAAGATGGCCCAGTGCCGCCTGCAGCTCATGGCGCAAACGACGGGCCGGGTCGGAGCAGGCGCACGCCGGCAGGTGCTCCGAGAGAAAGGGCATAATGGCGCCCTGGCCGATCGCTTCCAGGTCATACCCCTCCTGAATCAGCCAATAGGCGAAATACGCGATGCAGCACAAATAGGCCCTTTGCGTGTTCGGCGCAGATCGCCTTCGCTGCAAGTGCTCACCGTACTGCGAAAGGTAGGACCGAAGAATACTGCCCTCCAGCCAAGCGCGGGGCTGTGGCTGAAGGATGATCGCTTTTTGCATGTTGATCTCCTTCCGAGTTGATTGGACTCGGAAGGATTATGCGCAGCGCCTAGTTTGAATGCCGGCCACCATCTCACTGATCTGTCGAAAAAAGTGGATAAATGTCCCGGTGAGCTGCGCATAATCATTGGGTGCGCATAATCGCGCGTGTAGGTGGATGGCTACTCGGCCTACACCAATCTGCTCAAGACGCATCCCAAATCCGGAAGCGACGAAACGATCAAACTTGCAGTGTTTTCGGCTCATCTGCGGCGCAAGTTTCACGAACTGCACATAAGCGGGGTCTCGAAGCCCGCGACGGATTCAATCCTCGCCATGATCAAGTTGTGGAAGCTTGGGGATGAGGTTCGCGGCAAGAATGCAGCGAGCCGGGCGACGCGGCGTCAAGAAAAATCCGCGGCCATCGTCGCCAGTCTCTTCGAGCTGTGGGAAAAGGAACTGGCAAGATCTCGGGAAAATCCAAAACTGCCGAGGCGATCCGCTACG
The DNA here is from genome assembly GCF_040321655.1 of Mesorhizobium sp. M0306. Classification (NCBI taxonomy): domain Bacteria; kingdom Pseudomonadati; phylum Pseudomonadota; class Alphaproteobacteria; order Hyphomicrobiales; family Phyllobacteriaceae; genus Mesorhizobium; species Mesorhizobium sp. M0306. Next base: position 303 of record NZ_JAMYRY010000074.1, on the reverse strand, counting down.
CGCTCACCCGCCGCAAGGCGCTGGAACGCTTTCTGACGGACGGTCGCATCGAAGTCGACTCCAACATCGTCGAGCGCGCCATCAGCTGCAAACATTTTGAACAACGTCGATCCGATCGCCTGGTCTCGCAGACCTTGACCCGCATCGCTCAGCGCTGGCCCGTAGCCGAAATCGAAATGTCCATGCCCTGGAACTTCAAGCCAGACGTTATCAGCTAACCTGAAAAATTCACGGTGGGTTGGCGGATGTGGTTCAACCCGTTGAAATGACGTAGGATTTGGTTGCTAAGGCCGATCCGAATCA
>NZ_JAMYRY010000073.1:0-5767 GCF_040321655.1 Mesorhizobium sp. M0306 | reverse complement strand
CTCGTTGCGACGATCGAACCCGGCGAATGCAAAAACTACTTCACAAACGCCGGATATGCTTCCGTCAAAACGTGAAAGACTCTAGAACGCGCGTTGTCGGGGTACGTTGCGTTGGCGGAGCCTGTGGGTTCGCCGCTATTCTCATCTGGCTCGCTCGGAAGTCTTACAACGGAATGGCAATTTTTGCCGGCGGGGCGCCGTAACCGGCATCGTTAAGGGCGTTTACGTTGAAGATTGCGATGGTGGTCATTCGTGACCTCAAGCCGATCCGTCGATTTGCAACCCCGCCGCTGCCCCGCAGGCTCCTCAGCTTCGAACCACCGCCGGTAGCTCTCCCGCGCATAGCTCGAGCACCAGCCCTCGGCGGGCCAACAATGGCGACACGATTAGACCGTTCCAGTTCCGCGAGCGGGTATGGCGCAGGCACTTTCGGTTGCAGACCGTCGAGCGTAGCGCGCCGTTCAACATCCGCCACATACAAGCCTCCTTAGAAGACTTCGTGCGGAAAGGAATGTTGTTCATCTCGATCATGATGGTGCGCGCCGACACGCTGTTGTGGAGCGTCATCCGTGGCTCTCGATCGGGCCATTTCCTGATTTCCGCAGTCGACGAGTGTCTAGACGGGGATTAGCGCCTGACCAAGAATTTTCGAACCGAAGGTCCAGATCTTACTTGCAGCCGCCTTGCGCCCACTTGGCCAGCGCCACCTTGAAGCGCGTCCCAAGCGGGTGTTGCAGGCGCAGCACGGAGATATCGTTGGCGGCGAAATTCTTCGCCTGTTCGCACAGCCGAACCTTATCCCACTCATGGCAGCCATTGCAGTGCTTGCCCTGCCATACCGCTTTGTCGAGCCCTTCCACGGGAGTGAAGAGCGGCTTGCCCGTGATCAGCTCGGCGATACTCTTGCCGTCGATCTTTGGATCTCCAAAATCGACCGGTCGGTCGAAAAAGATCGGATCGTCCGAAGCCAGTTTCGGGATTTTCTGCCGCAGGACATTTAGCGCAAGTTGTGCCTCATCGTCGCCTGACGAATTTGCGGTGGCGTTCCGCCCATCCGAGCCGTCTTCGGCTTGTTGCGGAGCCGTCGCTTCGCCGACAATCAGCGGCGCGTTGAGATCGACCCTGTGCAAAACGACCTCGGTGGTCAGCGAGACATTGATCCACGGGCGCTGCTTGCCGGCGGTTGCTTTGAAGACATCGGCGGTGACCATGTTCATCGCATCGGTGATGGAGACGTTCGAAGCCCCAATATGGGCAAGCAACGCGGACGTGAACGGCGAATGTTCGCTCGATCCGTCATAGGCGACCTGATTGGGACTGGTGGAAAAGGCGACCAGCGTACCCGCGCCGCCATTCTCGATCGGGATTTCGGCAAGCCCACTTCTCGCTCCCTTGACGCCGGCGGTCTTTGCCAGCATTTCGGCCAGGGGATTGTCGCGACAGGCATCGAGGAAAATCAGTCTTATGCTGGTCTCGCGCGACATTTGCCGCAAAACGAACTCGACAGGCACCGCCTCGAAATCAAGCGAGGTCTCGTCTTCCAATGCGGCATCGACCGGAAGCAGGTAGTTGCTGCCTGAAACCTGCAAACCGTGGCCGGCGTAAAAGAAAAGGGCAATGTCGGCGCCGCGCACCTGCTTTGCGAACTGCGCAATCGTCGTCTGAGTCTGTAATTTGGTCAGATCAAAACCAGAGACGACTTCAAAGTCCAACTTCTCGAGGCGGTCGGCAACAGCCTGCGCGTCGCGGACCGGGTTGGTCAGCGCCGGCGCATGCTGGTACTGGGAGTTGCCAAGGACCAGAGCAACACGGCGTTCCGCATTGGCCGCCGTCAATGTCAATAGCAGCGAGAGTGTCACCAGCCCGATCGCGCGCAGGGCACTGCCAAAACAGGCAATCAGATCGAAGCCCCACCGCCTGAACAAGAGGTCCTTCCTCAGTTGACGAGCTTGGTGGCGGAAAACTCGATCCGCCGGTTGAGCGCCTTGTTCTTCGGCGTATCGTTAGCCGCAACAGGCCGCTCCTCGCCATACCCGGTCGCCGTGATCTGCGTTCGTGCAATACCCGCGGCAACGATGGCATCGGCAACGGCCTCGGCCCTGCGCTCCGACAGCAGCTTGTTGGCGGCAGGCGAACCATCGGAATCGGTATGGCCGGAAACCTCTACCTTCAGGCCGGGGCACTTGCCGACCACGCCAACCACCTCCGCCAGCAGCGGACGGCTTTGGTTGTCGAGCCGCGCGCTCGCCGACCGAAAGTAGATGGCCCCGGTGCGGGAGAGCACCGCGAACCGGTTGAGGCACTCCTCGTCGCTGAAGTTCGCTTTCGCGGCATCAGTGGCGACGGGTCCGACCTCGGCAGTACTTGCCGCGACTGTCTGCACGGCCGCGGGCTTGCTGCCGCCGGCGTTGAACACGAAATCGAACGATACCGAGGCGGTCGGAACAATGTTGGTCACATTGGCGGCCTGCTGCAGTTTGTCGACATTCGGCAGCAGTCCGAAGTCCTCGACATGCACGGCAACAGGCGTCTCCGAAGCGACGGAGACCATGCTGTCGCTGATCATGGTCACGACGACATTGGCCTCGAGATCCTTGTCGACCCCGTGCAGGTTGAGGCGGAATGGCAGCACTGCCTTCACCCTTCGCTTGGTCGCCAGGTCGGCAAATGCGGCAGGGTCCACTTTTGCGGTCAGTTCGGCGGACGGATACTTGAATGTCTCAAAGAAAAGGAACCGCATGCGGACATTGCGAAGGTCGACACCCGTGTCGACGGAGTTGAGGTCAAAGGTGATCTTGGCCTCACCCGTCGAAGAAAGAGTGCCGGCTATGTTCCTGATTTTGTTGGTTTCGACGATCGTGTTCTTCTTGACCGACTGGTAGGTGAGCACGGAGGCGGTCGGGTCGAGTGTCCAGTTCGTCTGTGCTTTGGCGCTTTCCAGCCCAGGTAACAACAGCACCGATAGCGCGACGATTAAGCCAAGGGTGTTTAGGGCGAAGCAACTTCTCGAGCCCGTTTTCCACCAGTCTCCGAACATGGAACCCCCCACAGGACAACAGCCTTCCGTGTCGCAATCACGACCATGCCGTGCCAAAGAGAGCATAGAACAATTGTCGAGGCTTGGCGAGCACCGGCGAATCGACCGCAACGGTGCAAATCCGCTCTGGTCCCGGGCTGCGGAAGTTCGGCAAATGGTGATGGACGAACACTGGCTACGCAGCAGTCTTGTTGGCGGATATTGGAGCTGATTGAAGAACTCGCTACAGCACCTGCCGCCGTCTTTGAAGGCCGGTCACGTTGGACCAGCCCAAGTGAGGGAAACGCCCGCTTACTCCATCCTGCTTCTGCCGCGGACGCTTACTCCGCCAGCCCGTCGACCCTATTCTGTCGGTCTTCATCCCCATTCCGCGCTGAAGATGGCTTCCCCTCGGCAGGTCATCAAAGCATTGTCTCAATAGCTGAACTGTCCGGCGAATTGGCAGCTCCACATTTGTAACCAAATGGCCTGCTCCGCGTTCCTTCAACGGCGTTCGGCTGTGCCCTCGCGATCCAGCCTCGGACAGCCCGGCAGTCGTGATTCGGAGTTACCGGCCTGCCCACGGCGATCATCGTGCCCATGGTTCGCAAACCGCCCCGTGGAGCTTGTCGGCGAAGTTGTTCGCCTCAGAATTCCGGCGACCCGCCAACGGGCGTTATTTGAGTTTAGGATTGCCCCGAGAAGAGCCTGTTCAGTCTCAATTGCATCGTGTAGCGGGGATTAAAATCGCGAAGATGCGCGTTCATGCAACCTCCGCCCTCTCTTCGCGTTTAGCCGCGTTCAATCCTGGCGAGGGAGAAAATGCCGGCGTTCATTCCGATTACAATTTACCTGAATTGCAAGCCGATGGTGGTTGCATCAATATCCGATGCTGCGAAAGCTCTTGAACAACCATGGCCATACGCGGCCAAGCCGCGGCGGCTCGAAGCCGTCCGAATGATCAAGGAATGCTTGGCCGGTCATTGCAACCAACAAGCTGCGATCGATGCCTTCAAGGCGGCCGCAATCGAACAGGGACTTTTTACGCAAAGGCCTCCGAGCGTAGCCCTCACGAAATTAGACGCGGTTGTTAGAGACGTGGTGTGAGCTCATACCGCTCTCGCCATCTGGACCGCAGGGCGGACTTCGCCGGCATCGCTATGCACCAGTTGAGAAACGCCAACTCGATATGAGGAGCAAAGTTCCGTGGCCGGAACCAACCTCGTGCAGGTTACTTAGTTACCTGGTTCCGCTGTACTTCGTGCCAGAGGCGGTGATCACCGGCAGTTGCCGGGATCGGCTGGAACTCAGCGGGGGAAACACCCCTTCAGGACGGCCTCGACTTCGCAAGGCCGCGTCGGAGCGCGCGCTGGATGGCGTCAGAATAACGAAGCTGTCGACCTCATCGCTGCTGGCATGCCGGAAATTCGTTGTCGGAATGCATGAAACCCCGATCCCACGTTCTCATTCTGTTTACGACCGCGTCGATCCCGGACCCACGCCAGACCGCCGCACCTTTCGGCACGGCGGGCTTCGATAGAAAAAGATCAATCGTAGACCTTAACAATCCTGCGGGTACTTGGATCAACCGGGACGGTTCGTCCATCGACGACTACATAGCGGTACTGAACGTCCGGCAATTCGTAAATCTCGACTGTGTCTGGCAGAGCGGTGCCAAGTTGAACTCAACACCGGGAAGGCTCAGGGATGTTATCGGCTTCTTCTTTACATACTCCCGGATCACCGTGTCTTGCTCAGGCTGAATGATGACTCCTGGGCGGCGGCAGTTCCAATACCTACGAAAAGAAAAATTCCTGTCGCAGCAGATAAAAGTTTCCCATATAGTCCTCCAAACGAGGCACCCTTCCGCTGCAGTGCTTGATGCTCCCGCGGCGCTACTTACCTGAACGGGCGGAAGGAATTGTTCTTCCGCTGGCGGTGAGCAAGCCCTCGGCCACGCTCACGTTTTGCGGCCACCCACGATGGCTTGGTTCCTTCGTGAAGAGGAGCTTTTAGGTCAGGACAATCGGGATGTGGCCATTCTTCACAGGGAAAGGGCTGGTCGCCAGCGGTGCCATAAGAAGCGCAAGCTGGCATCTCAAGCCGCCGCTGCAGGCGCGCCGTTGCTGCCGCGCTATCACCGGCTCTTCTGGCTGTGGTTCGCCTTCGGCTTCCCCGCCTTCGCTGCGGTACTCGGGATTTTCTGGCTCATGATCGTTCGGCCAGCAATCGACTGGTAGGTCGCGGGCAGGTCCCACTACGATAATGCCCAGTCAAAGCACTGCGGATAAATTCCGGCCCATGCAGCGCGAATATCTGCCGGAGCGGACTTGCGCCTCGACCTGTAAGTCGCACCGAAGTCCGGGTCGCATATCATTTCCCACCGCGCGCTCACCGCCATTGGCACAGGATGAGATCCCGTCTTCAGGCTGGTTAGGCTTCGCTTACCAAAAAAGATGACGTCTGAGGGAACACGGAAAGCCACAAGCAAGTTCGGTGCGCAGTGGAGGAGATTGCGCCATGAACAATGTTATTTATCTCATCGGCCTTGTCGTCATCGTGCTTGCAATCCTCTCCTTCCTCGGATTCCACTAGGAGACACCATGCAGGACCAGGACGATCAGGGCCGTCAGACGGCCGATTTCGAGACCGCCAGAAGCGAGCTCTCGGAAAGACTACAACGGGAAAAGCAGACCGCGACGGAAGCGCTCCACGATGCGCGTGACGAGATCACCAGGAAAGCCGGAGATT
>NZ_JAMYRY010000072.1:0-6097 GCF_040321655.1 Mesorhizobium sp. M0306 | reverse complement strand
TCTTGCGATCCCCAAGGCCAATCAGCCCAGCAATATAGGCCGGACACATCCGCGCACGCGTCTTGTGCCTCAACGCCGAGACGAACGGCTCAAGCCACCGCTCCAGATCGAGTTGCCAATCCCTGTTCATGGCCGGCCCCTCCAACAGCCGACCTCTCATGAATCACGCAAAACCGCTCTTGGGAATCCTCGAAACGCTCCCGGAACTAAAAATCTGCCAAAGTAGTGCTAATACGCCGCACGATGGGGTCAGTAGAGCGAGGCATCCCAATCTGTTGAACGACCTTGGCAGAGTTCGGCCAGGATCGTGCCTGCTAACGAGATCACCTTGCCCGTCGTCCCCACGGGAACGATCCGGATCACGCCCTTTCGGGCGGAATCAATTCCTCCTTCGTTGGTCCGTTATCCCCATTTCATGCCGATACGCGGCCCGGTGCCTTGCCGAAGCGGAATTCTGTTGCATCACTCCACATGCGATGCGGATGACAGCGAGCTTGCGGGCAAAAGCAACTCGGGCTCGAGCCATACCGCGCAGTTTGGCGACGCCCCGCGCTCTGAGCGCTCGACCATTTCTTGCTTAGCACGAGCAGCGAATGAGCCGCCTCATAGAGGGCCGTGCGGGCGAGTTCGTCACCGCATCGGCTCACCTTGCCCTGAATGTCCGTTTCGCCAGATTGGTAACGTGCCGGGGTCAGACCCAGATGCGCAGACATCCCTCGAGCGACTGACAAAGCAGCCCGCCAGGAGCAAGTCTGCCGGCGACTCATGAGCGTTCCAGGTGTGGAGCCTTGCCGTCGCTGGCCCGAAGCCTGACGTTGCTGGGCGCGTGGCTGCGTAGCCTGCTCGTCAGACGGCATGGTCGTGGCGCTGGCCAACAAACTCGCCCGCATCGCATGGGTAATATTGCGTCGCGAGGCACCCTTCGAGGCCGACCAAGCCATGGCAGCCGCCTGAAATAATTAGGTCAGCGGCGACACATGGACGCCCCCGACCGAGATGTCTGCGGGAGGACTTTGAAAGATGGCCTGACGGTCGAACCGACGTTCTGGAAGCCTGGTTCAAAAGATGGCGCTTCGACGCCGTGACTTTAATGAGGCCGGCAGCGTCCGAATCTCCATCTTGCCGACGGCAATCAGCCGACACGCCGTATACGTTGATGGAGACCAGCCGCCATCGGAAATAAACCTCTTGCCGACGGGCGGGGCATACGTTTTTTGAATGTCCAGCCGTGGCCGCGAAGCCAGGCGCTTAAGGCGCCGCACCGACTGCTCGGCGACGAGCCGCTCCACCATCTCGTTCGGCGTGATGTCCTTGCGCTCCTCGATCAGCCCGACGATGAACGCTTCATGCGCATCGAGGCTGGAGGCGCGGCGGCGGCCCTGCGGGCGTGGCCAGTTCGCCGATCTTTGCCCGCGCAATCCAGCGGATCGCGCTGGACACTCCCACGCCGAACCGGGCCGCCGCTTGCCGCGCCGACATGCCTTCGTCCCAAGCCGTCAGGACCCTTGACCTATGATCACCGCTCAGTGCTCTTCCCATAATCCACCTCCATCGAGGTGGATGTGGAATCACCCCCGGACGCCGTCGTCACATCAAATCGATTCATCGATCACGGGACGTGCTCTAAGTCGGCCGAATTGAGAAACTGCCCCCCTGTTGCCTCACCGAAGAATGTTACCTAACGATGTGGCGGGTTGAAGAAGCGGGGAGATTGCCATCCAGTCGCCATTGATGATTTCAACGACTGTCTCTTTACGCCAGGCTTTCACCACTATTTGCACCGTCCGCAGGCTTTTGTTCGTGAACCGTGTTTGATCGACGTTCATCAACCGCTGCAGCACGAGGGCTGCCGAGAGCGTCGGCTCGGCCTCCAACCATGCCCGAATCTGAGCCTCATAGGCTCAAGCATGCTCGGTCTCTTCGGATAAGGCTTTGTCCGCCGATAAGGCCTTATGGGTGGGTCGCACCTCACCGCCCTGCCAAGCCGTCTTCAGATTTGCGGTGAAGCGCTGCAGATCGATGACGACCGGTTCCTGTGGCGTTGCTTGCACTCCACGACGATCAACGCGTCTTCCCAAATCTTCTTGTGCCGCACGGATGCAGGTGAACAGCATCACCGGGTCCGCCGTTGCGAGCATCGCACGCAACAGCTCCTTGTCGACCTCCGCCACCTCGGGATGGGCCAATACACGCTCGACCGGCGGCGCTGGCGGATGATAGCGCTTGATCACACGCGCGCCGATACGGGTCTTCTCTCGCAGCTTGAACGAGGGCTGGAAGAGATTGCCGTGCAGCCGCACTGCGTCATAGGGACGAACAAGCGCCGCCGTGGCTTCCGCACCCACGAACCTGCCATAGCCGACCAGGCGACGGACGATGGCACCGTTCTTCTGCTCGACCCATGCCTGATCATTCTTCCGATAAGCACGGGAACGCGTCACTTCCAATCCTTCACTTCTGCACCAGGAGACCACGAGTTCATTCATGAAGGCGCTGTCATTGTCAAAGTCCACGCCTTGCAGCGGAAAGGGGAACAACGACCTGGCCCGCTTGATGGCAGCGATGACAAGACCACTTTCTCGCGTCCGCACCGGCACGCACTCGGTCCAGCCTGTGGCAATATCAGTCAAGACCATCGTTTGCACAAAGCTGCCGGACGAAGAGGTGCCGGAATGGGCAACGAAGTCGACCTCGAAATATCCGGGCGGCGGATCGTTCCAGTCGCCGAAGGTGCGCACCGGGACCGACCGACGCACCGCAGAACTCAGTCCGGCGCGACGGCGCTGCCCGCCGCGAGCTACAGCACGCACTTCCGAAAGCAGGCGATCCATCGTCGCTGCGATGATCGTCAGCAGCTTGTCGCGAAGTTCGCCATCCAGACCGAGCCGGCCATGCCGCTCAAGAGCCGCCAGCAAAATGGGAATTAGCCGTTTCAGCCGTTTCGAGCAAAGGCGATCGGACGCCTCCCACAATGCCACCAGCGCCTCCCGAACTTCGGTCGCCATAAAGCACCGGATATTGTCTGGTGGGCGAGGGACCGGCAGCGCGAGGTCGCAACACCCGGATCGCATGTTTGCGATGATAGCCGGTAACTGCGACGAACTCGTCCAAAATCCGTTGTTTGTCGGCCCGGCAGCTCGATGGATAGCGCTCGACAATCGCTTCACCCAATTCCAACCGTGTCGCCATGCTAACCCGCCCCGCCATCCAGCCTCCGAATCAGGATGACCAACAACGGCTTCATTCCCTCGGGACGGCGACACTATTGGTAACAATCAACGTGAGGTAATGCGGGGTCAAATCCTAACTTCGCTTGACAGCCTGTGAGATTCAGATTGATCGGGATTAAGGGGGGCGCCTCGCGACGCCGCCAGTTGTGTGCGTCAAGTTCTGCAAAAGATGGCGTGGCATTCAGCGGTGACGTTGGCGTGTCCGCCGCGCAGCCCCCGTGTTTAGCGGAGCGGCGGACATGGCGGCCGCGTCTCAGGCGGCCAATGCCCTCAGGCTCTCCTTCTTGTGCTCGCGCAAATGATCCATATTGAGGTAGCGGGTCGCCTCGAGCCAGTTCTCGTGGATCTCCACCGCCAGTGCCCGAACCAGCCGCAGACAGCTCTGCTGACTGGGGAAGATGCGGACGACCAGGGTACGCCGCTTGATCTCCTGGTTCAAGGAGAGAGGGAGCCAATGAGACGTGTAATTGGAATGGATGGCGTTCGAGGTGAACTCTGTGCCGTGGTGGGGAACGATCATGTCCGGCTTGCCGCGCCGGGCGATCAGGTCAGTCAGTTCCCGAGCAACGCGCGGGTCGATGCAACCATCGTCAAGGTCCACCGCCACGGCCAGGGCGCAAAAGGGGACTCAAAGCCAGGCCATAGGCCGCTCCAAGGGCGATATGACCACCAAGATTCTCGCACTCACCGATGCACTCGGCAATCTCGTGCGCTTCGTTCTCCTGCCCGGCCATCGTTTTGATACGGTAGGCGTTGCGCCACTCATCGACGGCCTCTCCTTCGGCGGGCTGATTGCCGACAAGGCTTTTGACAGCAACACCATCATCGCCGATCTGAACGAGCGCGGCGCCAAGATCGTCATCTCGCAACATCAGAGGCGCGCCTTGCCGCTGCCTCTCGACCTTGAACTCTACAAATGGCGTCATCTGATCGAAAACTTCTTCTGCAAACTCAAGGAGTTCAAGCGCATTGCCATGCGAGCCGACAAAACCGACCAGAGCTTCAACGCCATCATCCATCTTGCCGCCGCTGTCATAAACTCACGATGAATCTCAACAGGCCTTAGAATAGCCGGCGCAACGTAGCCGGCGAACTCCGGTTGGCGAAACATTTCGTGATGCGGGAACGGCTCGCCGGCCGGCGCTACGCGCACATATTTGCGACCGTTATTTTTTTAGGTGCTGCAATCGCGCGGTCGGGCAGCCTTCTTTCTCGACGTTGACCGAGGATACTATCACTCTCTCAGGGCTGAGAACGCCGTATTCTGCGTACCTTTCGATCTTATCCTTCGGGCAAATCGTCTAACCAGCAGGCGCCCTCGAGGTGCGGCCGGGAAAAAATCTTGCCGATCTTTTCGGGAGTCTTGTTTTGATGATATCGCATGTACACCCGGCCATCGGCTCCCAGGTCGAGGATCTCGATCTTTCCTGTGTAATGTGACATGGCGTATTTGAATGTTTTTTGGATGCCGCTGAGGCGTTGGTTGATACCGCGCGCAATCTCTATTCCGCGGCGGAGTGAAACCTGAAAATGCGATGCGCCTCTCACCGGCCTGGCCTGAAAGAGATAATAAGGGCGGATACCTACTTGGTGACACTTGGCAAAGGTGGCAGCCAAGATCTCGGGATCATCATTAACTTTCGCCAGAAGCACGGTTTGGTTCAGGAACTGCACACCCTGTGCGCGCAAGGAGCGAACGTTGCGCTCCGCATCTGCGGAGATTTCACCGATGTGGTCGAAGTGTGTGACGATCACTGCGGCCTTGCCAGCTTCATGGATCCGTTGGAACAAAGCCCGTAGAGCGGGATCCTCGAACCGCTTGGGCTGATAGGCGAGTGTTTTCGTGCCGAATCGAATCGAATCAAGACGTGAAATTGGCAGCAGGTGGTCAAGAATTTTGTTGAGCTTTGCTGTGCTGAGCACGAACGGGTCGCCCCCCGATAACAGAACATTCGTTATCTCGGAGTGGTCGTAAATATATTGCGCGATTCCGACGAAATCCGCTGCTACTTCATCGGAATCCTTGCCGATCATGCGTTTGCGAAGGCAATAACGACAATATGAAGCGCAGCGGTCCGTTACTAGCAACAATCCGGTTTGGGCGTACTTGTGCTGAAATCCGGGTACGACCGTGTTGTCTTGCTCGCCGCTCGTATCCAGGTTGCCGGGACTCTTGAACTCCTCGAATGAGGGCTCCACAATGTACTTCAGCCGTTCATAGTAACCGCTGTTGATGATCTGCTCACGATAGAATTTTGTGACGTGATAACGCATGATACTGTTGGCTTGCAGTTCATCATCGGTAACGATGCGTGTCCCCTCGATAAAATCTATCACCGCAGTGTGGGGCCGCGGGTCCGAGTTGGTGGGTGGGGCGGGCACGTGAGTGACTGCCGATTGTTCCTGTTCGCCCCGGAATTGTGTGATAGACCAATTGATAGAGTCAGCGGCACGCTGAAGTATTGCCTGCATCGCAGTACCGTGGGGTGAAACGGCGATGATATATCCGATCCAGTCGCGGTAATCGCCTTTCCGGACGATCGGCATCTTGGGTTCAACATACAATTTGACCTCGGCGACACCTGGCACAGCAGCCGCGCGACTGTCGCCATGGATCCAGTCAAGAATGCCATCGCGATCAGGAACCAGGATCCGCGCGGCCGCAGTCTGCGAATGCCTTGTGCGCAAGTCCCATTCCTCGCCGATGACGAGCTTGATGTGTTCGGTGACGAGATCGATGCCGTAAGCCAGCTGAACCAGCTGAGGATTAGGCGCGCCATCCAGGCGCGGATTGACTTCAATTACGACTGGACCCCGGTTCGTCCACCGGAACTCTATGTTCGTTGGGCCCCAGCTCAGGCCGAGAG
>NZ_JAMYRY010000071.1:0-6459 GCF_040321655.1 Mesorhizobium sp. M0306 | reverse complement strand
TGGCAAGAAGTTCAATCTCCGAGCCGGCCGAAAGCGCATAGCTCACAGAGGTCCACACCCTGTCGTGACCGCCGCCCGAAGCCTCAATGACTACGTCGAATGCGTTATCGACGCGGTAGGTATCGTTGCCCAGACCGCCGGACATTCTGTCAGCACCACCTCTGCCGTCCAGAACGTCATCAAAATTGCCGCCCTTCAGGATATCCGCCGCATCCGTCCCGGTCAGGTGCTGCTCCATCACGTTCGGCGCGGCATAGGCGCGGACGTAGTCGACGACCATCTTGTACGTGCCGGACGCCTGCTCGACCTCTTTGGGATTCATGGCCAGCGAGACCACCATATAAAGTGGCGTGCGGAAGAACTCGTTCATTGGAAAGCGGCTCAACTCTTGGCCGTCATAGTAGACGGTGATCCAGTCCGTCGTGATCCTCGCGCCGTAGGTGTGAAACGCCCCATCGAACATCGAATCGGCCAGGCGCGTATAGTCGCCCCGAGCGTAACTTTCCGAAGTGCGCAAGTGCACCGCCCGGTGATGACCATCAGGATCGCCGCCATACGCTTCAACGATGTCGACCTCAGGACGCGGTACGGAGGTATCCTGCGGCAGCATCCAGAAAGCCGGCCAGGCTCCCGCCCCGCCGTGAAAGGCGGCGCGCATCTCGAAATACCCGTTCACTTGCGCGAAACCCTGGCCGGCGCTGTTAACCGTTTGCATCGTTCCCGACTGCCAGACGCCGCCCGCCTGCTTCATGGTAATGGTCAGCTTCCCGTCAGAGACAGAGAACGGATTCGTTGCTCCCACCGGCGACATGAACGTAGCGGCCCCGTAGGGGGCGTGTACCGGCGCGAACCACTTGCCGATGCCGTTGTTCGGCACAACATCAAGCGTGTTGAACTCGTCAGAAAAGGAGAGCTTGAACCCCGAGAGGTTCAGTTTCGATCCCTCGTACTGTCCGGTCCAATCGCCAGGAAGATCCGTCGCAGCCATTGATGGGCACCTCGTTCTCTCAACATTCTTGCGGTTACCCCACCAAGGCCTAATCGTGTAGTGGACACCCATTCCGTCGCAATGCGGCCAGTACGGTTATCCCCAACATTTCACGAGAAATTTGGGAGATGTCGCAAATCGGTTGACGTAGCCGGCACACGATACTGCGAATCCTCCGATACCGTGACGCCGGGCTCGAACGCGCCGCAACCAGCCGCTCCTTCACCGCCCGCGACCAGCGCCGCCGGCGCTGCACCGAGGTGATCACTTCCACGCGCGGAATCGTCATAGGATTCCTCCCAGGATTATTCCCCGGACTTGCAATGTTCGTCCTAAGGCGACAAGGCGGCCTTCACCGTAGGCTTGTAGGCCGGCGGAGGCGGCCTTCAGTCGGGGTTTCAAGAGGCTCACGGGCGTCTCGCCAGCGGGGTGGCGCGACGGTCGGCGCAGATAGGATGGCCGAACGTCCGTTTTCTCAATCCGATTCGGACCTGCAATCTCGCCTCCGGAATGACCATTAGGGGTCAGTGAACGATCCGCTCGCGGGATGGCGCGGGCTTCGAGGCTTGCGCTTTATCGGCAGCATCGGTGAGGTGATCGATCAGGGGTGACGGACGGCCATCGGCCTCCGAGCATGAAGTGTCAACCTTCAGCCTGAGAGGAGCATCCGATGACCGTCCCTTCGCATCCATCCGGCAGCCCGCTTCGCGAGCGCATGATCGAAGACATGTCTCTGCGCGGTTTCACCGAGAATACGCGCCGTAACTATATCCATTGCGTGAAGGCGTTTGCAGCCTTTATCGAGCGATCGCCTGATACTGCGACGGCTGAGGACCTGCGCCGTTTCCAAGTGCACCAGACCGAGAGCGGCATGCGGCCGCCGGGGATCAACAGCTTGGTCTCGGCGCTGCGCTTCTTCTTCACCGTGACGCTCGACCGGCTCGATCTCGCGCGCCGTCTCGCCGTCGTCCGCCAGCCGCGCAAGCTGCCGCTGGTGCTGAGCGTCGAGGAGGTGGCGCGGCTGCTCGAAGCTGCACCCGGGCCCAAGTACAAGGCCGCCCTCGGCACGGCCTACGGGGCCGGCTTGCGGGTCTCCGAGATCGTGGCGCTCAGGGTGACCGATATCGACTCGACGCGCATGCTGATCCGTGTCGAGCAGGGCAAGGGGCGCAAGGATCGTCACGCCATGCTGTCGCCGCAACTGCTCCATCTGTTGCGCGCCTGGTGGCGGGTGGGCAAGCGCCGCGGCGTGATGCTGCCGAGCTATTCCCGAGCCGCAACCCAAGGCCTGACCGAGCGCGCCATCGCGCGCACGCTCGGGGTGAGCAATGGGGTCGTGCATGGTTACCTGCGGCGTGCCCGTCTTGCCGGGCTGAGCTGGCCGCTGCCCGAGGGGATGGATGACGAAGGGCTTGAGCTGCTGCTCTTCCCGGCGCCGAAGGCGGCTTCGCAAAGCCCTCGGCGGCCGGTGCCCCATTGGAGCTATGTGGAGAAGGAGTTGCGCTGCCAACCCTGATGGCTTGGGCTATACGTGGTTTTGCACGACCTTCGAGGCCTGGAAAGGGCGCGCGCGCCTGACGATGCGCCAGACGCATCTGGGCGGCGAGAAGGTGTTTGTCGATTTCGCTGGCGACACTATCGACATCTTCGACCCCGTCACCGGGCGAAGCGCACCCCATGAAGCTGTTCGTCGCGGCGATGGGCGCCTCGAACTACACCTACGCCGAGGCGTGCCCGAGCCGACTGGATCGGCGTGCACACGAACCTTTTTGCCTTTCTGGGCGGCGTGCCGAAGTTCGTGATCTGCGACAATCTCAAGGCTGCCGTCACCAACCCCGATCACTACGACCCCGGCCTCAACCGAACCTATGCCGAGATGGCAAGCCATTACGGCACCGCAGTGCTCGCGGCGAGGCCGAGACGCCCGAAGGATAAGGCAAAGGTCGAGGTTGCCGTGCAAATTGCCCAGCGCTGGGTCCTGGCGCGGCTACGCAATCAGCGCTTCTTTTGTCTGGCGGAGCTGAACGCCGCCATCCGCCTGCTCGTCGCCGAACTCAACGCCCGCCAGATGCGCGGCTTCGGCTCCAGCCGCGCCGAACTCTTCGCCGAGATCGACAGGGAACTGCCGGACCAGCCATACGTCTTTGCGCGCTGGAAGCGTTGCCGCGTCGCGCCCGACTATCACATCGAGGTTGACGGGCATTGGTATTCCACGCCCTACCGCCTGATCCGCGAGCTCGTCGATGTGCGGGTCGCCGACAAGACCGTCGAAGTCTTCCACAAGGGGCAGCGGATCGCCAGCACGCCCGTGCGCCCAACCGGCGCGGCCATACGACCGTTGCCGATCACATGCCGAGCGCGCATCGCCGCTACGGCAAGTGGACGCCGGGGGAACTGATCGCGGCCGGCGAGAGGATCGGGCTTTCCACCGCCGCCTTCTTCCAGACTGTCATCGCTGACCGGCCGCATCCCGAACAGGGCTTTCGCTGCCCCCGCTCTTGACGCAGCCGCAAACACCTGAATCAATGAACAGGTCGGTCGAAGCGGCTGCTCATGATCGCGTGAAATACCTGCTCGCGATCATCCGAGGCCTCCACCTCAGCGATAATCCAAGGGAACATTGATGATCCTGTGTCGGGAAAAATCAAGGGGAATGTTTGTAGGAAATTTTCTAAGAGGGGATCAGAGAAACCAGCACGGAGCGAGCCTCTGTTTAACGCTTAGCCAGCCCGCTAGGCACCTTCTTCGGTCGGCCCCTGTTTGGCCCGATCAATAGCCGCGAGTAATGACGCTAGGGTCGGCGGCAGTTCTGGTTCGACTTCTAGCCTTAACAGCTTGTGTATGTGACGACGATTGTCTTCCGAATGAATCAATTTCCGAACTGCTTTGGAGACAGACGCATGACCTTCTTTGTTTCTCTTTGTCATGTTCGGGGCGTCCCTTCCCAGTCAGCCGCAACTCGCGTAGGCGCGGATGAGGGAACGATGTAGGCCCTCGCGGGTTTAGAGCTCGCAGCGGTCGATTCTTCGTGGATGTGCAGCCACTGTGGGGGGCCATCGCCTCTCCCTCACCGGCGACGGGCTCCTTTCGCGAGGCGGTGTTGGTCAGAGACACATAGAACCTCATACCGCAATCCAATTTAGCTAGTTGTCCTTGGGGGGAGTAACGTCCCCTCCTCTTTTGCAGCAGCCAGGAATGCCTTGCGGGCCTCCTCAGGTTCCATCTCGTCGAAAATCACTGCGATGCAAACGCGCACCGCGAGGTCCCAGCAAGGGCCACGCTTGGTCCACTTCATCAGCTCCTCGCCGGCTGCCTCGGCGTTGTTGACGTTGCGGATGATCCCGAGACGCTCGGTCTTGACGGGGACCGGAGGGTTGAACCAGTGGGGGGCCATGAAGGGACCTCAGGGCGGCTAGCGGGTTTCGTCCTAACCGGCTCAGCGATGAGGACGGTTAACCGTTTGTTAGGCATGTCTGAGTCCGTGACGGGCTGTTTCCAAAGGTTCATCGACGGTTGTCCGAGCGGTCGGTACGAAGCCGGTATACGCTTGCCGCGGTGGGCACTTGCATATATTTCGGCAGCGCGCCGGTCCTCGCGACAGACCGTGTTGCCGTCGCGGCTGCCGCCGTCGAGACATACGCGGCCCTGCCAGGTATGCGGCGCACGACCAGTTGTCCGCAAACGTCGTCTCTCCCAGCGGAAAATTTACTGATGGCCGATGCACTGCCGCTCGAACAGAGACACCCGTTACCTGAGATACTCTTTATCGAATCCGGCTGTTTCAACCAGCTTCTTGCGGTTGATCACCTCTACATGGCCTGACTTGAAAGAGACGAGATCGGCCTTGCGAAGTTCCCTTAATGTTCGGTTGACGTGAACGGTGGTCATTCCAAGAATGTCGGCCAGTTCATTTTGGGTAAGGGAACAATCATATCTTCCATGGGCCGACAGCCCAACCATGGAGAGCCTCTCCTCCAACTCGAGCAGGAAATGGGCCGTGCGCCTCATCGCGTTCCGCCGCCCGGTATTTATGAGATGTTCGGCAAGGATGGCGTTCAGGCGGGCCACGGAGGAGGCGATCTTCTTGCCGAGGCGGCCGTCCGACAAGATCGCCTCTACCAGTTCCTTACTGGAAATTTCATAAACGGCTAGTTCGGTTATGGCCGCCAGTGACGCTAGACGGGGTCCGTCCGCACCACGGAAACCGACAATGTCCCCCCTAAGAGGAGTGTCGATGATCTGCCGTTCTCCGTCCAGTAATCCCTGGTAAAGGATAGCCCAACCCGATTTTACGATGAATATCTCGCTGTTGTCGTCATCCTGGCGGCATATCACCGAATGGGGTTTGTAGATTTTTGCGGTAACACCGAGAAAATCGTCGTTCCCCCACTCGTTCTTCGACAATGTCCCCCCCTATGGGATGAGAGCTTATGAACTGCAATAATGTTTGCATGGAGTATCACGAGGTTGCTTCTATTTCCCATCACCTTCAATATAAATCTCCATTATCTCCCAGATAATTTCGACAGAACGACCTGTTACCCTAGGGGCGGGCTGGCCTACTGTCCTCATCTGTTTGAATGAGGTAAACTGCGTTTAGCTAGGAGTGCTGCAAGGGCGGTTAAGCCTCCGAGTATCCACCGTAAGGAGGAGTGCCTGCCGCGTCCTGCAGTTGCGGGATCTTAGGCTACGCCCTTTGGCTCTCTTGCCGGAATACCCCCCTGCCGAAAGATGAGCCGTCGAACAGCGTCCTGCGTGCGCATAACCAGGGCCAAACCAAGCGGGAGGCTCGATCAACAATGCAGGTCTCTTTACCGGGCTTGCTGGTGTGCGCGGCTATTTTGGTCGTTGCCTACTATCCATATCAGATAAGCCTAATGTAAATCATGATCTGGTCATTGAGCGGACACGGCGGCGCACTCGGGTTGGCGCTATTCATCCGGTGAATATGTCGAACACGCAAAGGGAGGACGAGATGGGACTGGTTAAGTCATTTGCCGCCAGATGCTCGCCTCGCCCAGCCAGGAATATACCAAAACGCTGTGGGCCGTGCGCAAGCTCGCCAAGCCCGAAGTTCCGGCCGATGAATATCTGCTTACGATAGACAACGCCGTGACCAGGCCGAGGCCAAGGCGACCTGCGCTTGCCCGGTCCATGCCGCGCCAGTCCTTCGGCATTCAGGATTGCGCCGACGCGGAGCAGCCAGCCGACCCATTATAGACCGCGACGGACGATGTACGGCCGATGAGCCGCGAGCGTAACCATTGGCGTAAGTGGAGTGTTTCACGATCTCAATTGATTGGCTCCGCCAGGTTTCCAGCTGGCTGCCACCGGGCACGTTCCAGCTGGAGTAGACAATGAAATATTCGAAACTGACTTTTTGGGCGGTGACCTGCCACGGGTAATTTCCTCCATCTGAGATTAGAGTCCGGCCTCGATTGAAGGACGGACTGATGAAGAGAAAGCGGTTT
>NZ_JAMYRY010000070.1:0-6664 GCF_040321655.1 Mesorhizobium sp. M0306 | reverse complement strand
TGATCAGACCAGATACCGTTCCCGATTCGAAGGCCATCCGTCGAAAGCGCTCGCGTCAACGTGCAGCGAAAATAGCGCTTACGCTTCTCCTGTCCACTGTGATTTTGAACACAGGCGCAGTGTTGACGGCGGCTGGTCAGAGCGACAAGCCGCGATCAAGCGTGGACAATCCTATGTGGCCCGCTTCACTGAAATGGGACTGCAGGACGGCTGCCAAAATCGTGTGTGAGCGTGATGGCGGTTGCTCAGTGGCTGAGGAGCACACTGGTTTTGTGCTGAACTACGGCAGCAACGAAGCTGAGTTCCCGGCCAGCAATGTCAGGATCAAACGCCACTATCAACAGACCGTGCAGGCAAGTCCTTTGCAGCAGGAAGCTAAAGTCGAACTGGCCGACAATCGCGTCTTTGGCTGACGGCCGTGGATGCCAGCCGCACTTATTCGAAAGCGTGGGTCGGCGCACTGAGTGAGTTGAAGGGCGGCGCGGTACTCATGGAATCTGAGGGCGTCTATTGCATGCCGCACAAGTGAGTGCGCCGAGAGAGCAGGCGAGCGAAGCCGATGGTCTGACCTGGGACGCCGACCCCCGGGCGTTCCAGAAAAAGTGGGTCATCCCGTCCGGTTTCATTAGACGATGAGACGATCTTAAGTAAAAATGATCTCCTGAAACGGAACGTCGAGTAGGAGTTACTGATGTAGAACTGATCTGCTTGCCTCTCGATAACCAGAAGACTTGCAGCGAGTGTCAGGCATACGTGGGATACTTAGAAATGTCAACTTCGTCTGATGAAAGTCGCGTAATCTATCTTATGGAACTTCGATTTCGTAAAACTGAAGCACTACACAAATCTGAACGACGTGCCGTGAAGTGGTGCGTGATGGCCCGCGGCCGGGCGCAATCCCGAAGCTGTACGCGAAAATCTGGTGGCGCCAACGATGCTGTCTATGGAATCGCGTCAAATCACCAGTACATACATCGGCTATTTGAGGTCCGCCTCAAGCTTTTCATCCCCAAAAGAATTGCCTCCCAGGTGCGGCTCGATAACCGAAGCTTGGCGATCCTATTCCACATCCGAGATACCTCCTCAGAACATGATCGATAATAGTGTTGCAGGCGCGCCACCGCAATTGCTTACCGCGATCACCTCCGAGAGCGCTCCGAGGATTGTTCATCCCGACGACGTACGTGGCGAGGATCGACCCGCCTGCGCCAATTCGGACGAGCGTGTATCCGGCGCAATCCTGAACCGATCGTGAGCTGAAGCTGCTGGAGGGAGCCCTTCCAACTCTTCACTGACCCCAGACCGATGCTGGCAGCGCGTTGAGCGGGATTTTCAGATAACGCAGGCCATTTTCCTCGACCTGAGGCAGCTCTCCTCCGCGAATATTGACCTGGAGGGCATGCAACATGAGCCTTGGCATCGGCAATGCCCTGTCTCGCGCCTCTCGAAGCCTGATGAACGCACTCCGAGATTGACCGGCGACGTGCTTGTTTTTCTCTTTCTGCTCCGCCACCGAACTCTCCCACAGAGCCTGGGCGCCCTCCCGGCCTGTAGTCGTGACCGGCAAAGAGACGGGTCTCGCCGGGTAGGCTCAAAATGTTCTGGATGGACTGCCACAGATCAGCTGCACTGCCACCCGGGAAATCCGCGCGGGCGGAGCCGCTATCTGGCATGAAAAGTGTGTCGTGAATGAACGCGGCGTCCCCGATGACATAGCTGATCGACGCCAAGGTGTGGCCTGGCGAGTGCATGACGCGCGCTTCTAGCTCGCCGATGTTAAAGCTATCGCCGTCGCAAAACAGCCGATCCCATTGTGAGCCGTCGTATGCGAGATCGGGCCAATTGTAGATCTGCTGCCAGATCTGCTGCACTTCCTTCACCCGCTCGCCGATTGCAATCGGCGCACCGGTCCTTGCCTTGAGATAACGCGCGGCCGAAAAGTGATCCGCATGCGAATGGGTGTCCAGGATCCACTCGAGCTTCAGATTGTGGCTGTTGATGTAGTCGAGGATCGCGTCCGCATTTGTCGTTGCTGTCGAGCCAGACTTTTCGTCGAAATTGAGTACAGGGTCGATTATGGCGCATCTTCGTGAACTCGGGCATGCAACGACATATTGGATGCTGCCCGTCCGTGCATCATAGAACCCGGCGACTTCAGGCTGCTGCATGGGCAATGCCCTCGACTGCGGCTCGCGGGAAGAAGATCGCCCGGCCAGGATCGAGGTCGTAGTCATGCTCGAAGTCCGTTGCGTCGGACGCAATCTGCGCCACGGCATCGAGTATGAACTGCACCTTCTCGTCCGGCAGCAGAACGCTGAAATTCAGCCGGGTGAATCCCGGCTTTTTCATTTCGTCGCCGGAGAGAATGGCTTGCCTGATTTCCTCGGACTGTTCGTCGTCGATCGACAGCAGTCTGTGGACATACGGGCCGGCGCAGGCGCAGCCACCGCGCGCCTGGATCCCGAACCGGTCGCTTAGCATGCGCGTGATCAACTGCTGGTGGACGTAGCCGTCCTTTCCGTTTTTGATCCGGAAGGAAAAGATCGGAAGCCGCTCAGGATCCGATAGACCGAGGAGCTCCAGCCGCGGCAGGGCTTTCCATGCGCGAAAAGCACGACGCGCCAGCTCGCGATTGCGCGCTGTCATCGCGTCGAGTCCGATCGCATCTTTGACGATGAAGGCCAGCGCGGCTCGTATGTCGCCAATCACGTTCGGCGTGCCGGCTTCCTCGCGGGATTCCAGGCTGTCGCTGTAATCGTGTGTCTTCGGGGAGACAAACTTCACCGTCCCGCCACCTGGCCACGACGGCGTTTTCGTCGAAGGTCCGTCGCGTCGAACGATCAAGATGCCGGAGGCGCCGGGACCCCCGAGGAACTTGTGGGGCGAAACAACTATCGCGTCGATCTGGGCATCAGGGGCGGGCGACATGGAAATCGGCAGGTAAGGACCCGCCCCGGCATAGTCCCAGATCATCTTTGCGCCAGCGGCCTTCACGATCGCGGTGATGGCCGCGACATCGCTGGTGATGCCCGTGACGTTCGAGGCCGCGGACATCGAGCATATCGTCAGATCTGACGACCCCCCGCCAACCGCGTCCTTGAGCTGAGACAGGTCCGGCCCGCCAGACGGATGCTCAGCGATTTCCACGATTTCTGCCCCGCTCTCGCGCCAGGGCAGAATGTTGGAATGATGCTCATAGGGACCGATAATGATCCGAGCGCGCTTGCCCGCTGCCACGGCTTCAGCGACGCCGAATAGCTTGACGAGGCGGTTGATCCCCGACGTAGCGCCGGAGCCGGTGAAGATCACAGCATGCCGTTCGGTGGCCCCGCAGAATTGACCGATCAGGGCGCGCGCTTCCCGACGCATGCGGGTCATGAAGCCTCCGCAATACGAGGCTTCCGTGTGGCTGTTGGCGTAGTACGGCAGGACCTCCTCAAGCACAAAGCGCTCGATCTGACGGAGTGCGCGGCCTGACGCGACATAGTCGGCGTACACCAGGTCCTTTGGCCCGTAGGGACCCTCGATTTTCGCCGTCGATCCCACAAGCCCATCCCGGAGGTCGGCGGTCACGTCAGCCTTTTTCAACCCCTGGCGGAACTTTGACAGAGGGGTCTCGGTCTGCCTCGTCGTTGGGCGAACTGCTTGCACGGTCAGTCTCCCGGCTCGGATATTGACTCGGATTGTAGCCTGCTCCAGGCTCGAAAAATTCACCTATTTTCTGCAATTTCTTGCAAAGAGCGTGTCATATGATCGAAAATCTGGCGAAAATCGATGCATTTGATATGAAGATTTTGACGGCCATGCAGATCGATGCAAGCCTTTCGCAGCGAGATTTGGCGGAGAGGGTCGGCCTGTCCCAGAACGCGTGCTGGCGGCGGATCCAGCGCCTGCAGTCGCTAGGTGTTATCCGCGGGTCGCACAGCAATATCGATCTGCGAGCGCTGGGGCTCGACCTGACGGTTTTCGTAATGGTCCGCACTCGCCACCATTCCAAGGAGTGGAGTGAGGCGTTCCGTGCCCATGTTGAACGGTTGCCGGAGGTGATCGATTTCTATCGGATCGGAGGGGACTGGGACTATCTGATCAAGGTCGTGACACAAGGCATGTCCGGCTACGATGCGTTCTACCAGAAACTGATCACGAACTTCGACCTGGCTACGGTGACAGGCTTCTTTTCCATGGAAGCGATCATCAACAATCGTCCAGTGGATCTGACCAATCTGCGATAATGCGGCGCCTGCTGTTGGACACTTCGCCCTTCATCGTCGCCAAGCCGTCGACCGTGGCACCCACCAGGGTGAGGTGTCGATTACATGAGCCCGCAGGTCTGGCTGCGAGTTCGCCCCATCAGCTGTTTGCAGGCCTCAACTGAGCCTTGAGTTCCTCCGCCCTTGCTGCGCGGGTCCTGATGACGCTTCGCTCAGGTCCGTACCCTAAGGGCTTGCTCCAGCCTGTCGGCAATCTGGGTGACGATATAGGCAATCACCATGTAGATCACGACGGCAATCACGAAGGCTTCGAGGTAGTAGTAGTTCAGCGCGGCGGTCAGCTGGGACTGGGCGAAGATATCGACAACCTCGATGGCGAATCCGAGAGAAAGCGCCTTCATGATGACCATCATCGAGGTTGTCAGGTCGGGAATTGCCGTGAGAGCCACCTGGGGAAACAGAATCCGTCGAAACAGTTGGCCGTTCGTATAGCCAAGCGAATGGGCGGCGTCTGATTGACCGGTGTCGAAGGCGTTCAGGGCTCCCTTGATAATCTCGGATTGGAACGCAGCGATACAGCCTGTCACCGCAATAACAAGGATGACCGAGTTGGGTGTTTCATGGGCGTTGAAGTTGACCCCTAGCAACGAGAGCAGGAACTGGAATGCCGGCGGCAGACCGAAATAGGCGAGGAAAATCACGATGACCATCGGAACGCCCTTGAAGACGATCTTGTAAGCCATGATGAGCTCTCGCAGCACCGGAACTCGTCTATATTCGACGAGTGCGAAAATACTGCCGACTATCGTCGACAAGACGAAAATCGTGAGCGCCATTCCAAGCGTTACAGGTACGGCGCCCAGAATTTCCTGGGTGTCCTGGAGCAAAATATCGGTCTCGAACATGGTTGAATACCCTTTAGGTCAGACGCTGGCGATGGCCGCGTTCTTGATCTGAGCTGTTGTCGTGGCCTCAGGCGCCTGCATCGGTGATCGAAGCTCGAACAAGTGCACGATGAACCAGGCAATCAGGCACATCAGCGCATAGACGACAGCCAGGACGAGGTATGTTTCGAACTGGTACTGGTTATAGTCGCGCTCCATGATCAAGTGCGCGGTCGCCATCACGTCGGCCGCCCCAATGTACATGACCAGCGCAACGTTATGGATCAGGTAGATGATGGAGTTTCCATAGCCCGGCAATGCGAAGTGCACCGCTTGCGGGCCCACGATGCGGGTGATCTTCTGGCGAAAGGTATATCCGAGACTGTCGGCTGCATCATGCTGGCCGCGATCGACGGCCAGGTATGCGGGCCGCAGGACTTCCGACAGATAGCCGCCATGGTAAAAGCTCAGTCCGACCATCGCAGCGATCGTCGGCGAGAAGAAATCTGCGGAGCCGAACAGCGCCACCAATAGGGGGAGCCCGTAGAACGCGACGAACAACTGGAGGACGACGGGAACGCTGCGGGCATAGGACACGTAGAGGTCGGTGAGGTGGCTGACCACTGGTATCCTGCGAATCCGCAATGTTGTCGCAACGAGCGCCAAGCAAAAGCCGACCAACATGGCGGTAAACGTGATAGCGAGCGTCAGCGGCAATGCCGAGAGCAACTCGGGAATCATAGCAGAAACATCCACTTTGAAACACTCCTTCTTGCAATTCAGCCTTGCCGCTGACGATATCTACTCAGATCACATCATTTCATATACTTGACGATGCCTTCGCCAAACCACTTCTGCGATAGCTTTTCGATCGTGCCGTCGTCTTTCAACTCCTTGAGAACTTTGTTCACGTCATCGACCAGAGCCTTGTTCTCATCTGACCTGTGAATAAGCATGTAGGTGTTGTTGCTGAAGACCGGATCGGACGCCACGATATCGAGCTTCTTTTCATCGATGACGGTCTGCTCACCAAGATTTGAAGGCAGGACCAGCGCGTCGAACTTGCCGTTCTGGACCTCATCCAAACGGTTTGGATACGGGATTCCGGCGCTCGACGCCGTCACGTCAAGCTTGTATTGCGGATTTTCTTTTTGCCAGTTCATGATGAACTTATAGGTGCCGCCGCCAGCCGTGGTCGGAACGATCCTCTTGCCGACCAGGTCTTTCATTTCCTTGATGCCGCTGCCCTTTTTGCTGTAGATCTTCATCAGGCTGGCGCCCATGGGGTTTTCCGGAATGAAGAACTGCTTGGCGCGCTCGGGCGACTTGTAGTAACCACCGACCGCGATGTCGTATTTACCAGTGGCCAGGCCGGTTTCCTGCGCGATGTCGGAGACACCTTCCATTTCGAACTTGTATTGCGGCAGCTTTGCGTTGATCGCCCTCAGCAGATCGGGTTCATACCCTTGCGGCTCGACGCCGAGCGCGCCCCATGCCAGCGGCTTGGATTCGGCAGACGTCGCGATCTTGATCGTGCGAACGGTCTGACCATAGCTGATCCCTGCGGTT
>NZ_JAMYRY010000069.1:0-7212 GCF_040321655.1 Mesorhizobium sp. M0306 | reverse complement strand
CCCGCCACCCCCCCCCTGCCATTGACGGGGGGGCGCGCACTGGTTTACACCCCCCCGGGTTACCCCACCCGGCCCTTACCCCCCCCCCCCGCCCCCGCCAAGGGGGGGGCGCCGGCCCCCCCCCGGCCCCCCGGTACTCAACGCTTACTTCAGTTCAACCTTGGCGCCGGCTGCTTCCAGCTGGGCCTTGAACTTGTCCGCGTCGGCCTTGGAAACGGCTTCCTTGACCGGCTTCGGAGCCGCCTCGACCAGGTCCTTGGCTTCCTTGAGGCCAAGACCGGTGATGGCGCGAACTTCCTTGATGACGTTGATCTTCTGAGCGCCTGCCTCGGTGAGGACGACGTCGAATTCCGTCTTTTCCTCGACCGGAGCAGCAGCAGCCGCAGCACCGCCGGCAGCGGCAACCGCCACCGGAGCAGCGGCGGAAACGCCCCACTTTTCTTCAAGAAGTTTCGACAGCTCGGCCGCCTCGAGGACGGTCAGCTTCGAAAGGTCGTCTACGATCTTTGCCAGATCAGCCATTGCAATGTTCCTTCATAAGGTTCGAACGTGTGTTTGTGATAGCGAGGAACGGCCTCATGCCGCCTCGTCCTTCCGGGCGTAAGCGCCGATGACGCGCGCGACCGAAGCCGCAGGCGCATTGACGATCTGGGCGATCCGGGTTGCCGGCGTGGCGATCATGCCAACCAGTCTGGCGCGCAGCTCATCGAGCGACGGAAGTGTGGCGAGTGCCTTCACACCGTCGGCATTGAGCGAGGTGGTGCCCATTGCGCCGCCGAGAATGACGAGCTTGTCATTTCCCTTGGCGAAATCGGACGCGACCTTCGGCGCCGCAATCGGATCCTCCGAATAGGCGATCAGCGTCTGTCCCTTGAACAGCTCGATGATCGATGCGGAGTCCGTGCCCTGAAGAGCGATTTTGGCGAGACGGTTCTTCGCGACTTTGACGGTGCCACCGGCGGCGCGCATTTTCGACCGAAGGTCGTTCAGTTGCGCGACGGTGATACCGGCGTAGTGGGCCACGACGACTGAACCAGCGCTTGAAAACGCATCATTCAGGCCCGTGACGAGTTCGCGTTTTTCCGCTCTGTCCACTGCCTATCTCCAGTTGACCCCTGCCCTCTACGAAGGACAGGCGTCGGGTTGCCTTTTGCCGGCCGGGCCATCCAGTAACGGATCTCCCGAACGACGCTCGAGGATCCTGCCCCCTTTCGCCACACCTGCCGGCAAGCCGGACGGTGCGCAGACAAAAGGCAAACACGGTTCGAACCTTTCATTGGAGCTTGTGGCTCCTTTGTCCGGTCTTCACCCGTCTCATGCAGGCCCACATGAATTAAGGCCCACATCACCTAAGGCTTGGGGGCCGCCTGCAATCTCGGACAGGATGTCCGGAAGCCTTTCGACTTCCGGCACCGGGCCGCCGACATGTCGGAGGCCCGGAATTCTTTCACGGATCAGCGTTTTAGCGGCCGATCCAATTGTTCGTATCAGGACGCTGCGAGCGTCGAGACGTCGAGCTTGAGGCCCGGGCCCATCGTCGAGGTGACCGACACCTTCTTGACGTAGTTGCCCTTGGCACCAGCCGGCTTTGCCCTGGTCACCGCATCAGCGAAGGCGCGGACGTTTTCTTCCAGAGCCTTGACGTCGAACGAGACCTTGCCAACGCCGGCATGAACGATGCCGGCCTTCTCGACGCGGAACTCGACGGCGCCGCCCTTCGATGCCTTGACGGCGGCGGTAACGTCGGTGGTGACGGTGCCGACCTTCGGGTTCGGCATCATGCCGCGCGGACCGAGCACCTTGCCGAGACGGCCGACCAGCGGCATCATGTCCGGCGTGGCGATGCAGCGGTCGAAGTCGATCGTGCCCTTCTGGACGATGTCGACCAGATCCTCGGCTCCGACGATGTCGGCGCCGGCGGCCTTGGCCTCCTCGGCCTTGTCACCACGCGCGAAGACGGCGACGCGAACGCTGCGGCCGGTGCCGTTCGGCAGGTTGACCACGCCGCGGACCATCTGGTCGGCATGGCGGGGGTCGACGCCCAGGTTCATCGCGACTTCGATCGTCTCGTCGAACTTCACCGAGGAGCGATCCTTGAGCAGCTTCAGCGCCTCACCCAAAGCGTAAGCCTTGTTGGGATCGATGCCTTCGCGGGTCTTCGATACACGCTTTGCAATCTTTGCCATGATCTCAGCCCACCACTTCCAGACCCATCGAGCGGGCGGAGCCCTCGACCATGCGCATGGCCGCCTCGACGTCGTTTGCGTTCAGATCCTTCATCTTCTGCTCGGCGATGGCGCGCACCTTGTCGCGGCCGATCGTGCCGGCCTTGACCTTGCCCGGCTCCTTCGAGCCCGACTTCAGGTTCGCGGCCTTCTTCAGGAAGTAGCTCACCGGCGGCGTCTTCATGACGAAGGTGAACGACTTGTCCTGGTAGTAGGTGATGACGACCGGAACCGGCGAGCCCTTTTCCATTTCCTGGGTCTGCGCGTTGAACGCCTTGCAGAACTCCATGATGTTGATGCCACGCTGACCAAGCGCCGGGCCGATCGGGGGCGACGGCGTGGCCGATCCCGCGGAAACCTGGAGCTTGAGCTGGCCTGCAATCTTCTTAGCCATCTCTCTTCCTGCCTTTTCTCATGCCGGTCTTGCCGGCGGTTGCAGTCTGGTGGTGCGGTCCGCGCGGCCGGCTAAAGCCGCATTCGCCTCCCACCCATTTTTTGGCCGCGCGATCTCCGCGCCGCCTTCCCTGCCGCCGAAACCGGTGCAGGGATTTCGGATCAGCCCTTCTCGACCTGTCCGAATTCCAGATCGACTGGCACAGCGCGCCCGAAGATCGAAACTTCCACCTTGAGCCGCGCCCGCTCCTCGTCCACTTCCTGGACGAAACCGTTGAAGGACGCGAATGGTCCATCCGAAACGCGGATCGCTTCGCCGATCTCGAACGTCACCGACGGCTTCGGCCGCTCGACGCCTTCCTGAACCTGGTTCAGGATACGCTGGGCCTCGGCTTCGGTGATCGGCACCGGCTTGGAGTCGCCCAGGAAACCGGTGACCTTCGGCGTGTTCTTGACGAGCGAGAACACGGCGTCGGTCAGATTGGCCTTCAGCAGCACATAGCCCGGAAAGAACTTGCGCTCGGCATCGACCTTGCGGCCGCGGCGGATCTCGACGACCTTCTCGGTCGGCACCACGATCTGCTCGATGTCGGCGGACAGGCCCTTCTGCTTGGCCTTGTTCTCGATGTCCTCGGCGACCTTCTTTTCAAAGTTCGAGTAGGCGTGGACGATGTACCACCGCGCGGTCATTTCAAGACTTCTCCGTAATCGCCGGACTTACTGTCCGAGGCCGAGGATTTTTTCGACCGCAAAGCCCATGGCCACGTCTGCGGTAAAGAAAAAGATCATCGCGATGACCGCGAACACAAGGACCATCACCGTCGAGATCATCGTTTCGCGCCGCGACGGCCAAGTGACCTTGGCGGTCTCCGCGCGAACCTGCTGGAGAAAGGTGAAGGGATTTGTGGTTTTCGAAGCCATATGCCGCTCTGTCTGCAAGACCCGTTGGCCGGGTCTCCTGGATGATCCCGCTGGCCGGGACGTGCCGCTTGAGCGTGCGTTCGCGCCGAATCAGCGCAATCATTTCGCCCATGCAAATCAGACGCGTAAAGCCGGCTTCCCAGCTCCACGCGTCGCGTGTCTGTTTCGTCTACATAAAACCGATTCTTGATCCACGCAAGTGGCAAGTGTCCGCTTTATGGCCAAACGCCGCCTCGGAACCATCCAGTCGTCCCGTCCCGGCTATGCGGCCCTTATGCCGCGACTTATGCTATATGGCAAGTCACAAGCCGATTTTCAAAGGCTGCACTGCAAAAGAATCGTTTTAGGCATCCATTCAAAGAATGGCACGGGCAGCAGGGCTCGAACCTACGACCTGCGGTTTTGGAGACCGCCGCTCTACCAACTGAGCTATGCCCGTATGCGCATGTCGGCGCAGCAGGCGCTTCCTAAAAGCTTCCGCGCGCTCTGTAAAGAGCGACGTGCGCTGCCCGGCCTTCATCTTCGAAAGTCCAGGCGTCCTCCCGGCCATTTCCCGTCGATCCGTCGATTGCTGACGATCAAGCCGACCCAGGGACGCGTTATTCGTGGGTCGGTCAGATTGATATATTTTCCCACCAACCCTTTAGCACCCTCGCGCCGCGCATCGATGAGCCCCTTGCGCACGCCACCATGCCAATCGAACAGCAGGTAAACTCTCTCTCCCGCCGCCTCACCTCGCCCCGGCCAGACTTCCATTTATCCTTGCTATCGCCTGGAATCGTGGGGTCGGCACCGCCGTTCCATCGGCTGGACCAGCTGCCTTCGATGGTGTCGTTGCGGTCGCTGTCGCTTTCGGTGCCCCAGGCTGCGGCATTTTCATCGCTTGCAGTTCCCTCCAGTTTCACGCCGGCGGCGAACGCCGACACCTCCTCGTCGTTGGGAGTGGGGACATCCATGACGCCGAACGGGTTTCGGGTTCCGCGGTTGCCGTCAGAATTTTCTTTGCTTTCCGATCCCATCGCAAACCTCCGGTTTTCAAGGCGGCGCTGCCAGTCGACGACGGCCTCAAGCCGTAGCCTGGAGGACCGAAGCCTGCATAGCCACCCGTTTTCCTGGGTTTTCGACCGATTCGCGCCCGGTCAGTTTCCCGAAGGCGGCTTGTAGGGGCCGCCCGGCACCCCCCAACCCCAGGCCGGCATTGGTTCCGTCTCGGGGTCGCAGGTCGGGCCCTTGTTGGAGTTCATCTTGGCCAGCCGCGATCCCCATTCGACATAGGCCATGAAGGCCGAGCGGAATTCAGGATCGTCAGGCAACCCGATCTCGTCGGCGGCGTCGGCGAGAAGATTGATCCAGCGCTGGCGCTGCTCCTCGGTCAGATGCTTGCCGAGATGATGCATCACCATCTCGCGATGGCCGCCGTGCTTTTCGCTGTAGGTTTTCGGTCCACCAAAAACTTCGCCGATGAAGGCCGCGACGTGAGCGGGATGATCCGGCGACATATGTTTGAACACCGGCCCGACGATGGGGTCCCGGGAGACGTTGTCGTAGAAGGTCTGGGTCAGACGGTTCAGCGCTTCGGTGCCGCCGGCCCATTCGAACAATGTTGGGACATCCTGGCTCATTCGCGATCCCTCCCGCTGGTCTTCAACCGCGCTGGACGATAGCGGAAATATCGAGCGCCACTCAACCTGCCTCGATGGCCAGTCGGCCGCGGCTATCATGCCTGTCTTACGATTTTACCGGCCTATGATTTCACGGGCGTGCTGGCCTGAGCCTTGGCGCCCGAGGCTTCGCGGCAGTTCTCCGGCCGTGGCTCCGATCTGCAGATGCCGGGGCCTGTCAATTCGTCTGCCGATTGATGCCCGGTTGTCAGCCCGTATTTCAGCATCCTGTCGAGTTCGAGCTGCCGTTCGACTGAATACAGCTGAATTGCGGTAAACAGACCGGGGCCGATGGCCATGTCCTCGAGATAGGCCTTGACCTTTTGCTCCTGCCCTACCGAATGCACGCTCAATTGCGCACGCGGGCCGACCAGGCGTTTGACACCGCCGGCGAGCATGATCGGACAGGCCGAGCCGCAACCGCCGCCGGCATCGACCGTGAGCCCGTTGTAGACGCCGTCTTCGGCCGTGCAGTCGGCCTGCCGCGGCTCGCAGCCAATGAAATCCGTCCGCGCCACGGCGACGTCGAGCTTGCGTTCGCGGATCAGCCTTCCGGCCGCCAAAGCACCGAGCACGTCGCCACCCGGCGAGTTGATGACGATGGGCAGGCGCCGGTCGCCGACGCTATCAAGCAGTTGGCGCAATTTTTCGGGCGTGTCAGCGGTAATTGCGCCTTCGGCCGAGATCCATTCCGGGCAGTTGGGATTGCACAGCGGGTTGCTGCCGCGGACGAGGACGAAGCGCATGTCAGCGACCTCCTTCGCCGGCGGGGTTTCGAGCCCTAAAGGTGCAGGCTCGGCGCTCGCCACCACTTGGCCGGCCGGCTTCGCAATATTCGCCGGCGCCGGCACTTCCCTGCAACTCGACGGCAACGGATCGGATCTGCATAGCGTTGGCGCGATCAGCAAGTCGACGGCATCCAGGCTGGTGACGAGATTCATTTGCAGCATGTCGTAGGGAACCAGTTGCTGGATGCTGCTGGCCGGCGTGCTTTTCATGGTCTCGAGCACGCCCAGGCCGACGCCCATCTCCTTCAGATAGGCCGCCAGCTTCCGCTCCAGCGGCTTATTCATCTCGTAGGTCTTGTAGCTGCCGGCGTTCTTCCGGCTGACGACCCTGGTGCTGAGTATCTTCTTCTTGCCTTTCACCATGCGGTAGGTGGTGCGGTACAGCAATTTCGTCCGGATATAGGTCGTGGTGATCTGATGGACGCCGAGAAAGGCCCGTTCCCCGACCACGCGCCGGATGCCACCGGAAAACATCAATGGACAGGCGGAATTGCAGATGGCGCCGTTGGCATAGGCATTGCCGAAATAACGGGCGCCCTTGCCGTCGTTCTCCTTGCAGTTCTTCACATCTGGCAGACAGCCGACGAAGCGGGTTTTGCCGACGGCGATATCGAGCTTGTTCTTGCGGATCAGGCGACCAAGTGTCAGCGCCGCTTCGACATTGCCGCCGGGGGAATCGACGACGATCGGCAGCTTTCGGCCGCCAAGCGCCTTCAGCGTGCGTTTGAACAGGGCCGGCGTGCCGGCTTCTATCGAGCCTTCCGCCGATATCCATTCCGGGCAGGTCGGCTCGCAGCCCGGCGCGCTGCTGCGGACGACGACGAACCGCATCGTCGGGCCGAGATCCGGCGTGGATTTTTCCGACGTGGATTTCTTTGCATTCGCTGCGAAGGCAGCGTGGCCCATGACAAGCAACGACACCAGGCAGATCAGCCCTAGCGACCACCATGCCTGACTATGCAAACGGCGCCATGGAACCATTCGGGCAGCCCCCTCGATGCAACCTATACTAGTTATGGCTGAGGCGCTTGCAACAGGATTTGAAGCAATGCGGTTAATCCATTGCCAGAATATCAGAATCGAAAAGGGCGGCCCGAAGACCGCCCCTTTGCATCCGATCTCAACCGGCAGCGCCGGCGATTACTCTTTGATGGTGACGACGATGCCGGCACCGACGGTGCGGCCGCCTTCACGGATGGCGAAGCGCAGCTTCTCTTCCATGGC
>NZ_JAMYRY010000068.1:0-7381 GCF_040321655.1 Mesorhizobium sp. M0306 | reverse complement strand
TTCAGTTCAATCAGGCTTCAATGTAGTCGCGACCCGTGCGTGTCCGCCCAATCGCGCCCGCGACTACACAGAACCCTCCAGATTCCTTGGGCTGGGGAGATTCGTCCATGGGATCAGCGGTTGAATTGCAGATGGACTATTCGGACTCGGAGCTTCGCCGGTTGGCTTGCGCGTCACGGGACGCGCGCCAGAGCAGCCGGCTTGTTTCGCTGGCAGCGGTGGTTGACGGCATGAGCCGGACGGACGCTGTCGGAATTGGCGGGATGGACCGCCAACCTTGCGGACTGGGTGCATCGCTTCAACGAAGCCGGGCCGGAGGGCTCAAGGACGCTTGGTATGGTGGCCCCAGCCGCGGCTTTCACCCAAGCAACTGGCAGAGCTGGCAGAGCTGGCCGAGATTGTCGAAGCCGGCCCGAAGCCCGCCGTCGAGGGGGTGGTGCAGCGAGCCGTCCGCCTTGGCAATATACGCCCGTCGGACGGCGGTGCGTGGTAGCGGCCGGACTTGATGCGATCGAGAAGGTCCACAAGATTGGCCTCCAGGTTCGCCTCGCGTTCCGCCGCCGTGACGCCGTCGATGCCGGGACGCCGTCTTTGCGGGTCAGCCGGTAGGGCTTTCATAGTACCTGTGTAGTCGGGGGAACCGGGCTCGCCGGCACCTGACGGAGGAAAGGGAGGCATCACGGAAAGGAGGAGCCCGTGGAGCCTGCGACCGAAACCATAAGGGACCAGGAATGCGCGGGCGGGAAGTCGTAGTGGCCTCTTTCATCCAGTCCAGGTCGATGACGTGGTGCAGCGAATACAGCGCCGTCCCGCGTTTCGTCCTCGCCAAATCGGCTATCCGTTATCCGTTCGAGTACAGGTTTGCGGGTTCAGAGTCCCCTCCCGTGTTTCAAGTCAACAGTTCTCTGCTCTTCGTGTTCGCCGAAGCGCTCCCAACGAGCGTGGAGGAGGCTCGCTAGGCTAGTTTCCGTCCATAAACGACAAACCATTTGCTTTGATCGTGATTTTGCGGAGGCAAGGCCCGGCGGTTTCAGGTACACTACGACAATGCGACAAGAACGCACCGTCCAAGCCAGATCCTATGAGGAGGATGGATAGCGACCTGCGCTGTGGCAAAGTGAGGTCGCTGAATCAACACCTTACCCCTGGAGGCAAGCATGCCCGTTGCAGCTCACCAATCCGAAGCGCCGACCGCTATCCGTACCGATCTTGGCGCATCTTCGTCTCATTGGAATTGAGCCGCTCGAAATGGTTGATCACCTCGCTGTCGCCGGGTGGCGGCGAGAAGATGTCGAAACATTCGGTGGCGGCCGGCGATGTCGCCGGCATGCTGGCGCGATTTGCCGAGCTCAACAGGAAGGCGCAAGCGCGGACCGGGCGGCACTTTCCGATCATCGTGATCCAGGAGGCCGGGCTCGACGGCTTCTGGCTCCATCGCGTGTTGGAGGCCGAAGGGATCGAAAGTCACGTCGTCGATCCGGCGCATCGGCCACGAACTGAAGGCCGATGTCGCACTGGCTGGACGAGGGCCGCGATCTGCTTGGCTTGGTGGCGCGAGATTTGGGTCGGCACGGCGTCAGGGCCACCGGACGGCAAGGCCTACCTGCTGAAGCGGTCTTGCGTTGCGCGCTTCTCAAGCAATACCGGCAGTTGACCTATCAGGAGCTGGCATTTCATCTGGAGGATTCGGCATCGTTCCGGGCCTTTGCCCGCCTGCCGTGGTCCTGGAGCCCGCGGAAGTCGGTGCTGCAAAAGACGATCAGCGCGATCCGGCCCGAGACCTGGGAAGAAATCAATCGGGCGCTGCTGTCGAATGGCCGCCAGGCAAAACTGGAAGATGGTGCGGTCGTGCGGCTGGACAGCACTGTGACCTCGGCACTCATGCACGACCCGAGCGACAGCAGCCTGCTGTGGGACGCTGTGCCGGTCATGGTGCGCCTATTCGAAGCAGGCTGATGCCTTGGCCGGTGGCGCCGGCCTGGAATGGCGCGATCATTGCCGCGCGGCCAAGAAGCGCGCCCGCAAGATCCAGTTCACACGCGGCCGACCCGACAGCCTCCAACTCTACCGTGAACTGATCGCGATCGCCTGCGCGACCTTGGCCTATCTGAAGCAGGCGACGGAACGATTGGCCATGGCGAGCAGTCCGCTCGTCGAACTCTGGCAAGCCCAACTCTGTCACTATCGGCCGCTGATCGAGCAAATCATCGCACAGAGTGAGCGGCGAGTGCTGGCCGGCGAGCAACTGCCGGCCGGCGACAAGCTGGTCAGCCTGTTCGAGCCCTATGCCGATATCATCGTCAAAGGCAGCCGCGACACCGAATATGGCCACAAACTCAACCTGACCACCGGCAGGAGCGGCATGATCCTCGATCTGGTGATCGAGGCGGGCAATTCGCGCGACAGCGATCGATTGCTGCCGATGCTGGAATGCCACATCGCCTTCTATGGTCACGCGCCGCGGCAGGCGGCGGCCGACGGCGGCTTTGCCAGTCGCGACAATCTGGCTACAGCCAAGACCTTGGGCGTTCGCGACATGGCATTCCACAAGAAAGCCGGCCTCAGGATCGAGGACATGGTTAGTAGCAATTGGGTTTACCGCAAGCTGCGCAACTTCCGTGCCGGCATCGAGGCCGACATCTCGTGCCTCAAGCGCGCTTATGGCTTGGCGCGCTGCACCTGGCGCGGCCTTGATCACTTCAAGAGCTACGTCTGGTCCTCGGTCGTGGCCTACAATCTCGTCCTCTTCGCACGTCTCAAACCGACCTGATGCCGAGCCATTGCGCGGGTCAGCAGCCCGCCGGCAGGCGCCGGCTCCATAAGCATGACTAACTTCCGTTCGGCGAGTTCTTCTGGCGCGATCCATGGGACTTCGCGTCGGCCCGGTACCGCAAACGACGTTCTTCCTATGGCAAACCACTGTAAACGCTCACCAAAATGGGCGTTTATGGACGGAAAATAGGCCAGGAACATTTGGTCAGCCGGCGTCCCATGCCCAGCGTGCTGCGCCCGTGGACGCGAGCGGGATCTCACGGGTTTCCTGGCGACCCGTCCCATGCCTTTGCCCTGCTCCAAGACCCGACCGGGCCGAAGATGCTGCCCCCGGACTACCCGAACCGAAGGCCGACAGCAAGCTTATCATTTCCTGGCTGGTCGGCGGTCGCGATGGCGAATATGCGCTGGCCTTCATGGACGACGTGAAGGAACGCCTCGCCAATCGCGTGCAGCTTACGACAGACGGGCACAAAGCCTATCTGAACGCGGTCGAGGAGCCTTTGGCTCCGACATCGACTACGCCTTGCTGGTCAAGATGTATGGCGAGCCAGAAGGCAAGGCAGTGCCACAGGAACGCCGCTCCAGCACCCCACCGTATGCACTGGCGCGAAGAAGACCGCATCGAAGGCGAGCCCGATCTGACGCATGTCAGCACGTCACATGTTGAGCGCCAGAACCTCACCATGCGGATGCACATGCGCCGATTCACACGCCTAACCAATGCGTTCTCAAAGAAGTTCGAAAACCATGTCCACATGGTTGCGCTGTACACCCTCTGGTCCAACTTCATGCGCATTCACAAGACGTTGAAAATGTCCCCTGCAATGGCCGCTGGCCTTTCGCAGACGCTTTGGTCGATGGACGATCTTTGCGAGAAGATGGACGCCGTGGCTCCTAAGCCGGGCAAACTCGGGCCGTATTGAAGCGCCACTTCCTCACCCCGCGGCTCGCCAACGTCGGAACCGAGACCTGCCTCCAGGTCCTTGCCTATAAGTTCCAAACGGGCGATCACTATCCTCGGAGTGTCGATCTGATGAACGACCCTCTGTGCGTCAACAGACCACTTTAACGCGAGTTTCCGCACGCCCTCCACCCTCCCGGAACTCCCATTTCGTCAGAATCACGCAGGGATTCGACGCCGTTTCACCCAAGCACACTGCGGAGACGCTTACAGTAACTATCGAGCCAACGACCTGCCGAATGGTAATACAACTCAAAGCAGGCTATTGCTACACCGTAGCGTAGGCGGGAAGTAGGCCATTAATGCGGTCACCGTTCCCATGTGTCACACCCGCCGTCCGCTGCCGACTAAGGCATTGCGTGTTATGCGCGCTTCGAACTGACCCTTAGAGACGCGTTTCACGACGAGTCCGAAGTACTCATCAAGAAGCGCGAGCACGCGCTGCGTCTGCGTTCGGAGCTTCTCTAGCCCGTACATCTTCACAACGTATTCGGCCAACATCTGGAGAACGCTCTCCTCGTCTCCTCCGTGAAAGACGAACGGGTCCGTGATTCGCTGCACAGCTACCTCGTCGAACTGGGCAGCAGCGAACAGGTCAAGTACCTCGCCCGCGGTAAAATGAGGATAGTCATGGGGTGTCACGGAAAAAAGTGATACCACGTCAGCAAACCAGCGTGCAGTGGGCGAGCCCTCTTCGAAGTCATGAAGAACTAGGATGCCACCGGGCCGGAGAATGCGCGCAGCTGCCCGGATAGCAGTGGGACGCTGAGCGCGTGGGATGTGGTGTGTCCCGTAAGCCATCAGCACACCGTCCACCGACCCGTCCTTAATCCAGAACGGATCGACAGCGCTTTGCCATACTGCAAATAGCCCTTCGCGGATGCAACGGTCCACCATGAACTGCGAGATGTCAGAGTTGATGAACGTCGGGCAGCGCGCCGCACCCAGTAGCCGGTGGGCTACCTTGTTAACGTATCCGTCACCGGCAAGAAGATCGCAGATGATGAGTGACGAACAAAGTCCATCACGACCATTGGAGTGCATCTTGCCAAGAAGATCCATCACACCCTCCGATCGTGCCATTAGCGACAGTTGGATACTATCAACGTAATCCGACCCACGCCCTTCCGAAGTGAACTCATTGCGCGAGAGATTGGCCAAACTGTTAAGGCGGGCGGATGATTCTCTAATTACTCGGGGTTCGATGGCCTTGAAAGCGACCGGGTTTATCTTCTTCAATTGGGCGAAGTTTGAATCTAAACTATTGGGAAACATCGTATTTCTCCGTGATGACGAACTGCCTACCAGCAGACTGATAAAACGCTATTGCCTGCCACGCCTCAGGGACGTCGCGATCGTCGGACCTGCTATCAGGAAGCATGTTCTTTCTTAAACTAGCGACGGTGCTTAAGGGTGCTAAGCGCGGTTGCGTTAAAGGACCATTCGCGTGACCTGGGTTCTGCCCAGTCCAATCCGCAGCACTGTTCCAGAACAGCGGCCAATGAGCGCGGCCTAACCCCTTCCTGACTAGGACCGCAGCCGAACTCACCCAACTTGCCGAAGTCATTTTCATAGAATGCTCCCGAGCGCGACCCGTCCGACGGAAAATTACCCTAATCGGCCGGATTTACCTGCAATAAGATCAGAAGATTATGTGTTATTTTATGGACATTTTGTGAGAACTATCGATGATTGTGAAAGTAATTTTTTAATTCGCAGTAACATTTCTTTGTTGTGCGATGGACTTGATCTAGCAACACATCGCCGAACTTTATAAGACGCGTCAAAGAAGTTCCTGCCTCTTCCTGGCCCCGATCGCGGCGCCAAGCGAGCCGCCTTCATGATGACGCTCATCATTACTTGCTTATGCCGAGCCCGGCATAAGCTCAGTGGTCGGATTGCGGAAGCCTCACGATGCCGTCCCTTCCACACGACCCATATGGGTGGCGTATCACGGCGGTTCGGATTAAGCTTGGCCGAGACATATACAGGGGAGACCCAGCGCGTCGAAGTAGTCGTTGCGCAGGGGCCCTTCTAGCAGGCTTCTCTGATTGGGGTCGTTGAGGTCAAGCTGCTCCTGATATTTTCCGGACCATGTCGCCCCGCGGGTCACTCGCTTCTCTTCGCGGTCGACCTTAGGACGTAGACTCATTACCGCGTAGCCAGATGCGGATTGCAACGAGTTTGAGGGCGGCAAGGTAGTTTTCTGCGAGCTTGTCGTATCGGGTTGCGATGCGACGGAACTGCTTGGCCTTGTTGAAGAAACGCTCAACGAGGTTGCGCGCTCTGTAGAGGAAGGGACTGAAGCAGATCGGGTCCTTGCGGTTAGCTTTGGGCGGGATGTTGGCCCATGCGTTTCGCTCGGTGACGGCAGTACGCAATGCGTTGGCATCGTAGCCCTTGTCGGCGAGCAGCATGGCACCTTCGGGCAATTCCGTGATCAAGTCCGCAGCGGAAGCGATGTCGCTCGTCTGGCCTGCCGTGAGCATCAACTTGATCGGCCTGCCTTGGGCGTCGACAAGAGCATGGATTTTGGTTGTCAGCCCGCCTCGGGAACGACCGAGACAATGATCTCGACCCCCTTTTTTGCCGTCGCGCCCTGCTGATGGACGCGAACAATGGAGGTGTCGATCATCTGTACCTTGCCGTCATGGACTTTGGTGATGGCGTCCATGAGGCGGTCCCACACACCTGCTTTTCGCCATCGAACGAAGCGGTTGTAACAGGTCGTGCGCGCTCCATACCGTTCTGGCAGGTCGCGCCACGGCGCACCGGATCGCAGCACCCAGAAGATGCCGTTGAGCACTCGCCGATCATCGACGCGCGGCACCCCTCGCGGCTTGTTGGGCAACAGCGGCTCGATCACGCGCCACTCGAAGTCGGTCAGGTCATATCGGCTCATGCGGAGCCTGAATCAGATTCCGCTGCAATATGAAAGCCGCCAGTCGGAAAACGACCCATCTCGGCCATAAATCATGGCAAATGGTGGCGTTCGAAATGAAGCAAGACCTCACTCGCTTCAATATCGATGCCCTCTCGTTTGTCATCTTCGTTTGGGTGATCCGCTAGTTGCCGCAGATCCTCTTCCAAGCCGCCGAGAACGTCGATCGGCAATCTCCGTATGACCAGAGTTATGCAGTGATACTTTTGAGCGCCATCGGTTCCTTTAAGGATCCGCGAAATCGGATCAATCAGCGGTGTCCCCAGGGTAACGAGGAAATCAGCGAGAGGTCTAGCTACCGGCCAATTGCTATCGGTAGTCCAATCCCACAGTTCGTCCAGTATCGGCGCGATCGCGGGATAGCCCGCTTTGATAATGAAAGGGATAGAATCGATGTCGTGCTTGCTCCGCGGCAGTAGCCTCTGTGCATCAATCATCTGAGATCACTTACGGCCCATCGATCCTTGCGCCCTTTTTTTGAGCACCCGAAGATTGATGTCAACATCCGCTTTCCACCACCCCATCTCGGTCATTCCGCATTTATGAGTTCACGGCCTAGCACTACTTTGGCAGATTTTTAGCGGAGATGGTTCTGCGGCAGTGGGGACAACGGATTGGGGGCGGCTGCGCGAGCGCGGTGAGGATGGCTTGCCTGACGGCGGGTAGGCTCGGTTGGGGCGGCGGGCCGAGGATTCTTTTTTCCC
>NZ_JAMYRY010000067.1:0-7618 GCF_040321655.1 Mesorhizobium sp. M0306 | reverse complement strand
GCGATACCGTCGACGGAGCCAGGGCCAGCGCCGTCATCTACAGCCTGATGTTGACCTGCCGCGCCTGTGGCGTCGAGCCGTTAGCCTGGCTGCGCCACGTCCTCACTGAACTACCTCAGCGCCCCGAGAACGCAGCCATCGACGACCTGCTGCCCTTCAACTTCCTCAAAACCGCTGCAGCCTGATCCGCTCGGACGCGTCCGTCTGAAAGCGATCAGCTGTTGCAAGGGCCGTCGACGTGCGGGGAAATGAGCGCTTACACCATATCAATGCTGGCGGCATAGAGCGCTCAAGTGCGCTGACATATGTTCGGTCGACGCCAGCCTGATGCGCCAGCGCTTCTTACGACAATTTCTTTTTTGGCGATGCCTACGCAGATTGCGGGCAAAGACCTCTCGGATTTCCATGCACGAGAAGCCACCCTCTTGTCGAGGATTTCACCACGGAGGATTCTCTACAAAAATCAGAGACAACAAAGGGGAGCGGCTGCACGGCATCACTTTAGCGAGGGCAAATCCCGCTGACCCGAGAACTCAAGAACGTAAATCGTGAAGTTTGACACCCAAACAAAGTGCGACGCCACCTATAGGTCACGAGAGCGACGCATTTGTGCCAGAAGCTCGCAAGGATCGATATCGAGAGCCTCGGTAACGTCGAGAAACTCAATTACGTCCAGCCGACGTTCACCACCCTCGTACTTGGCCACGAAGGATTGTGGGCGGCCCAGCATATCAGCAACCTGGGTCTGGGTGACCCCTTTGGTTTTGCGCGCCGCAACCAGCCGTTGTAGCAGCCGGCGCTGGCGAGCTGATCGAAGGGATTTCGGCATCAGACGAACCGGCCAGGAAGAACTGGCTCACCGACTAATCCCAGTTTCGGATTATCCCATTTTAGGATATTGTCCAGTCAAAGGCGGACGCGGGATAATTCATAGCGAGATATGAGATGGAAGACAGATTGCTCCAACCTGCTGTTGCCGACGAGGTCCCCTGGGCGGAGAGCCTGACCGCTTATGACAATGAGCACTTCAGGATCTATCTGAGACTCATAGACGCATGCGCCGGCAATGCCAGCGAAGAAGAGATGGCGCAGGCGATATTGGGCATTGATCCAGTGCGAGAGCCAGCTCGCGCTCGAAAGGCGGTTCGCAGCCATCTCGCGCGAGCGCACTGGCTGGTGACCTCGGGGTACAAAGAGCTGTTCTTGCCAGAAGAAACCAAAAGGCGGCGCTTGCTATAGAAGAAACCGCCTGTACCCGCCGTTCATGAGCGAGCGCCCGCGTCTGACGGCACGGCGCACGCCATCACGAAGATGGTCTCCGGGATCGGCCCAGTCGCGTTCGACGCGGGTTTTGCCGAACAAAGCGAGAGCGATCTCGCG
This sequence comes from Mesorhizobium sp. M0306, assembly GCF_040321655.1. Lineage (NCBI taxonomy): Bacteria > Pseudomonadati > Pseudomonadota > Alphaproteobacteria > Hyphomicrobiales > Phyllobacteriaceae > Mesorhizobium > Mesorhizobium sp. M0306. The sequence continues at coordinate 6,238 of NZ_JAMYRY010000067.1, read as the reverse complement.
ATGCGGCGCGCCGGCAATGGAGCCGTCGAGCGCACGCAAGACCCAGCGCAACCGCGAGCGACGGGGCTCGGCCGGAAACAATCTCGGTGGCAGCCTTCCGGTCGACCAGAGGCCGTTCAGACATTCCAGCCCGTTCAGACGCTGCTTTAGTTCCTCAGGCGGCCAGAAGACGGTGGACGTCAATCGCGCAGGTTCAAGGAGGCTCGCGCCGGAAACAGCCAGCTGCAAGCTCCTGCCACGATCCTCGACTAAGACGTGCTGCTGCCCGTCCAGCGTGACGAGTATAGAGATGCGGCAGGAGCGCGCGGCGAAATCGAGCACATCCATCCCGCGCGGCGGCGCCGCATGTTCGGCAACAAGGAGCAAAACCTGCGGACATTCGCTGGGGCACCAGTAGACGCCCGCATCAGTTTCGATAGAGCTTGCAAAACAGAAGGCCCCACCGCGAGAGATCAACAGTGTTCGAAGGCAGGTTGATAATGTCCACGGACCGGGCGTTCCTGCGTTCGGCACCGCGTAGCGCGTTCGCCAGATCCTTCTGGAAGTCCGGATTGCGCCTGAGGAATTCCCAGGCCCAGCCTCGGCTGGTCAGCCGCTCGACATAGCCATAGTCACCATCATCTTGCCTGTCCGGCCAGGCAGGGCCAGGTATTATTTCGTCCATTGCATCATTTCCAGAAAGGGTTGGATTCCAGGCTCAGGCGATCTTCATGACCGGTGTCCACAGCACCGGGCCCTTGAGCCCGCCATTGCGACGGAGGGCTTCCAAGCTCTCTGTCGAGACGTCGAGATATCCGGCAACGGCACGTGTGTTGCCAATTGTTTGCGGATGGGACCACCGTTCGAGTGGCCAGCCGGCGCGACGCAAGATCCGCTCTATGCGCAGATCGGTTACGGTGACGATGCTGCGCAGACCGCGTGACAAACCAAACTCTACCATTCCGGCAAACAGCTCGTAGGTGGCAATTGCGATGCCCGCCTGTTTGGGCGCGGAAGGCGGCAGATCAAGCGCAAAACGGCTGCTTTCCCAAACCCGCGGATCTTCCGGCACTGAACGGTCAGCAAGGAGAGCGGGGAAGCTATCGCGCAACATCGTCGGTCCTGTAGTCGGCAAGAGGCGCACGCAGCCGTCGATGCGTCCGGCGGGCGCACGCAGCAATAGGTAGTGGGGACGAAGCCCGTCGAACGGATCGACCTCATAGCCGCCGCTGAACGAAACGTCCCAATCAAGTCGATCCCTGAAGACGCGATACCGCAAGCGGTGCATCTGGTCGAGCTCGTCGCTGAACTCAGCGTAGCAATCCGGCGTGATCAACTGCATCATGATGGCCTTTCTCCCTCGCATGGATAACACCTGCGATTGAAGGCAAAGGCCGGACTTGATACAACCTGTGTATGTGCCCAGGTTTTGGAGATCAGGTGAAGAAAGATGGCCGGGATAGTGCAAGCCGAACGGCCGCCTGAATAACCGTCTTCACGCCAAGCTTCTTCCTGGCGTTATCCCGATGATAGGCTGCGGTGTGCCGACTGATTCCCAAGATGCGGCCGATCTCCCACGCCGTCTTTCCGCGAGCCGCCCACTTCAGACACTCGATTTCCCTTCGAGATAGGGCAATGCCATCCACGATCCTGCCGTCGGCCAGCTTGCGACAGGCATGAAGATGGAAGAAGATCGCGATGAGCTGCAGCACGCGGTCATATCGGTTAATCAGGCGGAAGAACAGTGGTCGCCTTTCATCGGAGGCGAAGGTCAGTGCTGCAAAAGTACCGGTGCTGTCATGGATCGGGATCGTGAAGCCGCAGTGAATGCCAAATTGCGTCGCCTCATCCATCAGTTGTCGCTGCTGCGTCGACAGTTCGAGATCAGCACCGTGCGCATCCCAGTTGAATGGTTCCTGACCACCACGCGCCTGATGGATAACCGGGTCAATCTTTTCATACCGACTGTGAAGGTAGTGAGATGTCCAGGATTGAGGGTAGGTGGAAATCAGGCGCACCTTGCGGCCCTTGCCAAGCGAAGGGAAAAGATAGGCAAAAGACGGCAAATCGAGCGAAGAGGCAATCTCGCCCAGAGCGTTGCGCAGGTCCGTCGCGTCAGCGCTGTCTGCGATCTGCTCTACAAATCTATGGAAAGCATCTTGCATAGCTAAACTGCAGTGAGTTCTGGCCCCTCACAAAGGAGCCAAGACGGGCCGGCCAATGCGCAGCCATTCTGGGTAGAAGGCCCGGCCGGAGACTGAGCTCCGTGCCGGGCCGGTGCGCCTTGGGAGGGCGATATGTGCTTCGACGGCGCTCTTGTCGACACCGAGACCTCATTCCAGCGTCATCTGTTAGCATTTTGTTGATTGCACAGATGATAAGCAATCAAGCGGAGCGTGGCTTCTCTTGCAAATCCACACATTCCTACGAAAACCTAAATTCCTTTTTGATGATCATCGAGCAATATGACCTTATGCTCAGGGCTCGATTATCGGCAGGTCAATGGAACAGCCTTCCAGGCCGCGATGAAACTTTAGCAACGGCGGCGCGCCGTCGGCGGGCACATTGGCAAACGTCGTCGTGTCGCTGCCGGCGAGAACCACCCTCAAGCGATGACCCGCAGGGAGACGGGCGGAGATTGGAAGCAACGTGAACGTCACGATGGCAGGCTCGCCCGGAACGAGCGGTTCGGCGTCTTGTCTCAGATAGCTATGCTGCGGTCCGAGCGCGCTGAACGGTGATTCGGTCCACACCTTCCGGTGCAGGGCTCGCAACTGACCCTCCGTCAAATGATAGGACTCGCCATCCGGCTTGACGCCTTCGAGGTAGACGAAGAAGCTACCGTCCTCGCGGGTCGAGGTGATGTTCAGGTAGGCGATAGGATGTCCGGTGATCTCGACGTCATGCGGCAACGGCTCGCTCGTGTAGGCGAGGCGAGCGGCGTCAAACTGTCGCCGATCTCCATAATCCACCTTGCAAGCCGAGCCGTTGGTGACCCATCGGTTGGAGGTAACGTCCCCCAGCAGAGGGTCGACCTGCAGCGAGTCGAAGCCTGCGTCCTCGGGTGCTGAGCTCAGGCGGAAGCCGCTTGCCATGTACCACCGACGACGAGCTGCCGGGGGCGGCCAAGAGGTAGTCGATTTCCAGGCGCCCTCCCCGAGGGTGTAGTAATGGAGGATCTTCTTCCCCCGCTTACCGGCGGCCTGGCCTGTGAAGCAGGCGTCGGCGAAGCGGATGTCGTTGGCCAGCTGCGTTGGCCTAGTTGGAAGAATCACCTCATCGGCCTCGCGGAGGGGATCGTAGGCATGGTCGCCGCCATGGTTCCACGGACCGATGATCACGTTCATCGGATTTGACAGTCTCAGGAACCGACGAATGGACGACTGCGCTGTGACGCCGTCGAACCAGCCCGCCCAGTTCTGGATCGGGGTGCCTGAGCGATCGACCCGGTCCGCGACGTCCTGAATACTCCAGTCGCACATGGAGGCTCCACCCCAAGCCGCGGGACGATCGCCCCTGAACGTCACCTGCTGAAAAGCGTCCCACACTGACGGCACGCCCTCGCGATCGCGCAGGACCGCAGCAAGATCTGCCTCGCCGCTCGGCCCGACTGGACGCACGCCCGCCTGCTCGCCCAAGAAATTTCGCACGTTGCGGTCGAGACCTGCGATCCTGTTGCCCCAGTTTCGCTGCAAGTACATATTGGGAAGTCCGCCGGGGAACCAGGTCTCTTCATAGGGATCGAAGTCGGCGAACCGGGGTATAATGCCCTTCACCGCCGGATGGTTTCGCTCCGCCATCCAGTCCGCCGTCATAGCGGTGTAGGACACGCCATACCCGACCACACCACCATTGGACCAGGGCTGCCCAACGATCCAGTCGAGCACTTCGCTGTAGTCCAGCGTTTCGGCGCGCGAACGGTGATGAGGCCACACGCCGAAAGATGCACCGGTGCCGCGAACATCTCCAACGACCACGGCATAGCCGTGCGGGACAAAAAAGTTCGCCTCCCTATGGGGCGGACCGTCTTTTTCCCCCCGCCAGTAGCGGGTCATCACCAGAATGGTGTCGCGTTTGGTGTTCGCGTCATCGCCCAATGGTCGGACGACGTCCAAAGCAATCCTGACGCCGTCGCGCATGGTAACGTAAGTTGATTTCGGCGGACCGACTTCACAGTGCTTGTCAGCAGTAAGATCGAGATCGAGGCTAAAGATCGAATCTAACGTCCCTTGAGATGAAAAGCCCATACAGTTCTCCCTATTCCAGCGTTCAACCCGAAGACGGCTGGTCGTTAGGAACTTGACGCCTAACGCGCATCGGGTCCAACATCATTTGGGCATATATTGATCGCGTATGGGCAACAATATTACTCTCAGGTGCGGCCCGCGGTGGATATACCGCTGTGCCTTCTTGCGTATAGGATAGTCTTCAAAGGCTCCGCGTCTTCGCGGTTGCTCAACCCCTATCGCATAACAGAAATGGTCGAATCGCGGCTTAGCTATCCAGGCGACGACGTGAGAGCCCAATGTGCGCTTGAGTCTCTTATCTGCGCTGGGATACCCGAAGCGGGTGCTACATCCTCCAGCAGCGTCGCCAAGGCGCGTTGCGCAGCAATATCGACATGAGAGCGGGGCACACCTGCCAGGCGGCACTTGCCGCCCGATCAAACATCCAGGCTGGAATCTCACGACACTGATCGGATCTCCGACCAGAGGGGCTGCAACGGAAAACCTCTCTACCAGCCTTTCTCGACCACCCCATGAATATCCGGCCCTAGGATTCGTTTCTCGGCGATCCCGTGGGCGTTCTGTCGTCGTGTCGTACAACGCAGTCCGACCCCACAGCGCGATCGGCAACAAGCCGCGATATCGCTGCAAATTCCGAGGCATGCCGACCCTGATTCCGAAATGATGCCGCCCCCGCGTTCCGAGAAATAGCCGCCGCCTGATTCCGAGATTATTCCGCCCCCGAGGCGGGTGTTTGGACTGGGTGCTCTGCCGGTGAAGGTCCTTTCTTTGGCTTGCCGAGAAAGGACCGAGATGGCGGCGGAGAGACTGAGCATGCGGCGTGTCCGCGAGACCTTGAGATATCGATTTGCGGAGGGACTGGGCCACAAGGCGATCTCGTATCGGGTGGGGGCGGCGCCCTCGACGGTGCGCGAGACGCTGCGGCGTGCGGAAGGGCGGGGCTTTCCTGGCCGCTCGGCGAAAGGTCAGCGACGCGGTTCTGGAGGCTGCGCTTTACAAGGTGCGGATTCCGACGTGAAGCCGGCCGCCATTCCGATCAAACACCGGCCACCATTCCGGTATGAAGCCGGCCACAGTTCCAACCAAAGACCGGCCAGTTTTCGGCACTGAAGATTACCTCCTGGGTCAGCAACTTTGGCATCAATTACCTCGCGATGAACGAGGACATTTTGATGCCGGCAAAGAGAAGGCTGACCATGAGACAGTTGAGACAAATGCTTCGGCTTGCCGGAAGCGGGACCAGCTCCCGCGAGATTGCGGTCGTGCTGCAGTACGGTGCAGGATAATCTGCGGCGTGCAGCGGCAATCGGGTTGAGTTGGCCCCTGCCAAGCGAGCTGACCGATGACGCGCTTGAGAACAAACTCTTCGCTCGCAATGGCGTCAAACAGGGCACGCGGCGGCGCACAGAGCCGAACTGGGCCCATCTTGCCGTCGAGCTCAAGAAGCCCGGCGTCACCTTGCTCATCCTGTGGGAGGAGTATCGAGGGTCGCATCCCGACGGATATGGCTACAGTCGCTTTTGTGAACTTCTGCGGGGATTTAAGCAGCGACTGTCACCGACGATGCGCCAGGAGCATGCGGCCGGCGACAAGGTCTTCGTGGATTATTCCGGCAAGAAGATCCCGATTGTCGATCGCAAGACCGGCGAGATCCGCGAGGCGGAGATCTTCGTGGCGGTGCTGGGTGCGTCCAGCTACACCTTTGCCGAGGCCACCTGGACGCAAACGCTCCCCGACTGGATTGGCTCCCATGTCCGGATGTTTCGGTTTTTTCATGGGCGTTCCCAGACTCGTGGTCCCCGACAATCTGAAGTCGGGCGTCAGTCGTGCCAGCTTCTACGATCCCGAGATCAACCGCAGCTACGGCATGATGGCATCTCACTATGGCGTCGGCGTTCTTCCGGCACGGCCGCGACGGCCGAAGGACAAGGCAATTGTTTCATAGTGAGTCCTGTTCGGTTGATGGCACGGTAATTGAGGCACGGCGGGCGGGAACGGCGTTTCGGCCCGGG
>NZ_JAMYRY010000066.1:0-9308 GCF_040321655.1 Mesorhizobium sp. M0306 | reverse complement strand
CAAGCTCCTCGGCTCCTTGCTTCAGTGTCAGTATGTCTCGCTCATCACCTCAAGCCGCGCCAGATGGGGTCAGCTTGGCGCTTACCAGCGTTCTCACCTTCGCCGAGATCACTGTGCTCAACCGGATCGACGCGTCCCGAACGCGACCACGCCTCCAACGGCCCACGCTCGCCGCTTACCTACTGCAAATCGCCATGCTTGGCGGCTATCTCGCCCGCAAACATGATCCGCCTCCCGGCAACATGGTCGTCTGGCGCGGCATGACCCGCTTGCACGACATCGCCTTCGGCATCTCCGTAACCGCCCGGTTGTTACCGCGGAGATTTCGCTTTGATGCGAGCGATGAGTTCCTGGTCATCGACGAAGGCTTCGAGGAAGTCACTCCATTCGTCAGCGGTGCGGCGCGCATGGGTAAGCATTTGCTCCAGCTCTTCCATTCCGTCGCGGGTAAGCGAAGTTATTGCCTCGTCCGGTCCGGTGTAGACGCTGATGATGCTGCCGTAGCTCAGGTTGTCATCATTGCTGACGATCGCCTGAAGGAATTCGGCATCTTCATCGAGCAATTTGGCGACGTAGTCGATGCTGAACACATGGGTCACCGTTGCCATCAGGCAGCCTCGGCGGAGATGGCGGTGACAGGTGACCAATTCCAGGGAAGCAACTCGTCGAGGCGATTGATCTTGTGATCTTGGATGCGGTCGAGCACGTCTGCGAGATATGCCTGCGGATCGATGCCGTTCATCTTGGCCGTCTCGATGATTGTCATGGCGCGAGCCAGGGTCTCCGCGCCGGTGTCGGCGCCGGCAAATAGCCAGTTTTTTCTTCCGATTCCAATCGGGCGCAGGGCTCGCTCGGCGGCATTGTTGTCCATGGCGACGCGGCCGTCTTCGAGGAACAGGCACAATGATGGCCAGCGGCTCAGGCCATAACGGAAGGCTTTTGCCAAATCGCTCTTGCCCGGAATGCGGGTCAGTTGCGTTTCGATCCAGACACGGAATGCCCCGATCTTTGGTTTGCTATGCTTCTGACGTGCGGCAAGGCGGGCATCGGCAGGCTGACCCGCAATGCCGTGCTCGATGTCATAAAGCGCACCGATACGGTCGAGAGCCTCGCATGCGATCTCGGATTTGTTCGAGGTCCAGATATCATGGAAGTCGCGTCGCCAATGCGCCCAGCATGCCGCTTCTCGGAAGCGGGATGTTCCATCGGCTCCAGGCTCATAAAGCTTGCCGTAGCCTTTGTAGCCGTCAGCTTGGAGGATGCCGCTTGTCTGCCTCAGATGGCGGAGGACGTGGTCTTCCTTCCAGTCCGGAGCAAAGTAGTAGACCGCGCCAGGCGGAGCGCCGCCCGCCCATGGGCGTTGATCGCGGACATATGTCCAGATCCTGCCTTTCTTTACGCCTTTCCCCAGCCCTTTGTCCTGCATGGAGCGATCCAGCACCCGGATCGGGGTATCGTCGGCATGAAGAAGGTCGCTGGCCATGATCACGGTTCCGATCCGCTCGATCAGGGGCTGAAGCACCTGCATGGCGCGACCGCACCAATCGACCAACGTACTGTCGGGGATGTCGGCACCCATGCGGGCGAAGATTTCGTTCAGGCGATACAATGGCAGGTGATCGTCGAACTTCGAGACCAGGATGTAAGCCAGAAGGCAGGCTCCCGCCATGCTGCCTGGTATCGGACGGCTGGGCGCGGGCAACTGCACCATCTTTTCGCAGCAGCGGCAGGATTTCTTCAACCGAGCGACCTCGATGACCTTCATCTGCGCGGCGATCATGTCGAGGATTTCGCTTGTGTCTTCGCCCACAAGACGTAGTTCACCGCCACAGGCGGGGCAGCAGGCGCCGGGATCGAGCTCCCTGCGCTCGCGAACTGCCTTGTGCGACACGCGCGGACGCCGGCGCGTGATCCTTTCGGGCGCGTTCGTCATAGGCGCGACAGACGCTGCCTCGTCGGCCTCATTGATTGGCCCGGCATTGCTCTCCGCCGCGGCGATCAAAAGATCCTCCAGCGCCAGTTCCAGCTGCTGGATTTCCCGCTCGACTTTTTCCGAAGACTTGCCGAAGACCTGTTTCTTCAGCCGGGCAATGCGCAGCCGCAAGGCCTGGATCAACTGGTCATGCGCCTGCAACGTCGCCGACATCTTCGCATTTTCCGCCTGCAAGGCGGCGATCATCGCCTTCAGAAAGGCAGGATCGTCTGGAAGATTTTCGGCGACATTCGGCATGCACCTGACTACCATAAGTCAGGGCGAGTAGCCATAAAAACCATTAGATTCAGAGAGATAAATCACCCGACACGCGCCGGCGGCGCACCCCAATTGGGGCGTCGCCAGTCAATTCCTTCCCACAACATCGCCATTTGCGCTGACGTCAGCCGGGCCGTCCCGTCGGCCGCCGACGGCCACGGAAAGCGGCCCTTCTGCAAGACCTTGTAATAAAGACAGAACCCCTGGCCATCAAAATAAAGAAGCTTCAAACGGTCGCCACGCCTTCCCCGAAAGGCGAAGACCGCGCCTCCCGTCGGCTTCTGGCGCAACACATCCTGCGTCAGTGCAGCCAAACCCTCGATCCCTTTGCGCATGTCCGTGAACCCGCAGGCAAGGTACACCCGAACCCCAGTTCCCGGTCCGATCATGCTGTCTCAACCGCCTGGATAAGCCGAGTCAGAGTGGCGGTATCGATCTCTCTGTCAAAGCGCAGGTTCCGCCCACAGCATAGTTGCAATTCGACCAGCGCTGACAATCTGTCGGTGCCTTTGCCCATACAGGGTTCGCTCCGCGCCACGGGCATGTCCACGGGAAGGAACATGGGACCCGCCGACGGCAACAGGAGCCCCTTCCTCCTCAGCTCTCGCCGCCAGGTGTAAATCTGCTGCCGTGTCACATCATGCCGCTCGGCAACCTCAGTCACAGTCGCCCCGTCAATTCCAACCGACATGACGATGTCGAGCTTCTTCTTATCACCCCAGCGACGACGCCGTTCAGCACCAAGAATCTCGACACGCATCGCAAACCTCGCTCGCACAAGACACGTCGCAAACGACGTCGTTAAACACATGTCATAGGCCATCACGACGATGTCAGGCAGGCGGTGACAATCGGGCGGTTACGCATCTCCATTGGATCAAGCCGACGATGTGGGTACTCGGAAGCCCTACCGGACGCTTACTGTTCAGTGGCAGGTCACATCGTCAAAAGATTACGGCTACGGAGCCAACATTCGCAGCATCGCGTCTGTTCATGCTCATCAACTCGGTCCAGAACAATAAGGTGCTACAAAGTCAACGAAATTGCCGGCCTTAGCCGATTCCGGTCGCCGGCACGCGTCTGGATCACTCCATCCAGCCAGTCTGGGTCCATCTGCGGCACCGAACTCATCAGCAGTTGAGTGTAATCATCGAAGGGCGGCGAAAGAACGGCATTCTTCTCACCGGCTCTAACCACTCGGCCGCGGTGCATGACGGCGACTTCGTCCGCGATCGCATTTACGATGGCGAGGTCATGCGTGATGAAGAGGTATGAGATTGACAGCTCCTTCTGGAGTGACATCAAAAGCTTCAGGATTTCCTCTTGTATCACCTGATCGAGGGACGATGTCACTTCATCGCAAAGGATCAGATCGGGATTGGCCGCCAACGCGCGGGCGATGGAGACGCGCTGCTTCTGTCCGCCAGACAGCTCCGAAGGGTAACGATCTATATAAGCCCTACTCAGCTCGATCATGTCGAGTAGTTCGTTTACGCGCCGGTTGGCGGCCGACCCCTTTAGTCCGAAGTAGAGTCGCAGTGGACGCGACAGGAGCTTGCGCACTGTGTGGCTGGGATTGAGCGAGGTGTCCGCCGATTGATAGACCAGCTGGATACGGCGCAGGATATCTCTGGTCCGCTCCTTTCGCAACGGCGGCAACCGAGCGCCATCAAAAACCACCTCGCCTTGCTGCGCTCCCAACAATCCACAAACAACTCGAGCCAAGCTTGACTTGCCTGAACCTGACTCGCCGACCACGGCAACAGTGTGGCCGCGCGGCACGGTCAAACTGACATTCTCGAGTACCCGGAGCTGACCGTACGCCGCGTTGACATGCCGAATATCTAGAATTGACCGAGCCGCTTCGGCCGGGGGTTTTTCAAGGCAGCGTACCGCCCAGAGGGTCTTGGTGTAGGGATGCTCGGGCGCCGCGAGCATGCGTCGCGTGTCGGCTTCCTCAACCTTGACACCGTCCTTCAGGACTACGATGCGGTGGGCCATCTGCGACACAAGTGCCAGGTCGTGGCTGATGTATATCGCCGCCGTTCCAAACTGCTGGACGACGTTGCGTATAGCAGTCAGAACCTCGACCTGAGTGGTCACGTCGAGGGCTGTCGTCGGCTCGTCGAAAATGATGAGGTCGGGCCAGCTGTTCATTGCCATCGCTGTCATCAAGCGCTGCAATTGGCCTCCCGAGACCTGGTGCGGGTATCGTTCGCCGATCAGACCAGGGTCCGGGAGGGCAAGCTCACCGAACAGCACCACCGCCTTTTCAACCGCTCGCTTGCGCGGTTCGGTCTTGTGGATCTCAGCGCTTTCGACCACCTGATCGATCAGTTTGTGCGCGGGATTGAAGGATGCCGCTGCGCTCTGCGCAACATAAGCGAGACGCACGCCACGCAAGCGACGTTTGACCGTTTCCGGGCTATTGCGGAGGTCGATTCCGTCGAAATTGATGCTTCCATCGACGATCGTGCATCCGTCCTTCACCATGCCAAGCGCCGCCAACCCAAGTGTCGACTTTCCAGCGCCAGACTCACCAATCAAGCCGACAACTTCACCACGACGAACGTCAAAATCTACGCCACGTAAAATCGGAACAACGGTGTCATCGACGCGACCATTAATGACGAGACCACGAATAGTAAGCAGCCGGTCACCGGATTCTGCACCGCTCGACGAAGTTACCAGCCGCTCGTTTTTCGGGTTCTCCTTAGTCACTAGCACCTCCCCTACTCTGCAGATACCAATCGACAATAAAGTTGATTGCTATGGTAATCACAGCAATCGCCGCTGCTGGGACTAGAGGTGTGATGTCTCCATAGCTTATGAGGCTGGAATTTTCACGCACCATGGATCCCCAGTCCGCCATCGGCGGCTGGATGCCGACTCCCAAGAATGACAGCGAGGCGATAGTCAAGAACACAAAGCAGAAGCGGATCCCAAATTCCGCCACCATTGTCGGGAGAATGTTGGGTAAGATTTCCTGCGCGACAACCCATACCAGGTTCTCTCCCCGAACCTGCGCGGACTCTACGTAGTCCGTCACAGCGACGTCCATAGCCAACGCGCGTGCGAGCCGGAAAACCGTCGTTGAATCTAGAACCGCGATAATAAAGACCAAATTCAGGATCGATGTTCCGAAGATGGACAGCAGCACTAGCGCGAAGATCAACCCCGGAATGGCCATAAAGGTATCGACAAGGCGTGCGATAGCTTGATCCACCCAGCCGCGGAACAGCGCCGCAATGATACCCAGTGTGCCGCCCAACAAAAAGGAGATGCTCGTTGCTATGACGGCGATCCCAATGGAATTACGCGCGCCGTAGATGAGCCGGCTGAGCACGTCTCGACCAAGCTGATCCGTGCCAAGGAGATTTACGCGGTTCCACGGCGCGAATGCCTCCCGAGAGACCAGTTCGTATTCGCCGAAAGGGGCGATCAGGTGCGCGAAAACGACGGCGAACAGGTACACTGCGACAATTGCGAAGCAGAGCTTGACGTTGAGGGGAGCTTTTCGGAGCGCATTCCCGAATCTGCTGCGCCGGTATGTCATCTGTTTGACGCTCGAACAGGCATCGGCTGTGTTTGGCATGTCCACCATGTCCATCACCTCGGGTGGAGCAACTTAGGGTTTGTAGAAATTGCAACAATATCCGCAAGGAGATTCAGGAGGATATAGACGCTCGCAAATATTAGTGCGCATGCTTGTACCACCGGTATGTCGCGTGTGCGCACTGCATCCACCATTGTCTGGCCTATACCTGGATAGACAAAAATCGTCTCCACCACCACGACGCCTACAACCAGGTAAGCAAGATTTACGGCCACAATGTTAACGATAGGGGCCCAAGCATTGGGCAGGGCGTGCCGCACTATGACGCGTGCGGGTGAAGCACCTTTACATGTGGCCATGTGGATATAGGGGCTCGATAGCACGCTGACGATCGCCGACCTGGTCATGCGCATCATATGGCCGACGACACCGATCGTCAGGGTCAAGACGGGCAAAGCCAGACGCCAAATCCACTCGAAAACGTCCATGCTCTCTTTGACGTTGGAAAGCGTGGGCAGCCAGCGCAGTGTCACGGCGAGGTAAAGGATCAGGATATACCCAACAAAGAACCCGGGAAGTGAAATCGTGGTTAATGAAATTCCGTTCACAAGGCGGTCGAAGAAGGTGCCTCGATAAATTGCCGATAAGATGCCGAACACGATCGAAAGTGGAACTGCTATGAGCGCGGTCGCCCCGGCCAGTAACAACGTATTGCGTAGACGCAACGAAATGATGTCGCCGACGAGTCGAGGCTCACCTGGACTCGACGATAAGGACTCGCCGAGATCACCATGGAGGATGCCATTCACCCACTCGAAATAACGCGTTGTGATGGGTCGATCTAGGCCGAGCCGGGACTCAAAAGCCGCAACTGTTTCCGGTGTCGCTGACTGACCCAAGATCGCAGTGGCAAAATTACCTGGGAGCAGGCTGACAGTCGAAAAGATGATTACCGAGACAGCCGCTAGAGTTAAAATTCCCAGGAGCAGTCGAGAGATGATCGTTCGGCCAAGAGGCGACGCGATAGCGACCAGGTTGTCAAGGAGTCTTCGGTGCAAAACCAACGCAGCTAACCTCAAGCTCGATGCTAGGCGCAATCGTGTCATAGATTCATCCTTAAAGCTCAAGCCCCTGGGAGGTATAAGGACTCCTTGCCGAAGTTTCAGTGGTGATGAAGCTGCCGAGTTTTCGCGAGCGCCTGAAGAACCAGGCGCTCGCTAAGCATTGACTCATGCTATGCGTTCAACCACCAGCGTTCGGATGCTTTGCCATTGTCCAATGGAAACGCGCCGCCGACTTTGTTGAAACCAACCTTCTTAGAGACGGCGTTGGTGTAGTTCATGAAGGCATACACGATCGCTCCGCCTTCGTTGTGCAAAATCTGCTGCATTTCCCCATATTGGACGGCGCGCTTGGCTTGGTCGATCTCGGCGCGGGCCGCGACCAAGAGTTCATTGAACCGCTTGTGGCTGAAATGGGTTGCATTCCAGGCAGCGCCTTCCTGATAAAATTGGCTAAAAAGCCAGTCAGGAGTTGGCCGGCCAAAATAGCCGCATGACACGAACGGCTTCTTTAGCCACACCTTGTCCCAATAGCCGTCATCGGACTCACGGATCAGGTTGACCTCGATGCCCGCCCTGGCGGCTTGCTCCTTGAACAAAGCGGCGGTCTCAACGGCCCCTGTCGCAGCCCCGTCAGCCACCGACAGGTCGATCTTCAGCGTCTTGTAACCTGCCTTCTCCAAATGCTCCTTAGCCTTCTCGATATTATAGGCATGTCGCGGCTGCGGATCAATGGCAAAGGGCATTGACGGCGCTAAGGGGTTGTCATTTGCTAGTTGCGCCGTACCGAAAAAGATCTTTTCTAAGATCTCCTCCCGATTGATGGCGTACTTAAGAGCCAAACGAACATCGTTGTTATCAAATGGCTCCACCTGGGTGTTCATGTCGAACGAAGCATGACGCGGGCTGGCTACCAACTGCATCGCGACGTCCGGATTGCGTTTCAACATGTTAAGCGTTTTGAGATCGACGTTGTCCATATACTGCACCTCGTCGGTGACGAGTGCATTTGTACGAGCAACGCCGTCCACAATGACGATGAACTCCACCTCATCAAGATAAGGCTTGCCATCCTTGTGGTAGTTCGGATTGCGTTTTAGCTTCGCGCCCACGCCAGGCTCGAATTGCTCAAGCAGGAAAGGGCCGGTACCCACCTTCGCAGCCCAGTCCAGCCCGCCCTCCGACTTTGCTGGCATAACGGCGAGGTGCCAATCGGCAAGCATCACCGGAAAATCGGCACTTCCGCTAGCCAGCTTGAAGACCACAGTGTCGTCTCCGTCCGCCTCTACCGACGAAACCTGGGTCAAGATGTCCTTCGCGGCTGACTGGCTATCCTTGCCCATATGGTGTCGCATAGATTCAATTACGTCTTTAGAGGTGACATCCTTGCCATTATGGAAGGTAGCGCCTTGCCGCAATTTGAAGACCCATTTGGTAGCACCCTCGGAAGGTTCGAAGCTCTCGGCCAGGTCGGGCGCTACGGAACCGTCAGGGAGAATCTCTGTCAGGTTATTGCACATTGACCCGCCGAGCGCCGTAAGTGTGAATGTACTGGGCCAGGTAGCGGGATCAAGCGAATCGCTCTGGGACCCCTGGCCGAGACCGAATTTCATGAAGCCGCCCTTAGTCGGTTCTGCCGCTTTGGCAAGCCGGGGCTTCAGCAGGACGGAGCTGACGCCAGCGACTCCAGCCAGGGCGGCCGCTCCACCGAGGAATTCGCGGCGAGAAGTCTGGAAACGGCCCGTTCCTTTGTTCCTCTCAGACATTATTACCTCCCAATGTCATTGCTCGTTGATGTCTTGGTGCTCGCCCAGTCGCCCTGAGAAGCGGCAGCAACCACCATTCGTTCAAAGATTATCGCGAGTCCAGTGCTATTTGGGCATGGATAAATCGCGAATGAGCAATAATCTGGCTCAGCAATTTGCGGTTGCGGCGAGATGCCGGATGCTGCGCGCTACGCACCTTCCGCCAGACGCGGCGTTCGGTAACCTATTTAATACCAGGCCGCCCGCCGCGCAAACGGACCATGAAGTCATAAATGGCCGACCGCACCTCAGCCGTGGTGCGTCGCAGTGCGCCGTCAGAAACAGTTGTACCCCCAAGAGGGCTGTTCTTCCGTCTTGCCGGTATATAGACCCCACCGAATGCCGCCACTGTCGCTGGCGGGTCGGCTCGAATTCCTGGCCTGCTGCCAAGGCGGCGATCAGGCTCAGGTCGGCCAAGAAGGGCGCCGCCCGCGAACTTGAAAATAGGACGCGTAGCTTGAACCATCTATTTGACCCAACATGTCAAACAGCGGAACTGGCGCCTACGCTATTTCGCAGAGGTGGGGTTGGCTCACTATTCACCCATCTTGTTCCGTTCGGAATTGGGAAGCCATGCCTCGCGCCTTGTCGTAACATGTCCATGAGAATCTCTGCGGCTGGAGGACGTGTTGTCT
>NZ_JAMYRY010000065.1:0-9341 GCF_040321655.1 Mesorhizobium sp. M0306 | reverse complement strand
GTAAACCGCTTTCTCTTCATCAGTCCGTCCTTCAATCGAGGCCGGACTCTAATCTCAGATGGAGGAAATTACCCGTGGCAGGTCACCAGGGCGGCGGTCGAAATATCGCTGAGGGAATGTCGCCGCTCAAGCTCTTCGAATATATGGCGCACGGCAAACCCATAGTATCCTCCGACCTGCCAGCTATCCGTAAGTCTTGAGGGATAGCGTCAACAACGTTCTGGTGTCGCCGGACAACCCGTCTGACTGGGTCAAGGCCCATCAGCGGCTGCGTGAAAACGAGGTGTTTCGGGATCAGATTGGCCTACAGGCGAAGGCGGACTTTCTGGCCAAGTATAGCCGCATCGCACGCGCAACCAACATCCTAAAGGAAATCGAGAACCGGATGTCGTCGAGCCGAAGCTTATAGGCTGCACAGTTTTTCTTATTGAAGGCGGCCGCGCCGTCAGCAGGTTTTCCTAATCCACTTCCCGCGCCAGAAGAAATCATGCGCTCATAAAGATCCGGCGACTGAACCGGCGCGAACCCGAATTTTGGGGCTCTATATACTCACTGGCGCGGGATCGCTCGAGCATCAAAATCAAAACTATCAGTTCAATCCCGGACGATGGATTGCCTATCCATGCCGCTTCTGAGGCTGAGAAGCTGCTATACATCAATAGACATTACGATCCGAAAGCACCAGTACAGCGGTTGTCCAAATTATCTTAAGATCGAGCTGCACGCTCCAGGACTGTATGTACCAGAGGTCATGCTCTACGCGTTTTTCCATCCTCCACAGCTCCTTCGTTTCCCCTCGAAAGCCATTGATCTGAGCCCAGCCTGTCAAACCGGGTTTTACACGATGGCGATAAGCATAGCACGCAATAATCGTACTATAGGTATCGTCATGAGCGACGGCGTGGGGTCGCGGCCCCACGAGGGACATTTCCCCCCGAAGCACATTGAATAACTGCGGCAGCTCGTCGATATTTGACTGGCGCAATATTCGGCCAAGTCGGGTAACCCGCGCATCATTACGCTGAGCCTGGCGAATTTCCGCGCCGTTCTCCTGCACGGTCATTGATCGGAACTTGTAAATATTGAATGGCTTACCACAAAAACCCCGCCGCGTCTGCCGGAACAGCACTGGGCGACCGCTCTCCAGCGCGATGGCACACGCGACTACGGCCATCAACGGAAACAGGAACAGCAGTAGCAGTGATGCAAAGGCAACGTCGAATAACCGCTTCAGCAGGCGTTCGGCAGGCCTCAAAGGCGCGCGCTGGACTTCGAAGGCTCGCTGCCAGCCGGTGTGAAGCGGGCATCCGGCCAGAATCTTATCTATGTAGGCATCGGCGAAAAGATAGATCGGCAGCGGGAGGCGGGACATTTCGTCCAGGATGCCTGCGATCAACTTCCGCTGATCCCAAGAGCAAAAGAGATAAACTGCCCCATACGGGTCACTACGGAACGCAGCCTGCGCAGCTGCGACGGCGGCTTGCACCGATCGTGCTGCGATCGTGCCATCATGGTTCTCGATGTTCGAAACGCCGCAAACCGCGATGCCCTGTTGCCCGAGCTTGCCGATTATCCCCTTTTCCATTCCAGGACCGCCAGCGTAAAACAGATAAACTGTGCGCAGGACGAGCTTCTCGGCGGCCAGAAGCCGTTTCAGCACACGCGCTAGAACCACGTGGCCAGGCAGCAGGGTTGGGAATCCGACCGCAAACGCCAGCGTCAAGGAACCGCGGGAGAACGTCGACGTCGTCTTCGTGAGAAAGGCGAGCCAGAGAATTGAAAAGAAAACGAATAGCCACCCGGTGAAGAGTGTTTTGATCACGCGGTGATCGTCCAGGATGCCACTGATGGTGTAGGCGCCTCTGGCCCCCATGAATGCGACAAGCAATAGGCCGGCGGTAACACTTAGATAAATCGTCTCCCAAATATCTGGCGGGCTCACGCCGACGTACCTATGATAGACGTCATTTGACGCAAGAAGTATTGTCTCTCCGAGGAGGAAATCAGCAGTTGCAAGAAACACGCAAACTGCTCCCACAGGAAGCCGTAGCGGTTCTACGCTCCGCTTCAAGAACGCACGCGACGCCTGGGTTGGTGCATGCCGCATGGAGACAAGCCCCCGAATCCTGTTGTATCCCTTCTCCTTCTTGGGGCATGGCACACGCCGTCCCATAGAAGGGGGTTATCCCAACGGCTTTCAGTCGATCACATTTGATTTAAACTCTCTCAGAGACAGGGTCGCTGTTACCCCGGGCACATAGGAGTGACTATTTTATGCTATCCTAATATGGTAACACTTCTGTCTGAGCGCTCTTGCGCGAGAACGGCCCGAAATCGGACTCGTTCTAAGAGTTAGTCAAGGCAACGCTTTAAGGGACCGGGGCGCTTTACCCTATCAGGGGGGCAGTAGCCATGGCAGAGTGCGGCGCTGAGGTTCGGGTCAAACAGCTCGATAAAATACGCTTATTTCAGCAATTTGACCAAGATATTCTTAGTGAACTGGCGAAAGTCGCCGTTCTGCGAAGGGTTCCGAAGAATAAAATCTTAACTCGCCTTGGCGACGTGCCAATTTATATTTACTACATAATTCAAGGAAAAATTCGGCTTAGTGCTCCCCTCTCGGACGGACGAGAATTCATCTTTGCAGATCTTGGTCCCGGTGACACTTTCGACCTGACTAGATTGTTCATCACGCGAAGAAGTAACATGAATGCTGAGTCAGTTGCGGACAGCGACTTGCTGCAAATCGAAGTAGCTTTCATGGTTAGGGTCTTCGACAAACACCCCGATCTCGCATTAAAGGTGATCCCGTACTTGTGCGAAGCAACCCACGACGCGCAGGAGCGAGTGATCCACAGTGCGGCCAGTGCCCTATCCACTCGATTGGCGAGCACGCTCTTGCGATTGACAGAGAGGCCGCACAGCACGGCTACCGTGGATAGAGCTCTGAGTATCCACATTTCGCAGACCGACCTCGCGGCAATGGTCCCGGCTTCTCGAGCGAAAGTGAATCGTTGCCTGAGAGAATGGGAACGGCGGTATATGACGCGATACGACCATGGCTCGCTGACGATCCTCAATCGCGCCGCGTTAGAGTCTGTTGCTCTTGGCGAGATCGCCTTTGATCGTTCAATGATGCATATCCCACGTGCTCGAGCATCTCCGTGGCATGCTCCGGGGAGACAATGAAACCGGAAGTGGTGCCGGTCGTCCTCGCATCCCTCGGTAAAGTCCTTCTCGTCGGCGTCGTAAGTCGCCGCACCGGACATATGCGCCTTCTCACCGGCGTCAGCGCCAATGAGACAGAATTGGGCTAATTGAGAGCGGAGGGTTTCTGAGTCATCGTAGCCTTTCAAAGGCGCAGAAGGTTTTCGCGAATGGATTCCGCCGGCCAGTCGCGCATGGGCCGGCTGCACGGGGACCGTCGCGACAAACTCGAAATCAGCCCGAACCCTGTGGGCCGGCCGTCGGCCTAGCGCGGTGGCGCCGGCACCGCCCTGGTCGGCGACGCGGCGACAATGGCGGAGCGGATCGACGAATACCGCGCATTGGGATCGATACCTTCATCCTGCCCGACTATCCGCATCTGGAGGAAGCCTATCGCTTCGGCGAACTGGTGCTGCCGCTTTTGCCGCTCGATCACGAGGTTTCGACGCGGCCAACGGCCGTTGAACTGGGGCCGTTCGGCGAGACGTGGCTGGCGACCATCGGCCGTCGGCGCTGCGCACGAGCCAGTCTCGGGCGTGCGTCGTCTGCTTCCAGCGTCGTGATGAGGGGAGCGGGGCCTTAAGACTACCGGTAACAAGATGCGGCTCAGTTTTTTCAGATCACTACGATCAGTGAATGTCAGTATCGATGGTTGCGCGTCCCTGATTTGAACCTGCGCCGGCCAAGAGCCGATAACTATCAGGCAGCACGTTTGATGGTCCTCTTGCTCAGCTTTACGACGAAAGCGTTCCTATAGCGCGACAATCTGGGAGAGACCTCTCATCCTGATCGCCGCGCCGCACGTTCCCCTTCTTCATGGCTACCGTTTTCCGGCATGTAGTTCCAAGTGGGGCCGCCAGACGGGTACGCAGGGTTAATCCTGCGTGATCAAGATAGGTCGAGATGAATGTGCACCAGCCTCACGGTTGATCGCGACATTTCGCGAACCCGTCTGCTCGCAATCGCATTGCGCGTGTCTGCTTTCCGGTGCAGGGCCAATGTTCGTACACGGCGTAATCCCGCCGTGTGCATGTCTTTTCACGACGCCGCCGCCGAATCTAGGATGAGGGCTTTGCAGGCCTAGGCGAGGGCAGGGCGCTACGCTAACTTATACCAACGGCCCTCACAAATGACCTGAATGTGCCCACTTCCGTATTCCGATTGAGGTGATTGCGTCGGGCTTTGCGGCAAGCCTTTTCCATGCGTCGCAGGCAGCGTCGATGATGTCGTCATATGTGTCGAAGACGCGGTTGGAGAGGAAATTGGCGCGCAGATATTGCCAGACCTGCTCGACCGGATTGAGCTCCGGAGAGCGCGATGGCAGCAGGATCGGCGTGATGTTCTTTGGCCAGACGAGATTGCCGGTGGTGTGCCATCCGGCTCGGTCCAGCAGCAGCACGGCTTGAGCGACATCGCGGTGGAGGGAATGCCAGACCGCTCGTTGTCGGATTTGTTCAAGAGCTCGCGCGCCGTTGAGGCGACGACGGGATGCGGGCCGATCTCTCCGAGATGCGGCGTCGTCATCATCGCTGCCAGAGTGGTCTCGATCGGCCGCTTTGGGTCTGATAGGAATCCCGCGACGCCGGCCAGCGTCTTGTCGGGCTCGGAGTAGAGTACGTGCAGGATCGCCCGACGAGCAGCGAGTGGCTGGTCTTCTCCCAGTAATTGCGCTTTTCGAGCGGGCCTTCGGGATCGACCAGCACGTCGGCGACATTCTGGACGTCACGCACCTCCCACTCGCCGCGGCGCACTTCGAGAAGCGGGTTGTAGGCGGAGGACTTCCTGTTCGTGGGATCGAACAGCAGCACCCGCCCGTGCCTGGCGTGCCTGGCGCGAAATCCTCCCGTGAGCTGCCAGTTCTCACCCTTGATATCGTGCACGATGGCCGAGCCCGACCAGGTGAGAAGCGATGGCACGACGAGGCCGACGCCTTTGCCGCTTCTCGTTGGCGCGAAGCACAGGACATGTTCCGGCCCGTCGTGACGGAGATAATCGCGATCGAACATGCCGAGTACCACGCCGTCAGCGCCGAGCAGACCGGCGGACTTGACCTCATTCGGTTTCGCCCAGCGCGCCGATCCGTATGTCTCGACGTTCTTCGCCTCGCGCGCCCGCCAGACCGAGATGCCGATCGCCACGGCGATGGAGTGAAGCCGCCAGAGGCGGCGATGAATGCGCCCTCGACGAAGATCGGTGGCGCATAGCTGGCAAAGGTCCTCAGCGGTTCAAATCGGGACTAGCCCTTGCGAGCCGTCGCCAACTAGCGGGGCTCCTTCCACCTCGGCAGGTCATTTCAGGTCGCGACAGCCTAACGCTGAACGCGCGCGCAAGTGCAGTTCTCTCGGTGGCTGCTCTCCACAAGTACCCTATAGACTCGGCCGCGGGCGGGGATCGTTTCCGTGCGTGTCTTGCGCATTCAGCGTGGTTGAGACACCGTGGCAGCGGGGACGGCGGTGGTACGACCTGCTTTAGTGAGGGAATAGATGAACAAGCCCCGCATTTTCCTTGGCTCGCCGGGAGCGCAGATGAAGCTGGTGCAGGCGCTGACGCCCGGCCTCGAAGACGTCGCGCATGTCGATCCCTGGACGACATCCTTCAATCCGGGCACGACCACGCTGACCGTCTCCTCGAGCTTACGCGTGAAGTGGACTTCGCGGCGTTCGTGTTCGCCCGCGACGACTGGACGACGGCCAGCCTGCCCGCTTCCCCTCCCGCTGGTTCCGGCCAGGCTTCTCCGCGCGACAATGTCGTCTTCGAAGCCGGTCTTTTCAGCAGCGTCCTCGGCTTGCGCCGAACTTTCATACTGCATGCGAGCGGTTCGAAGCTTCCGACCGATCTCCTCGGATTGACGTGCGTACGATATGGCGAAGCGACAAACGCTGCCGAGATGCGGACCATCAACCAGAAGCTTCGAAAGGCCATCGAGAGCGAGGGCCGCCTCGCACGCATTGAGGGCCTGTGGTGGCAATTCTCCCTCTCGGCGCGCGGCCCGCGAGAGCCTTCCGCTGTAAGGCCTCCTGCGCATCTCGCGAGCCCTCGACGGTACGCTGGAGCTGCGTGGCCGCTCATGGCAGGAGGACGGCACTCTGTCCGCCAGATACTGGAGCGAAGCCCTGAAGGAGAGGAAGGAGCCTGCCGGCGTTTTCTACTACTGGAACGGAGAACGGCCCCGCGACCCTAATGCACCGCAAAATTGTACGGTACGGGAGAGATCCTGCTGGAGTCCGTCGATCGCGCCGCCGGGTATTTTACGACCCGTTCGGATGGCCCCGAGGGCGTGAACGCGCGGACGTCCGGTGTCTACCTGCGCGCCGATCCGGCGGATTTGGCCATCCTGGACGGAAACGACGATCGCCAGCGCGCGGAGTTGATCGCAGAGCGGCTGGCGCGCTGGAAGTCGATCGCGATCGCCTGAAATCAGGCGTTCGGCATCTCCTTCGCCCACCACGGGACAAGCCACCAGCGGCCTTGCCGGAGCTTATGGGCGCTGTTCTCGCTAGCTGTCACGAACGGGCACTGGATCGGTCGGAGCGACGTTGTAGGATAACATCACACGATATCCCTGCTGCCAAAGAGATCCAACACAGTTTATGACGCAGTAGAGCTAGTGCATCGCTCGAAAAAGTGATCACCGGTTTTTCGAACAAAGCGATGCGCAAACAAGAAGCTACAGTGGTGTCGCGTGATCTCGTTCACGGTACACGACTCAGACGTGTTTTGAGACCGTAATCGATCTTCGGGGTGCTTTAGCGAGCCATGCATGGGCAGCTGCTTTGGGGCTGTTGAGTATCCAGTTCCTCCAGCGCGTCGAGACCGATACGGAACCACGACTTCTCCAGTCTACCGTGGCTTTTGCGCGGTATGGCCTTCATGCCATGGGTCTGGGTGGCGCATCGATAGGCCCATGTGATGGCGAGCATGACGACGACGATGAGGCTTGCGAGCTTCTCGGGATTGGTGATGTGGGTGTCCTCGAGATTGAGGCCTCGTGTCTTGGTATCACCGAACAGGCATTCGATACCCCACCGCTTTCGGTAGTCGTTGAGGGGCTGCTTCGGATCGGGGCGATTGGTGGCCACGATCAGCCATTCGCCGTTGCCAAGGCGTTTGGCGGCAAGACGAAGAGGCTCGCGCGTGGCGCCTACTGTGCCGTTGATGTGCCCGACGAGGGTTGCGCATCGGGCCCGCCTGCGCCGCAAGAGCGTGGCGAGCGACCATGCGCGACCGTCCTCGAGGGTAACGGTCATGTCGACCTTCACCCGGATGGCAAAGGGGATATTGTTTTCGTTGAGGAAATCCATACATTCGGCGCCGATGAACTCACGGTCGGCGAGCAGGCAGCGGATGGAGGCAGCAGGAAACAGGCTAAGATAACGGCGCGGCAGTGCGATGCGGTGACCCGTGTCGGAGTTGGCCTGATGCGGTAGCAAGGCAAACAGCAGCGGCACCCGGAAGTGCCTTGTGACGATCGCCAACATCAGGATGTTGATGTCGCGCGATCCAAGCTTCCAGTTGGTGCGATCGAGCGCCAGATACTTTGGTCGCTCCAGGTTGAGCATGTGCACTACGAGCCGCGCCGCCACGGCCTGGTCGAGCCGGACGAACTGGAAGAACCGCTGTAGCCGCCGATATTTCGAGGCATGGCACGCCGGGCCGCACAGATGCACGGCCAGATGCGAAAGGTTGACGCTGCGAGACTGGGCAAGCCCGGCGATCAGCGCTGCAAGCGTCACAAGCCGGCTCTTGCTCAATGCAAAGTGCCAACCTAACGTCTCGATGAGAGCGGAATGAATCAGTGGCATGGGCGAAGATCCTTTTGCTGAGGAATCCCGTTCTCACCCTGACTGTCGTGTACCGTGAGATCTCGTTTTCACGCGCACCGCCGTAGGCGCCGGATCAGATCACGAAAAAATCGTCGGCCAGCAGCGTCGGCCTGTTCGTCAGCGTCGCGAGCTGTGTCACGCCGCCTGCGACGTTTCCGTTGGAATCATAAAACAACGCACCCGTAACCTTGTCATAGACGATGTGGTCGTCGGCGTCGTGCGCCCTAGTTCCAGCGAAGAAATACCTTGGCTCGAGGGCTCCGGTGGCTCCAAGCCCCTGCATGCCGCATTGAAGGGCGCGTGCGAAATCGGCTTCACGGTTTTGTCGATCAGCATTTCGCTCGTCGCGGTGTTCATCCCGCTCTTGCTGATGGGCGGCATTGTCGGCCGTCTGTTCCAAGAGTTCGCCACCACGGTAAGTGACGAACTGTATCTGGGGAGCGTCCTCGATACCGCTACAGTCCATGCCAGCACATCTGCACTTAACGAAAGAGGCTGGCGGGGTGCTGGTTGTCCACTTGGTCCTTGTTCGTCACAGCAGCGCCTCGCGCGATGTCGCTTCCCCGTCGGTTCTTCAGGTCACGTAGAAGGAGGCTGCCGAGAGAGATGGGGGGAAAAGCGTGGCGAACTGTGTTTGAGCTGTGCCGCCGATCCCGTCGCTGTCGAAAGAGAGCGCCCCGGTTGCACTATTGTAGATGATATGATCGGAACTGTCGTGCGCTGCCGTCCCGGCATAGAAAGCAGCCTGGGAAAGCGCCCCAACCGGAAGCCCTTTGAAAATGCCATCGTCGAGGTGGATCTTGTCCTGCGAGGAGTTGAAGTCGGTAATCCTGTCGACATTGCCGCTGCCAAGGATGCTATTGAAGACGAAAGTGTCGTTGCCGCCAAAGCCGGTCAGCGTATCGGCGCCACCGCCGCCGTTGATCACGTTGGCGCCGGCATTGCCCTGGATGGTTTGGGCGAACGCATTGCCGGTGAGGTTGATTGCCGTCGTGCCGGACGCGTTGGTGGTGGCAAGAAGTTCAATCTCCGAGCCGGCCGAAAGCGCATAGCTCACAGAGGTCCACACCCTGTCGTGACCGCCGCCCGAAGCCTCGTTTACCTTGTCGCCGGCATTGTCGACATAGTAGGTGTCGTTGCCGCCATAGCCGGTCATCGTATCGGCGCCGCCGCGGCCGTTGATCACGTTGGCGCCGGCATTGCCCTGGATGGTTTGGGCGAGCTCGTTGCCGGTGAGGTTGATTGCCGTCGTGCCGGACGCGTTGGTGGTGGCAAGAAGTTCAATCTCCGAGCCGGCCGAAAGCGCATAGC
>NZ_JAMYRY010000064.1:0-9415 GCF_040321655.1 Mesorhizobium sp. M0306 | reverse complement strand
GGTCGCCCGCCTTCGCCCCCGCTTCGTGCTCACGCAGAACCGCGATGATCTGCTCTTCCGTAAACCGCTTTCTCTTCATCAGTCCGTCCTTCAATCGAGGCCGGACTCTAATCTCAGATGGAGGAAATTACCCGTGGCAGGTCAAGCTTCACCAAACCTGCTTTCTCGGCGAGCTTCAACACCTGCACGAACAGCGAGGCCAGCGCCGGCAAGTGCCGCTTGCGGAAGTCCGAGATCGCGCGGAAGTCCGGCGGGTCGCCCGCCACGATCATCATGAAATCCGCACGCTCCAAGGCAGCCTTGGCGATCCGGCGTGAGGAGTAGAGGCCGCTCGCGTAGCCCTGCAAAAGCAGCGCCGTCATCATGCGCGGATCGAACGGCGGCTGACCAAGCACGCTCGTGTAACTGCCGCTAATCGCGGATAGATCAAGCTCCTCCCTCACCAGCGACACGATCAGCCGAGAGAGGTGGTTCTTGGGCACGTAGTCCTTCACGCTCGGCGGCAGAAGCTGTGCCTCATCGATCTTCCAGGGGCGAAATTCCTTGCTCATAGTCCGCAAGGAATCAGACTCGTCCCAACTTGACTAGTGACTACTCGGACAGGCTCCTAGCGTTGAGCGCCCCGATATTCGTCGACAATGCTGCTTAGTGAGATACTGGTTCCGGTGAGCCTTCCCAGGAAATAGGCCCCATTGCTGCCGTCGATCTTGTGATCCTCTCCGATCATGCCGTCCATGAGCGCGGCCAGCGCGAAGGGAAGACTCAAGACGTCACCAAGCCGCCGGCTCCGGGTAAGGCCACGTAGGAAATATTTCGCCGCCCAGTAGAGTGACAAGCCGGGTCCACCGAGCGCTCCGCGACTGATCGTTTCGAAATTCCGGAACAGCCAGCGATGTCCGACCTCAGTGAAGCGCGTAAAATCATAAGCGCCCTCATGCACTTGCTGCATGAATGGTGTCTCGGCGTAGACGAGACCGCCGGGCCGGAGCACGCGGGATATCTCTGAAACGACCTGTTCCGGGTTAATCACATGCTCGAGGACCGCCTGAATGCAGACGCCGTCCACCGAGCCACTGGCAAGCGGAATTTGATGGGCGTCCGCGATGAAATGCGTGTGTGCGGACGGGTAGATGTCGAATGCAATCTGTCGGACGGCCTCGGTTTCATAAAGTCCGTCGGTCCCCGCGCCCTTGGTTGCGGCGCCGATCATGAGCACGAGGGGGCACTCAACGCCGTGCGAGAGAATGTGATCGCGAAAGCTGACAACGTTTTGCGCGCTGAGATTCGCAGTTCCGAAGAGCCATCCCTTGGTGATCCTCAGCCAGTTCGGTCGCCTCTTTATGGGTGAGATGCCACTTGCCGTCAGCACATCGGCACGCACGAGACTGCAAGAGAAATCGATCAGTGCGGGCTGACCACGCACAACCGGATAATCGGCCGTTCGCGCATCAGAGAGCTCGGATTTCGTCTCCGTTATGGTCCTGCCGTTGCGGTACAGAATAATCGGTACGGAAGGATTCCCGGGCTGCCGCATGAGATGCTCGAACTCTCGCCATTCCGCCAGCATCTTTAGGAGCCCTCAGCAAAGTCTTTTGCGCAAGGCGCGGTAGAACAATAGCTTGGCTGCGCGGCGCACCTGCGGATCCATGCCCCTCGGCAGGGCGCAAAGGAAAATGTAAACGTACACCCGCCAGGACAATGGATCGTGCCGCATCGCGCGAATGAGTAAGCGCGCTCCGCGTTTCTTTTCGCCTTGAGCCACGCAATCATTGCCGGCTTTCGCGTACAAACGCGCGTTGCGCCGGCGAGCGAGGTGCGCAAGCTCCGGCCGTCGCATGACCCATTCTCGCGTGAGGCGTTCGGCGACCGACAGAAGCGCGTCGAGTCTGCGGGTTGTGTTCGAGCCATGGCGCCGTTTATAGACGAGGGCTCCGGCCACATGTTGAAATGTCCAACGCTCGGCTACGCGCATACAAAACTCTGTATCCTCTCCAACCCTGAATGCCTCGTTGAATAACCCGATATCTTCGACAATCTCCCGCCGCATAACGATACTGGAAGGAACAATCGGCCCATCAAGCAGAAAATATGTCGGCAGCGTATCGCATTGGTCCGCGCGATAGCGGCGAACGGTGACGTGTAGAGCATCGGAAAGATCCGGAGCGGAAAAATCGACAAAATCACCATAGACAAGACCTGCCTTGCAGCCATTGCCAAAGGCGGTCAATTGACGCTCAAGCTTGTCCTCAGCCCAGAGGTCATCGCCGTCGAGAATTGCAATAAA
The DNA here is from genome assembly GCF_040321655.1 of Mesorhizobium sp. M0306. NCBI lineage: Bacteria > Pseudomonadati > Pseudomonadota > Alphaproteobacteria > Hyphomicrobiales > Phyllobacteriaceae > Mesorhizobium > Mesorhizobium sp. M0306. Next base: position 7,131 of record NZ_JAMYRY010000064.1, on the reverse strand, counting down.
ATCACCGGTAGCATGCCTGAGGGCAAGGTTCCTCGCCGATGAAGGCCCAATACCCGCCGCCGTCAGGACATGTATGCGCGGCTCCCGATCGGCCAGCGACGCAATCACTTCCGTCGAGCCGTCCGTCGAGCCATCATTGACAATGATGATCTCTTTGATGCGGTTCGATGCGGTCTGATTGATCACGCTTTCCACTGCCTGCACAATGAAGCGTTCTTCATTGTGGCATGTCATGATAGCCGAAACACTCATCTTGTGCTTCCTGGCAAGGGGCGCCCAAGAAATCGAGGATGCCTCATGCTTGTCGGGTGACTCCTCCGCGCCCTGTTCAATGATAGGCAAAGCCCGTGCCGCGTCAATTCCGGCAGGAGCGAGACAAGGATCAGCGTGACGAAAGCTCGTGTGCCTGAGGCTTCTGTTCCAACGTAGAAGGCGCAGGGAACAAGGAACATGAGGGGCAGAAGCCGTGCCTGGGCCGCTCCGATCAATCCGTGAAAAAGTGCCCAGCTTAGAGCACGGCTTAACCGAAACCATGCGGCGACCCATATCAGAACGTAGAGGCTGAGCCCAATGATGCCGTTCTCGGTGAGGATGCGTTGAAACTCGCCATGGATTCCCAGCCGCAGCTCGGCAGGAAGATCGCGGAACTCAGTATCGATAATATTTTTGAATTGGTTCGTCCCCACGCCCATTATTGGATGTTCGGAGATGAGCCGTCTGGACAGAGTCCAGGAAAACGAGCGCTGGACATTGCTCGGCGTGTCTCCAGGGGCATATTTCCCCGTTGCGGCCAGGTGTTCGTACTGCCCCATGCTCAGCGGATCGAGCATGGACTGCAATTGCTTCTCGACATAGGGGTTGTCCACCATGGTCGACACCGCAAGAAGAGCCACGAAGCCGGCGACGATCGCCGGTACCATCGCAGTGAGCCTTCCGCGCGTCAGAAGTGCAGCGGTCAGAAAGAGATAGATCAAAAACGCCTTGCGTTCCCCAGATAGCACGAGCAGGGGAAGTAGCCCTGCCCATACAAACCAAAGGGTGCGCCCCTTGGCCCGGTTGGCGAAGAGGAGGAGCCCCGCGAGCGCAATTGGAAGGAAGGTGAACACGAGCCTTGGATCGAACAGATGCTTCCAACCGACCGGGTAGCCATGATCCACATGCCAGGCGATCGTATAGGCGAGGATCAACACCATGCCGAAAAGCAAGATGTTCACGGTCTTGTACGTCTCAAGCCGTCTGGTCTCCTGTGCGAGCGCGAACGCAAAGGCGCCCACGGCTGACATCTGCAACAGCTCGCGCAGGCCATTCTCTATGCCCACGCTGAAGGCCGAGACCATGTGCCAGCCCAAGAAGGGCAGGAGCAGTAGAAAACCGGCTGGAAAAGCCAAGCTTTGCCAACGCCCCGTGGCCAGGCCGTTGATGAGCGCCAGCAATGTGATCAGCTCGAACGGACGCAGCAATACAAGACCCGTCTCGAGCCTGATTGGCAGGAAGAGGCTTAGTATCGCGAATGTGAGGAGATAACGCATCACAGCCCCTCGCGGCGCGATATTCTTTTAACACGTTCTCTTTCCGGGAAACAGAACCTTGTTGGATGTGTCAATGCCGGCAGGCGGAGAAAGACTCCGCCATGCCGCACGCGTGTCTCACCAGTAAGCGGAACCCGCGATGCCGTATTGGAGGGGAAGCTTGGCATCATGTTCCTACCGGATTAGGAAACCTCCCGCTTCTAGTTTGCGGCCAGGACTGCTAATCAAACACCTAGCCGACGGTCTCGCTTTCCGGGGTCCAGGCTTCTGGCTGGTCGAGCACAGAGACCGCGCGAACATGGCAGCGAATCTTATGCCCGACATCCCGCGAGCTGAGCTCATAGCTTGTGCCGGTTTCGCCCACGATCGGAACGCCGTCACGATACCATAGACACTCAATTTGCGACGCAATAACGTTCGCTACGACGGTCAGCGCCTGGCCCGGTGAAGCCTGGCCCGAGAAGGCCGGCAACGCGCTGAACCCCGTCGGGACCCTAGCCAGATCCGTTTCCGTCTGCCGGACCCTTATATAGTCAATCACCATGTCATACGTCTGCGACAGGTCCGGTTGAGCGCGGCCCTTTTTTTCATCGTAAGCGAAATCCACTATGATGTATTTTTTCGCTGTGAGTTCCGGCGTCGTCGGAACGCGCGCCACTTCATAGCCATCGATCACGAAATAACTATAATCATCCTCGATCTGTGCGTACCAAGTATGAAATTCGCCATCGTATACGTCGATCGTCGCTGGAAAGCCATTTGATGGATCGACTTGATAGCCGGCGATTTTCCGGTGCATGCCACGTGGCGCGAGATTTGGACCTGCATAATCGAGTCTGGGTTTGTGGACGTGCTGGCTTATGTTGATATAGGCCCCATTGAGACCGTCATATTCCCAAAAGTCAGTCTCAAGGCGATTACGCGTCCGCCAGATTAGATGCTCCCTGCCATACGCCCAAAAGGCAGGAAAAAATCCGGGGCGGGGCGCTGCGATCTTCGGTAGTTTGGCGCGGATCTCGAAGATCCCCTTTCCCCAACACCGACCCTGGCCATTGTTGTTCACGGAAGAGAACGCACCTGTTCTCCAACGGCGCTTGTACAAGAGCCGGAGCGCCAGCGTGTGGCTGGCGGCGTCGTGCACATAGGAGGACGGCGACGCCGAGACCCGCTGGGCATTGGCGTCAACACCGACGCCCGCGAGATGGGTCGGCGCATACCAGATGCTGCCTTGAGCGCCCTTGTAATCATCGACAATCGTTCCGGAATCGAAGTCGTCAAGAAAGACCGTTGAATAACCGCGGATCGGGGGCGCCGCCTCACCACGATGAGCGTATCGCTCATTGCCAATGGCTGCCCAGGACGCCCACGAGGCTGAATCGAACTCATAACGTGCCGGTTTGTCGTTCGCATCCACGGCTGAAGGAGGGCTCTGGCGATAGGGGTGATCGTCGGGCAGGGCGGATTGCCGGCCGACGCGCCACATCCCCCATCCGATCAGCTTGTCGATCTGCGAGTCATTTAGTTCACCTTGTCCAATGATGACACAGTCGATCGCGACTTCGGCCCTCATCGGATTGTTCACATCGCCCATGAAGCTCTGCGATTTCATCCGGTTGGGTGCCAAAGCATAAATCGTCTGGCCGGCCGTCTTGACCCCATTCACCACGGCCTGCATCACGAATCCGCGGCGGTACCCGACCATGACATTCCAGTCGCCAAAATCCTTCGAGCATTGCCCTTCCTCGCTCTTGAGCTTGCCGTCATGGAGCCGCGAAACGAATGTGCCTGCCGAGGGCTTGAAACAGACCTGCGGCTGGCGATGCAGCGGGCCACCCTCCGCTCCATTGACGCAAAGAACGGAAACGTTATTCGCATCGGCGTTGACTGCCGAATTGCACCGGGCGATCACGAACCACCAGCGGTGAAGGTACGGGGCATCGTTATCGACGGGCCAAGTCAACGCCTGTTTCGTGTCCTTTTTGAAGAGGACGCCGCCGTTATTCGGAAGCTTTGTCGGGCGCAGGGTGGGCTCGGCTTGCACCGCAGCCACCGGCTTCACACCGCCGGATTGCCACGAGGAGACTTCGCCTTCGGCCGGGTCCTCCTGAAACCAAGATTTCACGATCATTTCCGGGAACAGACCAGGATGCCAGGAGTGAGCTTTCGGTTGCGAGCCTTGCGCTGGACCGGCGGCGCGAGCATCCCGTCCTGGGCGACCGGATGCCGTCAGCACAAGGGCGGCGCATGCGGCCCGTGCCAGATCCCGGCGAGAAATGCGGTGGGTCATTATCGTGTGCCTTACCTATCTCACGTCGCGCCAATATCCGCTGGTTTCGAGCTAAGGCTGCACCAGGACGCCCGTTACCGATTATTGCGCTTCTCCTCGCAAAACAATTCGCCGCTTTAGTTTGGCTTTTCAATGACGCCCTGCGGCGCGCCGAAGGGCAACAGAATCCTTCGAAACGGAGTGGTCTGCGAGCATCGAGGTACTTATGGAACGAGCCGTTATCGTCATTCGTTCGGTCGAGGGGGCTCGAACATACGGTCAACATGATCGCTGCCTCTCTCTCGACGTAAGATGGCCGCAGACAAGTTCTGGCAATTCTGCTACAAGGGGCCCAGCTTGCTCCGAAGATCTATCCGCGCGCCGGAACCCACTTGGTTCCGGTCGTCTCCCGCGAGTTCAATGTGATGGACTCCGCCCGTCCTAGTACCTCCTTCGGAAATCGGATTTCCCATGCGTTTTCGTGTGGTACGCTCCTGACGATGGTCGATAACCAAAAACACGCGCGCTACAGGTACAGTGACACGAGCCTTTACGACGCGAGGGTTAGGAAATACTATCGCCCAATACACTCAGACAGTTCAAATAGCGCACCGAACCGCAATCCCTGGACCCCAGAATGGATCGAGCCATTGTCATAAATTCCTTCGGCCGCGGCGGGTCGAACATTCTGGCGAATATGATCGGCTCTTCGCCCGGCGTCCTCATGACCTTCGATGAGTTTTGGCAGTTCTACTACAACGGCGGCTGGAATCTTCCTCCAAAGGTCTATCGGCGTCTGGGAGTCCAAGCGGGCAAGCTTGCCTCCAGGTCAGTGTTCTACGCGAAGCGATTTCAGAAGCGTCTGGAAAGAAGCATCCAAGCGTCGATCGCCGCTGACTACCAGCTGCGGAAGGAAAGGGGGCTCGATCTCGCGCTCGCGCGCCACGTCCTCTTCAAGGTGACTGAGTACGACATCTTCCTGAACTCTGAAATCGAGAAGCAGTTCGAAGAGACGATCTTCGTCGGGCTGGTGAGGAACGGGTACGGCCTTTGCGATTCATGGAAGCGCCGAGGGGTGCCGGCCATGATGGCGGGTCGAGTCTACAGCCACATTGCCGGCAAGATGCTTGAGGAACAGGCTGCCAGAGACAACTACTTGCTTGTCAGGTTCGAGGATATGGTTGCCCATCCTCTCCGCTTTCTGGATCGCCTGTACGGGCGCCTGGCGCTGCCGCGGCCCCGTGAGGACGCCTATATTCACAAGCCAAAGGGCTATGGGCCCGGTCAGGAGGCCGCCGCGTCTGCAAGTCGCACCATGCGCATAGTGGACAAAAGCTACTGGGCGTCACTCCTGGCCGAGAACATAAACGCTGCTGCGATCGAGCGACTGACGAGCGAGGACCTGAAGGACTTCAACAGGTACGGCTCCGGCGTCATGGAGACCCTGTACGAGGTCCGGTGGAGCAGCCCGGGCCCCTGAATTCGCACAGAATGGAGCAAACGACGAGGCGAACGGTGATAACGATGCGGGCCTGTGGCGACAGACCCTCGCACACTGTAACTAGCGGATGGGGCATGCTCGCCGATGCGTCCGAATGAAGCCAAGCACGTTCAGACGATCTTGGCTTCGCTTCCGAGCGAAGCAATGAATCCCTGCCTGAATATCGGCTCCTCGACCGCCCACTTCCGGACGGTGGAACAGCCCCACGTCGACTTGGTTGGAGATGTGCTGGATCTGGCTTTGCAAGAGCAACGGAGGGCGCTCCCTCTACCCGCGCTACTCCACCTACTACCACGAGGCAAGGTGCCACAAGCGTGGCTCCGTCTCGGGCGGATGATGAGACTAGAACAGCATGAACATCGCGGTTATCATCCCGGCCCGGAACAGACAGGCCGTTATTCTGCGCGCGCTCCAGAGCGCGCTTTCGCAAGGCCTGCCCGAAGGCGCTTGGACTCCCAGCCAGTTTCACCGTATGCTATTGATCCGTGGAGTGTTAGTAGATGCATTCAAGATCCGATACGCTCTATACACGTCTAAAAGGCGCGCGGTATTTTGAGCAGCGGAGCAGTTACCGAACAGATACCGTCCAGAAGTCTAGAGCAAGGCTTTTCGAGGGTTTCAGCAGCCACGCGGACGTCGTTCTGGATTTCGGCTGTGGCACAGGCGGTATCCTCTCGTGCTTGCCAGCGGTGAAGCGAATTGGCGTAGAGATCAACGAGACCGCTGTTAAGGAAGCGTCTGCGCGTTTGGACCTTGTTGTTGGCTCACTTGCGGATATCCCGTCCGGCACGATAGACAAAATCATTAGCTATCACGCTCTCGAGCATGTTGACAGCCCGTCGACGGTGCTCCTGGAAATGTTGCGCGTCCTAAAGCCCTCTGGCGAAATGAAGGTATTCGTACCGTGCGAGATGCCGATCATTGCCCCGCAGCATCGCTCATGGTCAAACAATCCCCACATGCATCTGCATTCTTGGACACCGCTCACCTTGGGCAATCTGCTTACGGTGCTTGGCTTTGAGGTGATTGCGGCCCGCATGCTTCCGGGTTCTGAAGGTGGAAGGCTCGGTGTGCTCTTTCCGAAGGACTCGGCCCTTCGTAAAGCTGCGGCTTTCTTAAAGGCATGTAGGACTGGAAGGTTTCATACGGCTGTCACCGCGCGCGCTCCTGCTGATTTACGGCATGACAAGTAGCACCACCGTGAGGTCTCAACGAATTAACTTTCAAGTGTGAGACGCTGAATTGGCGGCATATGCTGGTATCGGAGCGGGCCACCGAAGATCAAGGACGTAGTCGAGAGCGAATTCGTATTGCTCGGGGTTGCTGTCAGGATCCAAGACCGGCCAACACCGAGCTCGCCCGCCTTGCACGAAAGAGCCTGCCGTTCCGGGCCGTCGCTGTAAAAGATCGAGGTTTGCCGAAATTCCGCGGTCTTGGAGCCTTCGGATGGCCTCAATCAGGCGGTCAAAATTCTTTCGCGCTGTAAGGCGTCCGGCAGCGGCAAGCTGCAGGGGTGTACACGCCGGCAACTTCCGCGTAGTCGTCCGTCTCGCAGATTGCATCACCGCAAGGCCCCCGATCATCGTACGGCAGGAGTGTAAACGCCTTCATCTCGGGGTCCTGCCGCATTGCCGGATCGACAAATTCAAGCCAAAGCCCGAAGCCATGCCCGCACCTGGTCGAGCATGGATCGAATTGTGAGGAAAAGTCGACCATACCCTGGCATCTGCGACTGACCTGCCACGGGTAATTTCCTCCATCTGAGATTAGAGTCCGGCCTCGATTGAAGGAGGACTGATGAAGAGAAAGCGGTTTACGGAAGAGCAGATCATCGC
>NZ_JAMYRY010000063.1:0-9818 GCF_040321655.1 Mesorhizobium sp. M0306 | reverse complement strand
CTCTCGGCCTGAGCTGGGGCCCAACGAACATAGAGTTCCGGTGGACGAACCGGGGTCCAGTCGTAATTGAAGTCAATCCGCGCCTTTCCGCTGGGATCATTCCCCCAGTGATACAGTTCGCTTATGGTGTCGACCTTGTCACTGAGCACATCAAACTTGTCATCGGCGACGAATGGGATTTGCGCAGAAGTCATTCGCGCACCGCGGCCGCGCGGGTCCTGCTTCCTGATCGTGATGGTACCCTCGATTGGATCAGTGGTGATCGGGCGGCAGCAGTGCCGGGTATCGTCCAGGTCAAATTCTATGTTGAACCCAAGACTTCGATCGTCAGGCGAGGGGATACTCGAGACTGGATCGGACATGTCGTCGCCGCCTCACCCAGCCGTGCTCAGGCCGAGGCAATACTTCAGCGTGCCGTCGGTTTGGTCGATTGGTCGATCACACCATTCCCGATCCTTAGCGAGTAGAAACTATATGCGGGCCTTGGCTGGAAAACGCTGATTTGACCCCCGCGCCATCTTCCTCGACAGAAACTTGGCAGCGTGGTCCTTGAACAACGACGGATGCTCTCCCGAGATTCCGCCGCCTAACAATGCCAAGAGTACGGGGATCACGGACGTAGCTGTGGATAGCGAACTGCACGCCGTGGCCTGTCGCCTCCGTCCGGCCGGCAATTCCGCCTTTCGAGAGCCCGTTACGCAGGCGCGCTCGTTGATGACATTCGTGGGATTAGCGCAGCGGAATTCGTCGACCATCCAGGCCATCTCCCGCTCGCTCGTACCCGCATCCGGAGCCGACATGTTGAGGCCGGGGGTGATCAGGCCGCGCTTGGCAAGCTCCTGTGTAAAGCAACGGGTGGTGTCGTTCTCGCTCTGCTGCGAGCAAGCATCGTCATACGCATACAGGGAAAATGACGTTCTTTAGTGCAATCCGCCAACCGGTCCCGTAAAACGGGATACTCACCAGAGGTGCCGTCATTTTGCTGCCCTCTGCGATAACACCCGGAGCTTCGCCGCCGTCTGGCTAGCCCTCGTCACTTAGCGATCAGGCAGGAATGCCAAAGCCTGGAACGTCTTTCGACGGCTCGCGCAAGCTTTCCAGCGCATGTTCTTTTGTCGCGCCGAATCCAATCCCCAGCGGCCGACCCGTATACCGTGAGATTCGCTTTGGAGAAGGCAAGTGGAAATGTTATCAAGCAGCAACAAAAGTTTCTTAGAACTGGTTGAGAGTTTATAATTATTTTATTTACACATACCAGTCTGCGCTATAATATTAGTATAGGTTCCGAAAATAGACATGAATTGAGAGTGATTAAATGACGAATCGACGATTCACTTCTGACTCATCGCAGAAAATCGAAACATACTTTAGTCATGATTACTTGCATTTTGGCAACGTAGTCCATTCAATAGAGGCGAGTGATCGAGAAGTAGAGGCAATTTGGGCGCTTCTTGAACTAGGACAAGCTAGCTCAATTCTTGAAATCGGGTGCGGCTACGGTCGGATTACAAATCGATTAGCCAAGAAAGGAGCCCAGGTAACCGGGCTGGACGCATCTCCTACCCTTTTAAAAGAGGCGGAAGCTCGTGCAGCCGAACTTCATGTAGGCGTAGAATATGTTCTCGGTGATATGCGCTCACTTCCATGGGAAAATCGTTTTGATGCGGCTTTGCTTTGGTACACCACATTTGGCTATTTCGATGATGTTGACAATGAGAGAGTTCTTCATCAAGCAGCCTCTGCTCTTCGAAAGGGAGGGCGCCTGCTAATTGATCAGCACAATCGCTTCGCTATGATACGCGACAGAGCGCGCACCTGCGACGTTTTGCAGTGTGGTGACGATCTAAGAATCGATATTCTAGATTACGACGCACTGACCGACCGTCGAAATGTCGAAAGGGTCATCGTTCGTAACGGAAACGTTAGACGCACACGTATTTCGATCAGACACTATGGATTTTCTGAATATGTTCGCATGTTGCGCAGCGCGGGATTCGAGACTGTGGACGCTTACGGGCAGGAAGGCACGCAGTTCACATCCTATGGGCCCCGCCTCGTAATTGTCGCACATAAATAATACCAGCGGCGCTGATTTCTGACTCGCGCGTCGTGATTACTCTACGGTGCGATCTATGATTGAACTTTAGACCGCTGCCGCGGTAGCTGATGCGCGGGTCTGGCCTGAGGAGGCCCCTGTCTGAGAAGATTTGGTGTCGAGCGAACCTTCCAGACAGGAGACCCCCAGATGGCCCAGATAAGCCCTCTGCGTCAGCGGATGATTGAAGATCTGACGATCCGCAATTTGTCACCGGAGACGCAGCGATCCTACGTGCATCACGTGGCGAAGTTCAGTCGATTTTTTGGACGATCACCCGATCAACTGGGATACGAAGAGGTGCGCGCCCAATGGTCATTCGCATCGAGCAGGGCAAGGGCGGCAAGGACCGCTACGTGATGCTGTCGCCGCAGCTGCTGGAGATTTTGTGCGTCTATTGGCGGTTGACCAAGCCGGGGCGATGGCTGTTTCCCCGGCGCGATGGCCGCGGCCCGATCCACCCACAGACCTTGGGGATCGCCTGTCGAGCAGCCTGCGAGTTCCTGGGCGTTGAGAAGCGGGATCGCGGTAGGGACGCCCATTGCTGAGCGCCCCCCGCACAGATCCGTACGAGCCCAATTAAGGCATACGGCTCCTACCTCGGGTAATTGACGGCGAAGCGCTGGTGCGGCCAAGGATGAAGGATGCGCGGTTTGGGCAGCCAGTCGTTGGCCAGCCGCGTGATCCGCTCCCAGGTCATGGCGTCCTTCTGGCTGCGGCGCCGAAGCGTCCGGCTCCAGAGTTCGGTGAGGAAGAAGCGGAACGTGACCAGCGCCTGACTGTTGGTCGGCACGGCGTGATAGTTGAAGTAGCCCTTGACGACCTGTCCCAGCCATTTGCCCTGATCGGGGATAGGCTGGTACATGCGCTGTCGCAGTTCCTGCTTGATGGCTTGCAGCTTCGCCCGCATGCGGTCGCGCCAGGTTTTCCGTTTGACCAGGAATTTGCCCGGGCGCGACCGTCCACAGATGAAGATGAAGCCCAGGAAACTGAAGGTCTCCGGTTTGCTGAGCCCACGCCGCTTGCGGTTCGCCGCCGCATGGCGGCCGAACTCGATCAGGGGGGTCTTGTCCGGATGCAGTGACAGCGCAAACGCCTCGAACCGTTCGCGCATCGCCTCCAGGAAGCGCCGGGCGTCCGCCTCGTGCTCGAAACCCACGATCATATCGTCGGCGTAGCGTACGATGATGACATTGCCCGTGGCCTCGCGCCGTCGCCAGCGGTGGGCCCACAGGTCGAAGACATAGTGCAGGTAGACGTTGGCCAGCAGCGGTGAGATCACCGACCCCTGTCCCGTCCCCTGATCACTGGTTGTCACGACCCCGTCTTCCAGGATGCCCGCCTTGAGCCATTTGCGGATCAGGCGGAGGATGCGCGGATCGCCGATCCGGTGCTCCAGGAAACGGACCAGCCAGTCCTGGCTGACGCTCCCGAAGAAGTCCCGTATGTCGGCGTCCAGGACGAAGTTCACCTTGGTACTGGTGACCCCCACCACGAGCGCGTCCAGCGCACCGTGTGCGCCACGCCCGGGTCGGAACCCGTACGAGAACCCGAGGAAATCTTCCTCGTAGATCGCGCTCAGCACCGCGGCCGTCGCCCGTTGGACGATCTTGTCCTCCAGGGCGGCGACCGCCAGCGGGCGCTGCCGTCCGTCCGGCTTGGGGATGTAGACCCGCCGGCCCGGCTGCGCCCGATACGCTCCCCGCTGGCCCCTTGCATGCAGGTCTGCGAGCTTGCGCTCCAGGTCTGCCGCGTAAGTCTGCCACGTCAGGCCGTCCACGCCCGCAGAGGCGCTCTTCTTCAGATCGAAGAACGCCGTTTCGAGCAGCTCGCGGCTGAGATGGTGGAACAGCGTGGTGAACCTCTCCTTTTTCCTTTGCCTTGCTGCTTGCCGTATGCGTTCCAGCGCCTGGGACACACTTATCCGGTTCTGCGCCCGGTGCGTGCTTTGCTGGCCCGCATTCCCCTCGGTCCCCGCCCTTGGCTCCACCGGCTCCGCAGCGGATCGATCCGCCTTGTTCGTCGGCTCCCAGCTACTACGGCAGGGTCTGACTTCCCACGTTCGTGCATCATCGGCTACGGCTCCTCACCTTCCCGATGCGGGCCGCTGCAACAAACACGCAGCGGCCAAACCTGGGACCTCCCGGTTCCCGTACAAGGAGCGTCTGCACATGCCAGGGTCCGCGACCACGCCGGACCAGACGAGAGCTCGCATGACGCGCCCGTTCATATTGCCTTCGGCTCTGTCAACGGCGTCGGCGCCCGGATTTGTGCCTTTCGCGGCTCGATGGCTGGCCTATGCTCTCCCCTGCCGACGCTTCGCCCCTGCCCTCACGGACAGCGACGCACGGCTCGGGGCCGATGTGGGGCGCTACTCCTTCATCGCAGTGGACTTTCACCACATACTCCTTGCCGGTCTCCCGGCGCTCTGACGGTGCACACCCTTCGCCACAGCTTCGCCACCCACCTTTTGGAAGCCGGCACGGACAAGGATCATTCAGGTGCTGCTTCAGAGACGAAGGCATCGCTTTGCCCGTTAAGTCGCATGACGCAGAGGGGCGCTTCATCGCCTGGAAACTGCCGCTCTACAATACCGTGCACAACATTCTGACCAACCCGGTCTATGCGGGTGCCTATGCCTTCGGGCGCACGACAAGCAAGGTCATCATTGAGGAGGGCCGCAAACGCGTACGCCGCGGGCTGCGGCGCCCTCAGATGGAATGGGACGTCCTGCTTAAGGACCAGCATGAAGGCTACATTCCGTGGAGCGAGTTCGAGAGTAACCAACAGGTGATTGCCAATAACGCAATCGGCAAAGGCAGTGCCACCGCCAAAGGAGCGGTACGGCGCGGGGGCTGATTCTCGCGGGGCTTCTGCGTTGCGGCCATTGCGGCCGTAAGATGTATGTCGCTTATAGCGGCAAGGCGGGGCGCTATCACTGCCGGGGTGCGCTCGTCAATCATGGCACCGAGCAGTGCATCTCGTTTGGCGGCTTGCGCGCCGATGAGGCTGTCGGCGCCGCGGTTCTTGGTGCCTTGAAGCCGCTCGGCATCGACGCCGCAACCAAGGCGCTCGAGGTTCAAGTGAGCGAGACGTCAGCCGCACAAAGGCAGCTAGCGCTGGCACTGCAGCGGGCGCGTTACGAGGCTACCCATGCGCGTCGGCAATATGATGCCGTCGACCCGGCCAATCGTCTGGTCGCTTGCGAGCTGGAGCGCCGCTGGAACAAGGCGCTTGAAGCCGTGCACGAGATCGAAGGCGAGATTGCCGCGCTCGAGGCGCGAAGACCATCTCTGCTGGGAGAGAAGGAACGGGATCAGCTGATGCGGCTCGGCGCCGATCTGGACCTCGCCTGGTCGTACCGGCAGCAACATCTGCGACGCGCAAGAGGATCGTTCGGGCAGCCTTGCGCGAGATCGTCGTCCGTATCGAAGATGGCGTCTCGAGATGGTCCTGCATTGGCAGGGAGGGGACCACACCGCATTGAAGTTGAAGATGAACACCGTCGGCAAGCATCGCTGGACAGTCCCCGAGGATACTTTGACGCTGGTTCGCGAGCTGGCGCGTCTGATGCCCGACCGCCAGATTGCGCGGCTCCTCAATCGAGCCGGCAAGCCGACAGGGCGAGGCAACGGCTGGACCCAGGCGCGGATTTGTTCGTTCCGCAGCCATCACGGCATTGCCGTCCACCGCGCCAGCGAATGGGCTGAGCGAGGCAAGATTACGCTTGAAGCTGCCGCGCAAATCATGGATGTGAGCGTGATGACGGCGCTGCGCATGGCCCGGCTCGGCATCATCAAAGGGCGGCAAGTGTGTTATGGTGCGCCCTGGGCGTTCAAGACGGCGGATATCCCCGCCTATCGCACGCGGAATGCGCCGCAGCGTCCGCTAACAGCCGATCCCGCTCAACGCGCTTTGATTTTCAATGACATAGAAAGTGAGCATTATGACGGGTGGCTGCTGGGCCATCGCAGCCTGGCGACGACGACACTATACGCCCAGGTCTCAACGGCTGTGATCGGCCGGACCGCCAGTCCTTTTGACCAACTCCACATGGAGATCACGCCGTCCGGCTGAGCCGCGCGCCATGCGCCCGGATCTGGAAGTGGCGGATGTATTCCACCGTCACGGGGTTGATTATCGCCGCGACCATGCCAGCCATCTCGGGCGTGTCGAGCGCCGGGTCCTGGCCGCGGTGGAGGCGTGCCGGACCGCGGCCCTGGGCGGTCACGCCGAACACTGCACCGACTGCGGTCTCGTGCGGCAAGCCTATAATTCCTGCCTTATGGGCAGATCCAGTAATGGGGAGCTGGCGTGCTGGCATCGGCATTTTTCGGTGAATTGTTGCGCTTTTTGTCTCCATAACAGCGCGGTCCTGCGCCTCCGTCGGCTCGGCCACTGATGGCCGGTCAGAAACGGAGACGAACATGTTGGAGACTTACTTCTCGGCGTCCAAGCTGCTGGGGCATCTGCGGAGCGGGCCAAGCGGACCATACCTTGACGGTTTCGCAGCCGCGCTCGAGCGGCAGGGTTATAGTGCCGGCACAGCCGCGCGGTATTTGCGGGCGGCAGCGCATCTCGGCCATGTCGTGGCTCGGCAATGGGCAATGCCCAGCGACATTGATCTAGCGGTGTTCAGCGAGCACTTGCGCACTTGTGGATGTCCGCGCGCCATGGGAGGGCGTCGCAACCACCACACCATTTTCGGCGCCAGGCTCTTTCGCCAGCACCTTGTCGAAATCGGCGTTTGCGAGTCCGCCGCTGCCGCATTGCAGTGTGCCGAGCCATGCCTGGTGGCTCACTTCAAAGTGTGGCTGCGCAAGCACCGCGGGGCGTCCGATTCCACCGTCAAGCTCTACGCCCGCGACGCCGCCCACTTGATGGCGGCACTCGGGGACGATCCAGAGCGGTGGGGACCAGCCGCTATTCGCAGCTTTTTCCTGGACCGGGCGAGCCATTGCGGCAATGGAACCGTCGAGAAGTTGACGACCAGCCTGCGCGCGTTCTTGCGGTATCTTGCTGTCGAAGGCCGCTGCCGAGCATATCTCGCCGATGTCGTTCCTGGCTCTGCCCATTGGCGGCTTGCCGACTTGCCGCGATATCTGGCGGCGGAGCAGGTGAACCGGCTGATCGCGGCATGCGATGGCGAAGTCGTTGCGCGCCGGCGTGATCGCGCGATCGTCCTGCTCCTGGTGCGCCTCGGGCTGCGGGCCTGCGACGTGGCGCAACTCCGCCTCGACGACATCGAGTGGGAGACGGGCTCGCTGCGGGTCTCGGGCAAGTCGCGCTACGAAGTGCGTCTGCCGCTTCCGCAAGACGTCGGAGATGCGATCGCTACCTACCTCGTGTGCCGCCCTTCGACCTGCCCGAGCGATCACGTGTTCCTGCGCAATATCGCGCCGTTTCGGCCGTTCCGGAACGGTGACGGCATCTCGTCGGTGGTGAAAGGCCTCATGCAGCGGGCCGGCATCGTGGCGCCAGCCAAGGGGGCGCACGTCCTGCGACACACGGCGGCGACCGAGATGCTGCGCCATGGCGTTCCGCTCGAGAAGATCGGGTTGGTCCTGCGGCACCGAGGTATCGACACGACGGCCCATTACGCCAAGGCCGATGTCACGCTCCTGAAGCAAATCGCGCAGCCCTGGCCGGAGGTTCTCTGATGTTGAAGGCCATCGAGACTTATCTGGCGCTCCGCCGTGCCACTGGATTCGCGATGCTGAATGCGGAATACCTGCTCAGGAGCTTTGCCGCCTTTGCGATCGAGCGCGGGCAAACGCATGTCCACACGCAAACCGCAATCGATTGGGCGGCGCGCGGACCGTCTGTCGCGCAACGCGATGCCCGGCTGAAAGCCGTCTGCCGCTTTGTGCGTCATGTCCGGGTTGAAGACGCCCGGCATGAGCTACCGCCGGTCAATCACTTCGGTGCCCGCAAGACGCGGCGCTCGCCGCATATCTACTCAGCAGCGGAGATCGATCGCCTGATCGAGGCCGCCTTCGGCTCGACCCAAAGGCGGCTTGCGCTCACGGACCTATGCGACATTGATCGCACTGCTCTCAGTCACCGGGTTGAGGATCTCCGAAGGCGCTAAAGTTGACGGTCGCCGACGTGACGCGCGACGGCTTGCTGATCCGCGAGACCAAGTTCCGGAAAACCCGCCTGGTGCCGCTGCACGACACGGCAGTAGCGGGCTTGAAGGGCTATCTGGCGCGTCGCCGGCCCTGTTCCGAGATTGATCCAGCGTTCGTTGACGCACGTGGTCTGCCGCTGTGCTATATTGCGGTCAAAGAGACCTTCGACAGGCTGGTCGGCAGGGCAGGTATCGTGCCGGCGGCGAAGCGCCGCCCGCGCCTGCACGATCTGCGGCACACGTTTGCGGTGCGCGCGCTGCAAGGCAGTCCGGCGGATCGAAGTCGAAGCGGCGCCCATATGGCGGCGCTTGCGACCTACATGGGTCACGTCAACATTTATGCGACCTACTGATACCTGGAGGCCACCGCCGACCTCATGCGCGACGTCGCCGCGGCCGGTGAAGGGTTCCTCACCGAAGGGAGGCAACCATGACGCCGATTGCTCCCCTCATCGAAGCATTCCTCGATGAGACACTCGCTCGCCAGCGGGGCGTCAGTCGGCATACGCGCGACTCCTATGCGCTGAGCTTCCAGCTGCTCTTCATGTTCGCTGCAAAGAGGCTGAAGGTCACGCCATCGGCGCTGACGCTGGAGCAACTCGACGCCGGCCTCATCAGCGCCTTCCTGGAGTATCTCGAGGACAAGCGCAAAAACGCGCCGGTGACGCGCAATGTCCGGCTGGCGGCCATCAAGTCCTTCTTCCGCTTCCTCGAATACAGGCAGCCCGCAGCCCTGGAGCATATCCGCCGCGTCCTGGCGATCCCATTCAAGAAGACGGATCGGCGTCTGGTCCCCTTTCTTCTGCGGGAGCTGCAAGCGGTGCTCGACGCTCCGGATCCCGGCACGCGCGATGGCATCCGCGACCGGACTATGCTGCATCTGGCGGTTTGTGCGGGTCTGCGCGTGTCCGAGCTGACGGGGTTGAAGCTCGAGGACTTCGACCTGTCGTCGATGAGCATTCGTGTCCTGGGCAAGGGACGGCGGGAACGGACGCTTCCCTTGTGGAAGACCACGGCCGCAGCCCTGCGCGCCTGGCTCGCCGTTCGCGGGCGGGTCGCAGCACCCGAGGTGTTCGTCAACGCCCGGGGGGTGCCGCTGAGCCGATGGGGCTTCGCCTATCTCCTCAAACAGCATGCAGCGACCGCCGCTCGAGCCCATCCTGGCCTCGACAAGAAACGCATCTCGCCCCACGTGCTCAGGCACACATGCGCGATGATCGTCCTGCAAGCGACGCCTGTCGCTGTGGTTGGGGCACGCCACTCTGACGACCACTGAAATCTACACGCGTGGCGATCCGACAGAAAAGCTCGACGCCATGGGATCAATCGTTCCACCACATCTGCGGCGCGGCGCGTTCCAGCCGTCCGACAGGCTCATCGCGCTCCTCAAGCGCCCTTCGTAATGGTGAGTCGGGTTGGCGGCGGTGGACAGAAGAGCGCGATCAAGTCGCCGCCAGCTCCCCATTACTGGATCCGCCCATAAGGCAGGTAATGGGCGTCGCCCATTACCTGCCGCAACCGCCACTGCCCTAAGATCCTATGGGCTGGTGGATAGCGACCTGCCGTCGGCAGAATGGCGTTGCTAAACCCACT
>NZ_JAMYRY010000062.1:0-10728 GCF_040321655.1 Mesorhizobium sp. M0306 | reverse complement strand
TTTTCCATGGCCGCGTAGACTTTGTTGTGTCGTCGTTGGTATTCAGATCTAGGGAATGGGATTCCGGTAAATGGGATTTCCTCCAACGCCTTGTTCATTTTTTCGCCTCCTAGAAGTCAATGTGATTATGCTCGTTTAACAACGGCGTGGGAGACGAAGTCGAGGGTCCATCCTGATTGTCAGCCGGGCATATCGCCGGCACGGTTTCAGGCCGCAGCAGTGGCGACTTGGGCGACTGACCCACGGCGGAGGCGCTCCGCATCTGTGCGTCGTTGACGACTCAGCAGAGTGCCTGGCTACCGTCGCTGACAATTCGCTCTCTCGCGAGCGGGGCGCCCACAGGGCGATCTCATGGTCGGAGACCCGGCTACCGCGGATTCACTACGCATTATTTTCGCGGATGAGCAACGAACTACAGGGCGAGCGCTGGTTCGCCTTTCTCGACCCGAGCGGTTCGCTAACCGCTCCAGGATACATTCTTTCGTGAATCTGCCGGGGCCAGGGAAATGGCGCGTTCATAATCGTCCTGCAAGTGGACGCGCAACCCTGAAGAATCAATCTCTGTCACAACAGTTCTTGAACCAATCGAGATCGAACGAGTGCCCATCAGCGGGACAAGCCGCACGGCAAAATCAATGTCGCTTGTAATGCATATGCTAGCCCCATCTTTCTCCTCGAGACAGATCGAGCTGATGTCGTGCCGATCAAGAAGCGCGCGAAGATCGTCGCGTTCTGCAAAGCTGGCGCACGATACCACCGCTGTGTCTCGAGCCACTGTCACAGAACGGGTGTTCCCATGGTCTGTTACAATCGTGCCGACGACGCCTCCGTTGCGTGTGAGAGATTTGCAAACAATGGTGACAGCCTGCTTCTCGGCGTATTCTACTGCTCTGTAGTGCAGTACCTTTGCGCCATGTCGCGACATCTGTGCGATTGTCTCATAGGCAATCTCTGGAACCAGTTCTGCCCCGGGGATGAGATAGGGGTCTGCCGTATAGACGCCCGGAACATCCGAGTAGATTTCGCAAACGTGCTCTCCTAACATTGGCGCAATTACAATGGCTGTCAGATCAGAGCTGTTTCTGCCGAGAAACGTTAACCTGCCGGACTGATCCACTGCCTGGGCGCCCGCGGCAATGGCAACTTGATGCTCCTGCAATGCTGCCACAATTGGCGTGGGATCTACGCTTTCTATTGACGCGCGACCGAAACTTGAATCCGTGCGTATTCCAAGGGAATAGCCGTTCAAAGACGTTGCGGAAATTGCTAGCCGGCTGATGGCGGCCTCCAGCAGGCAAGCACTGAGCATCTCTCCGGTTGCAAGTGCCGCATCGAGGGTCGATGGTGATGCTTGCTTGTTGACGCCGAGCATTACTGCTTTCAGGTTGCCAGTTGTTCCCGACATCGCGCTGACCACGGCAACGATCTTGTTCTCGCCAGCCGCCAATCGGTCGGCTATGTGCCTAGCTACTCGACCGTAGTCTTCAGGATGCAAAAAAGAAGATCCCCCGAATTTTAGAACGGTTGCCCTCATGTTCTACCTACCATGATGTAAGTGATTGCAAGCTGTTCGATCAGGGGACGCGTTAGGTTCACGGTGTCCTCCCCTCGAGATCGCGGTACGCGATGGCCGCGCACAAATTATGCTGAGATGGCATTCTCATAAACTACTAGGATCGGTAGGTGGGCAGCCATGATGCAGTCGCTGCGCCTCACACTGACAAAAGCATGTGCCGCCATCGTGCTGCCGGACTATCTTGTCTGCGACCATATGAGGAGTGTCCTCCAGCGCCTTTCGGGAAGTACTGACGCAGCAGCCCATTGGTGTTCTCGTTGGTGCCACGCTGCCATGGCTTTGCGGATCGCAGAAGTAGACTTGAACACCCGCATCGATCTTGAGCCAATGGTGCTGAGCCATTTCGGCTCCCTAGTCCCAGGTCAGCGAACGACGCAGCTCGTCGGGCAAGGTGATGATGGTGCGCGGAATCGCGTCGGGCACCGCATCAGCTCCGTGTCCCGCGAGAGCAGAGCCATTTTTCATGCGCGGAGCTTTCGCCATGCCCCGCAAGCCGGGAAAGATGCAGCAACATCGGAAACCGTGTCGTACGCTCAACCAGTGTGCCGCCGAGCTGCCAAGACCAAGGATGAGGTCTCCCTCCCAGTGACCCGCATCAGCCACGAAGCATCTATCAAGCCCTCTTCGTTCAGGGTCGGGGAGCGCATCGTCTTGTCGTCGGGGAAGTCGATGGGCAAGCGTCGGGCAATCTGCTCCGGGCTCCAGGCCCTGGCCCATCGCCGATCCTTTCGCGGGCCATGCCGGCGGCCCTTCCACGGAACGGCGGGACCAGGAACGGCGGCACCACTCGGACGACGCCGGCCAGTCTTTGCTCCACATAAGTGCGCAAGGTCGTGTTGAGCGCAAGCTTGGTCAGTTTGGGCCGACGGGCCGAACGCTCAGCGTGCCATTGGGCAGTCGATGCACGATAGTCCAGGCCGCCGCTGCGCGTCGCAGCATTGCGTGTCGCAGCCTGTTGGAACCAGATTGTTCCGACAGGCAGGCGGCATGGCACCAGCGATGTTCAGATTTACGACCAAGCCGCCGTCCGGGCGGTATCTCGGTTGCGGAACGTGAGGAGATCGCACTGCTTCGCATTCAGGGTCTTTCGAGACGCGAGATCGGACGCCGACTTGGCCGATCCGCCTCGACAATCTCCCGTGAGCTACGGACGGCATCGGCCCCGAACCAGAAGTGGGTCGCCGACTTCACCCACGTCTGGACTGCGGATGGATGGATCTGCGTTGCCGCCGTCGTCGATCTGTTCTCCCGCCGTTTCGTCGGCTGGGCGATGAAGGCCGAGGTGACGGCGCAGCCGTCACCGACGCCCTCATCATGGCGATCTGGAGGAGAGGCAAGCCCGACAGCCTGCTGCACCACTCCGACGGGGATCGCAAGGCGGATTCAAGCACTCGTCGCAACACCTGAACGAAAGAGGTTGCGATGGGCATTCGAAAGCGACGATCACACCGTTCTGGCCGAGCGCCGTTGCCGTTGCGGGGACGGCCGCCAGTTGCGGGGCGATCTGAACTCCAACGATTCTGGTTGGGGATAGCGCAGGGGATGACCAGCGAGGATGCCGCGCTGGCGGCTGGTATGCGATCGAGGGGGTTGTCCGACACGGCGGCTCGCTCGCCGGTATCCTTCGGCAGTCCGCACCGGCGTGGACCTGCCCGGAGGCCGTTCTCCCGCATGAGGCGTTCGATTCGATGCAGTCCGCAGGAAAGCCCGTCTGCCAGAACGTCGTGCCAGACCCGACGCGCGCCGTAGGTTCGGTCGCTGCTCTTGAAGCTGCGGTCGGTCCTGAACACGAGGATCTCGTCGTGCCGGGAACGAGCGCTGGGACTGCGATTAAGCCAGGCATGGAAGCCTGAGCGCGACACATTCAGAGCCTCGCACAGCCATGCCACCGGCCAGATGCCCGGTGCCTCGCGATGAAAGCGAACCTCATGTCACTTCCCTCGCGAAGTAGGCTGCGGCCCTTTTTAGGATGTCGCGCTCCGCCTTCAGTTTGGCGACTTCCTTGCGCAGCCGCTCGATCTCGAGCTGCTCCGGCTTCATCTGCCCATGACCGGGAAAGGCATGCTGCAGATCAACGCTCGTCTTGGGGATCCATTTGCACAGCACATTCTCATGGAGATCAAGATCACGGGCTGCCTGGGTAACCGCGACGCCCCTTCTTCACCAACCTCACTGCCTCAAGCTTGAACTCGCGGCTGAACTTCCTTCTCTGCATTTCCACTCTCCAGTTCCGTCACACACCTTCTCGATGTCCACGAAACCGGCAGCAGGCCACACCCCCCTAGCACGGTCGCTTTATTGCGGTTTAAGTTACCCACGTATTTTGGTAGCTATGACGACCTCGAGGACAAGCTATATTCGCTCTCGAAACGAAAATGTTGAAATAGAAATTACTAGAGGGCTTTAGTTTTGTTCCGGGAGAAGGCGCCCGACCTGAACTATCCAATGGTTGGCGTTTAACGGAGAGTTGCTCCGTTGTCGGTAGGGGAGGGTGGCAGGTATAGTGGTGATTGCGATGTTGCGATTTGGCCGAAGCCTCGTTGGCGGTGCTGCCAAGGAGGAGGTTTGCGGCTAGAACCGCGAGCCCACAGGCGAGCGAGGATCGCCCCATCGCGGACATTCCTTTAACTTAGCACATTTGGAAGCAAAAGCCAACGGCATCGGAAAAATTGAGAAATATAGGAACGCTTATGTATGAGCATCAGGAGGCAAACGAGAAGGTGAGCAAGATATTTGATCGCAGCGACATTCTGTATGTGAAAAATGTTACCCGAAAAGGACGCGGTGTATTTGCTAATGCCCCTTTCGCGGCTGGAGATGTAATTGAACGTGCTCCGACGTGGGGATTTGATGATGCGGAAGCGGTACTACTAGATCGTACGGGATTGTTCCAATATTACTTCGTGCGTCATGATCGACAACTTACAAACGATTCTATGGCCGGATACGTCATTTTCGGCTTTATTTCAGTAGTGAATCACTCTTGGATGCCGAACGCGAAAATATTTTGGTCGGATGAAGATTCGGGCGCGTGGGTTACGCTGGTTGCAGTAAATGACATAAAGATTGACGAGGAAATAACCCATCGATATACAAATATCTCTTCTTATCCACATTATATCAAATTCATTTAATGAAGTGCCTGGACGTATATATATCAGTGGAATGCTCCACTGTCAGCCAAAGCGCATTCGTCACCAACGCGCACAAGTTCTTGCAGGTATAGGGCAGCCCGAACTTCAACGGGCTCCGGCCCGGCCACTGAAAGGCTTTTTGGCCGAGGCGGTGATGTGAACGGCGTCATGACTAAGGCCAACGCCAAGTAGACTAACGTAAGGCCGCTTACCGGCCAATCAGCGCAAGCGGTACTTCGAACACTACACACC
The DNA here is from genome assembly GCF_040321655.1 of Mesorhizobium sp. M0306. Classification (NCBI taxonomy): domain Bacteria; kingdom Pseudomonadati; phylum Pseudomonadota; class Alphaproteobacteria; order Hyphomicrobiales; family Phyllobacteriaceae; genus Mesorhizobium; species Mesorhizobium sp. M0306. The sequence goes on along the minus strand of NZ_JAMYRY010000062.1, from coordinate 5,766 downwards.
AGGCGACCAGACCTCCGGCTCGTCGACCACCTTCGCATCCCTATGTTCCCAACGCATCAACACTGTGTTGCCGCTGCTGGGGTCTCACCTAGCGGTGGGGCTTCCTGAGACGCGCCATGTGCGCGATGCCTTCGAGGCGAGCCAGTGGAGAACGGATCGCAAATACGCGTACGGCATTGCCAACTTGTGGCTTGGGCAGCTCCGGTCCGTTCACTGCAAGTCACTGCGGGCGCACTTTGCTGGCTACGCGCAAGCTCCTGCATGCGCGCGCACCCTTACGAGTTCGGCCATGTTGGCCCGCAAGGCAGCGGCCGCTGCGGCGATCTGTTGGGCCATATCAATCAGTTGACTGGCCTGCTCGACGCGCTGGAGAAGCCGATCGGCGTGCTGTCCCGCTTGCAGACCATCCCGGTGGCGCCCTCAGCGCCGCTCTTGCCATCGAAACGCGTTCAAGTCGGGCGCGACTTTGCTGCCTGGCTCAAATTCGCTGTCACGTTCGCAAGACGGGTTCGGTCGATCAAAGACCATTCATCTGGATCCCGTGTGCCTCGCCGATACGGCCGGCCAGGCGCGAGCGGGCTTGTATTCTATCACAGGCCCCAACCGACACACTTAGGCCGTGTCTACCACTGTGTCGCCGATGTTGCCATGCATAGCGCAGGTTTAATCAGCCCCGCATATCATGCTCATTGCGATGCGGAAATTGTACTAGTAGTTACTGCTCGATGAGATCCAGTATAGACGGTTTCCCTTAAATGAGCTAGTCTGCTCAGTGTTTCGGCCAAAGAATCCTCGAATGCCTGAAGGCCCAAATCTAACGTCTCAGAGTCGATGGTAAGTGCAGGCAAAAATTTCACGACCTGACCAGCGGGCCCACATCGTTCGACGATCAATCCCTTTTCAAATGCCGTGCGTGCCGTCGCCTCCGCGATTTCTGCCATTTGGCAATCAAATCCCAACGCCATGCCGCGCCCTCGGACAGCAAAGCTATTTCCGTGCTTGAGTGAAATGGCCTCCAGCCGACGCCGCATAACTTCTCCCATGCGATGAACACCCCGAGAGAACGTCTGACTCCGCCAATAGAGGTTTATAGCTGCGGTTGCACCTACGAGCGCAAGGTTATTTCCGCGAAATGTTCCGGTGTGCTCTCCTGGTTGCCACGCGTCGACCTCTTCTTTGATCAACAATATGGATAATGGCAGACCATACCCACTTAGCGACTTTGATAATATAACAATATCTGGTGACAATCCTGCGAATTCAAAACTAAAGAAGTCTCCCGTGCGCCCACAGCCCATTTGGACATCGTCGACTATGAAAAGTGCATGGTTATCTTTTGCTATGGCTTGAATTGATTGCAGCCACCCCTTGCTAGCCGGATTTATACCGCCTTCGCCCTGCACAGATTCGACTAGAATGGCAGCTGGTGAATCAACGCCGCTACCAGTGTCAAGCAATACCTTTTGTATGTAGTCAGCCGTGTCAATGGTTGGTCCAAGATAGCCGTCATACGGCATAAAAGTGACCTCTGACAAAGAAACCCCACTGGCTTTTCGATAGAAACAATTGCCAGACGCAGCAACCGCCCCTAAACTCAGACCGTGAAATCCATGCGTGAATGAAATGATATTCTGTCGCCCTGTGACTTTCCGTGAGAGTTTTAAAGCCGCCTCAATGGCGTTAGCGCCTGTCGGCCCCGTGAATTGGAACCGGTATTTCAGACCCCGCTCCCGAAGTATGACAGAGTTGAAGGTCTCCATAAATTCGAGTTTTGCAGGAGTAGCCATGTCAAGCCCATGGATCACAGCATCCGACGCAAGGTACTCCACAATGGCCGCTTTTAACTCATGGTTGTTATGGCCGTAGTTCAGTGCTCCGGCACCAGAAAAGAAGTCAATTAGCTTTCGACCATCCTCCGTCAACATAATAGAGCCGCGCGCTCGACTGAAGAAAGTTGGAAAGGAACGTGAGTATAAGCGGACGTTTGATTCCAGGCCGTCGAAAGCCCGCATATTGCGTGACCGGCCAGTCGTTTCACACATAATCATCTCCTTCGCGAGCAACCGGTTAACAGGCAAGAAGGTTTTACTAATTGAGGATGGACACGGCTTGGGGCATGCCGCGCGTCGCAGTGGGCCTTGTGTTGCTCGAATCGTACTTCCCAGAACAGCTCTTACCTAACCTGGTTGTGGAAAGAATGAACCTACCAACACTGGTAGGCTCCTCTGTTCGATGGGGTAATCGCCTCTGCCGATCGCCCCTTTCGGTCGCGGTCGAGCGATGGAGGTATTGTTGAGGATCCAGGCCGCAGATCGGCCCCGGACGTGCCGGCAGAGCCTGCGCGCGCATGAGGCCAAGCAGTTGGACACCTCGAAAAACCTCGCAATTGAGACCGCATTTTGATTCACTTCGCCTGGTGATTTGCACGGAGGCGTTGGATGCGAGGCCAGGCTGGATTCTGGGACATTGACGAGCGTTATGTCCGGCTGAGCGCGGCCGGCGATCCACTGGAGAAGCTGAACGCGGTGGTGCCTTGGGAGGTTTTCCGGAAATCGCTGGCCAAGGCGCTGAAGCGCTCCGATGGCGCCAAAGGCGGCCGGCCGCCCTTTGATGCGGTGATGATGTTCAAGGTCCTGGTTCTGCAGGCGTCTACAGTCTCTCGGACGATCAGACGGAGTTTCAGATCCAAGACCGGCTTTCCTTCATGCGTTTCCTCGGGTTGGGGCTCGGCGACAAGGTGCCCGACGCCAAGACGATCTGGTTGTTTAGGGAGCACCTCACGCAGGCCCGGGCGATGGACAACCTGTTCGCCCGTTTTGACAAGCACCTCACCAAGGCCGGTTATCTGGCGATGGGTGGCCAGATCGTGGATGCCACGATCGTGGCGGCGCCGAAGCAACGCAATTCCGATGCTGAAAAGGCTGACATCAAGGCAGGAAAGGTGCCGGACGAGTGGCAGAAGAAACCAGCCAAGCTGCGCCAGAAGGACCGGGACGCGCGCTGGACCGTGAAGTTCTCGAAGGCCAAGGCCGATGAGGAGGGAAAGACGAAGCAGCGCGATATCGCCGTTCCCGCCTTCGGCTACAAAAACCATGCCTCGATCGATCGCCGCCACGGCTTCATCCGCGGCTGGAACGTCACCGGCGCCTCGGCTTGGGACGGGGCGCAGCTTCGCAACGTGCTGGACAAGAACAACACCGGCTCGACGGTATGGGCCGACACCGCCTATCGCTCGAAGAAGAATGAGGCGTGGCTGGACAAGAACGGCTACGTCTCCGACATTCATCACAAGAAGCCGAAAGGCCGGCCGATGAGCGAGGCGATGGCACGGGCCAATGGCCGGCGCTCAAAGATCCGCGCTTTCATCGAGCACGTCTTCGCGCAGCAGAAATCCCGCATGGGCCTGTTTGTCCGCACGATCGGCATCGCTCGCGCCTGCACCAAGATCGGCATGGCCAACCTCGCCTACAATCTCACCCGCTTCGTCTGGCACCAACGGCGAACTGCGTTCGCCTGACGGCGAGAGCGGCGGAAAACGCCGCCGCGATGCCGAAATCGGCAACCAGCATCAGCCCCAACGACCGAAATCCAGCCCCCGCCGCGCGTCAGGCTGTTCGCAACCTCATTGTCGCACCACCCACTCTGGAAATGCCGGTAGTTCGAGGTGTCCAGTTTCATCCGACCAATCCGCTTCTCGCTCGAAGTGATGCAGAGCTGGTGCGTCGCGTAGACACGCCTAGCAGGCTTCTCTGATTGGGATTAGTGAGGCCGGGCCGGCTTCCTACCGAAGCGGAACTCGGTCGCATCGTTCCACATTCGATGCAGGATGGACGGCGAGCTTGCGGGCAACTCCGACTGACCTTGCCCCTCTGATCTAATCCGGTTTGAAGTTCGTTCTGGCCCATCGAGAGGACCAGGACATGAAACGTAGCCGCTTCTCTGAAGAGCAGATCATCGGAATTTTGAAGGAACATGAGGCCGGGGTATCGGTTGCCGATCTGTGCCGCAAGCACGGGGTCAGCGACGCCTCGATTTACAACTGGAAGGCCCGCTTCGGCGGGATGGATGTCTCCGAGGCTCGGCGACTGAAGGCTCTGGAGGACGAGAACACGCGGCTGAAGCGGCTTCTGGCCGACGCCATGCTCGACAATGCCGCGTTGAAGGATCTTGTGGGAAAGAAATGGTGACGCCCGCGGCCAAGCGGAAAGCTGTCGCTCGCCTGAAGGAAGGCTTCGGGATGAGCGAACGGCGGGCGTGTAAAGCCATGCACGTCTAGCCGTTGCGGCGAGGTTACGGCCTCGGCTGTTGCCGCATGACGGTTCGCTACGAGACCAGCAGGCCGGACGACCGCGAGCTTCGCGAGCGGATGAAGGCGATCGCGCAGGAGCGTCGCCGGTTCGGCTACCGGCGTCTTCTCGTGATGCTGAGGCGGGAGGGCCTGGTCGTGAACCACAAGAAGCTGTTCCGGCTCTATCGGGAGGAGAAGCTCGCCGTTCGCCGCCGTGGCGGCCGCAAACGGGCGATCGGGACCAGGGCGCCGATGGTGGTGCCGCTGAGGCCCGACGAGCGCTGGTCGCTCGACTTCGTATCGGACCAGCTCACAGACGGGCGCCGCTTCCGCATCCTGGCCGTCGTCGACGACTGCACGAGAGAGTGCCTGGCACTCATCGTTGATACGTCTCTCTCGGGCATGCGGGTTGCCCGCGAATTGGACCGGCTCATCACCGAGCGCGGCCGGCCGGGAATGATCGTCAGCGACAATGGCAGCGAGTTCACCTCGAACGCCATCCTCTCCTGGGCGGATCAGAACCGCGTCGATTGGCATTACATTGCGCCCGGTAAGCCGATGCAGACGGATGTTGTAGAATAGCCCGTTCTTCTCATTCGGCGGCTTTTTCCACAGCCTTCTGCCTTTCCGGCCTCGTTCGCCATTGGGAAGTCGCTGCTGCATAGGCAGCTTCCGCCTTCTCGACGCGGGATCGTTCTTCGGTGCGCTTGGCCGGGATGTTGTAGTCGAAGGCGGTGCCGCGTCTGGCATGGCTAGTCGGAAGGCCGGCACGCAGCTCGACCGATCTGAACTTGCGGGCGAGCAAGGCCGGCCGGGCCCAGATGTAGTCGGTATCCTTGCTCAGCATGTGCCGCCAATCCCAAGCAGGTGCACATGATCGCGCACGCGAAGGTGAAGACTGACAAGATCGACGCCACTGTCCTTGCGAAGCTCTACGCCTCGGGCTTTCTGCCGGAGGTCTGGGTTCCGGATCCGAGGACCCTTGCCCTCCGAAGACAGGTCACCAGGCGGACACAGCTGGTTCGCCAGCGTTCGCGGCTGAAGAACCTCATCCAGTCAATCCTCCACGCCCACCTGATCCCGCCGTGTCCGCATGGGAACCTCGTCGGGATCAGCGGGCGCAAATGGCTGACGAGGCAAATATTGCCTGCGGATGAGCGCGCCGCCATCGAGCGCCACCTCGGCTTGATTAACCAGATCAACGAGGCGTTGACGGTGGTCGAGGCGGATATCGCCGTACATGCCCTTCAGGATCCGACAATCCGCCGCCTGATGACGTTACCCGGCCTCGACGTCACCGTGGCTGCGAGCGTTGCCGCGGCAATCGGCGACATACGGCGCTTCAGCGATCCACAGAAGCTCGTTGCCTATCTTGGCCTCAATCCGAGCGTGCGGCGATCACGATCCGATCGACGTAGGGCGACAGCACTTCAGCGACGGCAGCAGCATTGCCCGTGGCCTCGATCACCACATGATCA
>NZ_JAMYRY010000061.1:0-11184 GCF_040321655.1 Mesorhizobium sp. M0306 | reverse complement strand
CATCACAAGGTGTCCACCTATTTTGGTGGACACCTCATGCATCAGAGCACTCAACAGCAAAAGGTGCGGGGAAATTCGCGCTTACGGAGAAGCGCCTTGAACATTACAAACCTCCCTGAATTACGACCCCATAGTACCTCGTCCTGCGTGATCGCCTGGCTCGTGGCATGTTGAGATTGAACCAGCTTTTCTGGCGCACGCCGTTCGCGTCATCATACTCGATGAACCAGGGATTTCCGCGCACCGGTCGAGGGATGGTGTAGTAGGTGGGGCCATTCCCAAGGGATTGCCCTCGATCGTTCCCCGCGGTCTGGATTGTTGCTGCAACCACCTTACCGTCGATTTCGATTTGGACCTGTCCAGATCCGTCTCCATGATACCCGCCGAGGCCGCTGTCTTTCACAACGACGGGCAACGTGAGCCTATCGGATGAGATGCGCCAGATGCTCCGTTCTTGACCCAGTCCGGGCCGGTCGGAGTTGGCGCCAACCGCTTGCCAGCCAGACGGACAATCCTCATACTTCTCAAATTTCGCGGCGCTTGAGTTGGCTTGCGGACAGATGGCCAGTTAAAACCCGGGGCTTCCATCGCCGCAATCAACTTGTAAATTGGCGGATGGCACGAGGGGGTACCCTGCCAGTCGCCGGATAGACATAGGAGCACCTGGCAGCCCCATTCCGACGTGCATCGAGCAACCCTTTGTCGGGCGGTAAATAGTGTGGAGGGATGTCCAGCCGCCCCTTTGTCTGGTGAATGAAGTACGGCGGGGTTTCAGCTTTGGTTTCATGATGAAAGGTTTCCAACCTGCAAAGAAAAAGGAGAGAAAATGTTCCGTTATCTAGCGCGCCGTTATGATCGTAAGCACATCCTGAGATCATTAGAACGTCAGAGGCGTATTCATGATAAGCTGATTCCATTTTTTCATGATGGTTCTGACGAATTGGTCTTCAATGAAATTTCCAAAGGCGAGGTGTTTTTCGCGCCTATATTGCCGGCTGCTCCGTTAAGGGAAGAAGCGGATAGTGTTACCTTCCAATCTGATATTTCAACTGAAGACGAGGCGAACAACACGTTTGAATGCGTTGTTACCGACAGTGGATTGAAACAACATGCGCTTGTTGTGTTTCATCATTGGTATGCTCGGAGCCGGTATCCGGCATTTTCCAAATACTTCGCTGGAAAGGGCATAACGGTTATTGAAGCTACACTTCCGTATCATTTTGGGCGGGCTTCGAATGCCTATTCTGAGGAAAAGCTTTTCAACGCGAATTTAGGGCGCACCGTCCAGTCGATGAGACAGGCTGTCCTAGATGGCCGTAAGATTGTTCGTTGGCTTTATAGTCAGGGGTATCAGAAAATCTCGGTTGTAGGGATGTGTTTGGGTGGCACTGTTGCGGGTCTCGTTGCTGCCCAAGAGCAGAAGGTTGATAAGGCGGTTCTCATGGTATCGCCGGGAAGCCCTGCTGATCTCGTCTGGACTGCGGAGACCATGACGGCCTTACGTGGTCGTATTGAACCGTCCATGTCACTGGAAGGACTAAGAACCGCTTGGGGTCTCATCGATCTAGAGAAGCATCTTTTCGGCCTTACACGTCCTCGTCTGGATTTGATGTTCTTGCTCGGTAAGGACGATACGGTTGCCCGCCCAGGAGGCTCTGAGCGTCTCATTGAGTTGCTGGCGAAGTGCAATCTTCCACCTGAGGTCGTGCGGCTGAATTGTGGGCACTCATCTATTGGAATGTTCCCCTACAATTTGATCGCGGCTCGGAAGGTTCTTCGTTTTTTGAAAGAAACCCCGACCCTGTCAGAGCTTTGGGAGGTTCGCGGGTTTCGCTACGACTTTAGCGAAGTTTGAGCTATTTGATGGCTCCGCGCCGGATCGCGGCCAGGGCGCGCGGGATGCGGTTCGGTCCCTCCCCTGCCCTCCCCCGACCAGGTCGCGCATGCGCGACAGCTCATCAACGACGATATCAAGCCGGCCGAGGTCGCCCGGCTCCTGAAGGTGCATCGCGCGACCTCAGCCCCTCGCAGTTCAGCCGAGAGTACAAGAGCATCTTTGGCAACTCGCCGATTGCGGATCTGCAGCTCTGAACTGTACCGGGCCCACTTGTGACAATGAACGACCACCTTGCTTAAAGAGTAGTCATTCGCCGCGGCCTGCGACGCCGACGGGATAACGACAGCCGGCCTTCCCCGGCGCTTCCCTACTGCTTCAGCCGTGTCGACTGAGACTCTCGCGCTGCAAGACGTTCAGTTTCGGCCTCTTGTCTGGACGCGACTTCACCAGATCGGGCTGCGGAATAGAGAGCCGCGGCCTCGCCCAACCTGACCTGATCGGATTTCGGCACGGATGGATGTTCAAACGATTTGCCCGAGGCTGTCGCACGAGCGATTTCGCGTGCGCCGTCTTCACCGAAACGGGCTTCAATCGATTTCCTGAAGGTGGCGATCTCCCGACTGACCACCTGATCGGCTGACACCATCTTGAAGGTTTCGGCCCGCTCGCGATCATCCTTGGCCATTGCAATTTTTCCGAGCGCGGCTTTCGCCCGATCCGAAACATCCCTTACCTCCACCGCATCAGCCCTCATCCGCTTTTCCACATCACTGCGATAGGCCTGTGCTGCCCGGTTCTCGTACTCGGCGGTCCGGACAATGTTCGGGCCAATCGCGGCGGCGGCCTGTTGAGCCTCGGTCCGCTCTTCCCTCGCCCTGGCGCCGGCGAAGAACCCTTCCCTGCCCCGCAGCTCGCCGACCAAGCTGGTGTCCGCCGATAGACGTCGCGCAGCACTTGTCGGCCCGTCTCGCGCGATGATGTCATCGAGACGCTGGGTTGCCGCTTTCGGATCACGATAGGCGGTCTCCAGATAGATTGAGCGAGCGTCGCGCTCGCGCTGTACATCTGCATCGCGACTGACAGCGACGGCGATGCTCCGTTCGTCGATCGATCGCCCAAAGCTGTCGCGGCGCACGCCATCAGCATTCACATCCTGGAATGCAACTATCAGCACCCTCACGTCCGCTGGCCGGTCGGCTGTGGTGCTGGGCGACCCCTCTTCATTTCTGGCATCTGGAACAGACTGCCGAGTTTCGGTCTTGCCTGCCACGGCCCGATCATCGGCTGGCCCACGACGATCGCTGTCTCCTGCCTTTTTTGACTTCGGCGCCACGACGGGCTCAGGCGTCGCGCCTCGATGCTCAAGCCGACGCTGGCTCTCCGCGTCGTTGGCAATGGCGCCGGGCTGCATTTCCAGTGTGCGCGGATCTACCTGACGCATGCCCGCGCGTGCCTCCTCGACAACTGAAGCCATCGGCTGCTCCTCCTTTTCCCGGCCATTCTGAGCTTGCCCAACATGCAACGCTGGCCGAGCGTTCTCCGCCGCCCGTCCCTCGTCTAACTTCCCCCGTTGTTCCGCGCTGAGTTCATCGCGCGCTGCATAAGCCACTGACGCCGCCTTGATCTCGTTGCGGCCGATCTGGCGGGCGAGCTGCCGCAAATCGCGCGCCGTCTGCGTCGCCACGAAGATCGTCGCGCTCTCACGCTGCCGCGTCAGCGCCACATAGCTCGAGGCGGCACGCCAGTGATGCGTGTGCATGAGATAGGTATGATCGAGCGTCTTGCCCTGGCCCTTGTAGATGGTGCCGGCATAGCCGTGCCGGAATCCAGAAAACTCCGACGCAGACCACTCGACCTTTCGCCCTTTCCGGCCTGCCGCCGCATCAAGCGAGACACTGATGCGGCCAAAATTCCGGTCGATGCCGGTGATGGTCCCGGCGTTGCCATTGTAGATGCCGGCGCCTTTCAGCGTATCCGTGAACTGCACCCGGTCACCGACAGCGAACGCGGCCTCGCCATGCTTGGTCGTAAACACAAAATCCTTACCCAACTCACCACGCTCGCGACGGACCGCGCGCAGATCCTTGTTCAGCGCATCGACATCCTTGTTGGTATAGGCAAACACGAACCGCGATGCCGACGGATTGGAAGCAGAATCCTTGGCCCATCGCTCGACCAGTTTTTCTCGCAATTCATCCTGCTTCGACGTCCATACCACCGCCTTATTTCGGGCGAAGGCCCGGAGCGCGTCTTCGAAGCGACCGTCCGACAGATCGCGTGCCGCCTCTCTCTGCCAGTCGACCTTCTGGCGTGTCACCTGGGTTATCTCGGACGAGCCGTGCTCTTTCTTCAGCTCGGTGAACAGCCCGCCGCGCTCGATCGAGCCGAGCTGCCGGTCGTCCCCGGCCAGCACAACCTTGGCGCCCGACAGCCGCGCTTCGCGCAACACTTCGCCGGTCACCTTGGCGTCCATCATCGCCGCCTCGTCGACCACGACCAAAGTGCGCCGGTCCCACTGCGCGCGGCCGTTCTTCAGCCGGAACAGTTCGGCATGAACGGTCGAGCTTCTGGCTAACCCGTCCTCCTTCATGGTCTGCGCCACCGCATTGGTCGGCGCGAGGCCGACCACGCGATAGCCGGCCGCTTCATGCGCCTCGCGGATGGAGCCAAGCGCAAAACTCTTTCCCGTCCCGGCCCGGCCTTGGACTATTTTTAGCCCGCCGGACCCCGTCGCATGATCGAACGCGGCCAACTGATCCGGCCGCAGTTCCTGCACGGACACGAGCCGCTCGCGCGCCCTTGCCCCAACATCGCGATGGGACCCTCCGGCCACGCGCCGTCCATCAGCAAGTGCCAAAACCTCCTGGTCGCGCACCGCCCGCGTTGTCCAGCGACCCACACTCTCGCCTGTCTCCCGGTCATGCAGCGCCAGCACATCGTCACGGCCGAGTACTTTGCCCTTCACATCCGCTCGTTCGCTCTCATCGAGAATGTGTTTTTTCAGATGCCGATCGAGATCGTACTCGGAAAAACTCGCCTGGTTGCGCGTCAGAACAGCCAGCACATGCTCCGGATCGCGCGCCGCTTCTTCGTTCGCCCGCCTTATATGCTCGGCCCGCACATTGGCCTCCGCACCCGGCGTGCGCATGCGGATCGGTCCGATGTGTTCCTGTGGCACCGCGCTCGTCGCATCCACCCGGATCGACAGCCCCTGTTCGGCAAAATAGCGGTTCTGATGATCGCGCCACAGCGCGCCCCACGCCTCGCCTTCCGCCACGATCGCCCGGCCCCCGCCCCGCTTGATGACGGGATCGAGATCACGCGCTTTTTTTGCCGCAAACCCTTCCTCCCCAAGACGCCGCGTCGTGATCAACAAATGCGCATGGTAATTGGCCCGCTCGCCCTCGCTCTCCGCCCCATGCGGCGCATGAACGTCCAGCTGCACCGCCAGCCCCTTTGAGACAAAATGTTCTTGCGCAAACGACCGCGCCAGCTCGACCCGGTCGTCATGATCAAGCTCTTGATTGGCCGGCAGCGCCAGCACGAGCTCGCGCGCCAGCTGCGCGTCCTTGCGTTTTTCCATGGCCTCGGCCGCATTCCACAGCGCATCGCTCGAGGCCAGCTCTGACGGCGCCCCTTCCGGCAACAGCACCTCGTGATGCTCCGGCGCCTCGCGGTGCTTGAAGTAAAACACCTCCCCGGTGCGCTGCGCCTTGATCGCCTCGCGGCCGTTGTAGGCGGCCGAGCGCACCGCGCTGCCGCCGTCGGATCGGGAGATGTATCGGGCACGGGCGAAAGCGATAGCCATTGCCGCAGGATGCCATCACTCGCGCGCCAGCGCAAGCAAGCATTCGAAGAATGCATATTGCGTCTGCTGCAAAAATCGGTTGGCACTCTGGCGGATGCTTACTGCGTCTGCTGCAAAAATCGGTTGGCACTCTGGCGGATGCTTACTGCGGAAAACGCCAAGGAACCTTGGTTGCAGCCTCCGGCATATACAAAAGGGGGTTGAAGAGCCTCGCGCCGGCTGGCACAATCCCTTCGGGCTTGGCGGACGGGGAAAAAACGGAGATTCTCGCCATGGCCCGCACCTCGCTTGCCGAACGCATGAGCCGCCTGGAGCAGCAGCGGGCCAAACTCGCCGAACAGGAAGCTAGGCTCAAGGCGGACGAGCGCAAGCAGCGCACCCGCCGCCTCGTCGAGGCCGGGACCCTCATCGAACGGGCCGGATTGATCGATCTCGAGGAAGCCGCCCTCTATGGCGGGCTGCTGTCGCTGGCCGAGGGCGTGCGCGACAAGGCGCAACTCACCGAATGGATCAAGACCGGCAAAACCGCGCTCGATCGGGAAACGGTCGGCAAGGACGCAACGCACGAACCGTTGACCATCACCTTCCCTGCTCCGCTGCCGACCCCCTTCGCCACTCGCCTGCGCGGCGCCGGCCTGCGCTGGAGCAAAGTCATGCAGCACTGGGAAGGGCTGGCCGATCACGACGCAGTCGCCGCACTTGCCGCCGAGCAGAACGGCAGCGTGCGGCGCATTCATTCCACCGAGCAGCCCGATCGGGAGCCGGATCGCGGCCGAAAATCTGAACGCTCATAGCGCTGACGCCGGGGGACAAGATGTTCGGTCGGCTGTCGTACGATCTCGTCAAGACGCTGTTCAAGGCAGCCTTCGCCATCTTGCCACTCGTCATCTGGTATCCCGCCTGGCGCTATGCCCACACGCTGTGGGGCGACGCCTTGCTCGAATGGTATCGGACTGGTCTGTCGCCGGCATCAGTAATCTACAGACTTGGTTACGCGGCATGGCCATCGATCGCGCTGCTCGGACCGGCCATCACAATGGCGGCGGCTCTCCTGATGCGCCGATCCGGTATGGTGCTGCCCCTCACTGCCATCGCCGGCGTGTTGGGCATGGCCGCCGCAACGGTTTTCACTGTCTGGCCGGAAGCGACACGACTGCTCGGCAACCGGCCAGCCCATGCCTGGTCCGCCATTTTGAACGCAGCGGACACGACCATCTTCTATGCCGGGGTTGTCGGCTTTCTCGCGACCACGGCCGGCGTCAGGGTGCTGATGGGAAAATCGCTGCACGCCCAAAGCGTCAAGCCGGTTGAGCGTGCCTCCTCTGATATCTTTGGCCACGCCGACTGGATGGACATTCGCGAGTCACAAAACCTGTTCGGCGGTTCGGCCAAGTCGCCAGCCAATCCGCGTGGCGGCGTCGTCATCGGCGAAGCCTACCGCGTCGATCAGGATGCGCCGGCCCGGCGCGGACAAAAGTTTGATCCGCGCGATCCAAAAACATGGGGCAAGGGTGGCAAGTCGCCTTTACTCACCTTTGATCTCTCCTGGGGCGGCACCCACGGCCTCGTCTTCGCCGGTTCGGGCGCCTACAAAACCGTCTCCGTCTGCGTGCCGACACTGCTCACCTGGCGCGGGTCGATTGTCACCCTCGATCCCTCCTCCGAGCTGGCGCCGATGCTGACGGGCGCACGCACGGCGATGGGCCGGCGTGTCATCTCAATCGACCCGATGAAGGGGACCGGAGCCTTCAATGCGCTCGACTGGCTGGCAAAAGATTCGCCCCTCTTCGACGGCGACATCCGCTCGGTTGTCGACTGGATCTGCGGCGAGAAACACACCGCCACCCGTGATGCGCCGCACGGCACCTCCGGCAAAGCCTTCTTCGAGGGCCGCGGCAAGGCCATCGTCGAGACCCTGCTTTCCGACATCGTCTTCGACAAAAATCTGTCCGACGACAAACGCAATCTCGTCACTCTGGCGCAACGGCTCGCCTTGCCGGAGGCAAAAATGCGGGACGAGCTAGCCCGCATTTTTGAACACTCCTCCTCGCATCGCGCCCGCCATCTCGCCGGCCAATTGATGGGACTGGTGGCCGAGACGTTCTCCGGTGTTTACGGCAATATGAGCGAGCAGACCGAATGGCTCGCCAATCCCGCCTACGCAAAACTGCTGTCGGGCAACAGTTTTCGCACTGCTGATCTCGTTTCCGGCAAGCTTGACCTCTTTATCAACATCCCGATGAAGGTGCTGGAATCGACGCCAGCGCTCGCTCGTGTCGTTGTCGGATCCCTGCTCAATGCCGTCTATGAGGCCGACGGCGTCTTGCCAGGCGGACGCGTCGTCTTCCTGCTCGATGAGGTCGCCCGTCTTGGCTACATGACCTCACTCGCCCGCGCCCGCGATGCCGGTCGCAAATACGGCATCACGCTGGTCATGCTTTATCAGTCCGAAGGCCAGCTGCGCGAACAATGGGGCGATGGCGGCAAGAGCGCCTGGTTCGAAAGCGCTTCCTGGCGATCATACGCCGCGATCAGCTCGCTCGACCAGGCTCGCGCTGTCTCCGAAGCGCTGGGCGAACATGGCGTCGTGCTGAGCTCCGAGACAAAAAACCGCGGCAAGAGCGCAAAGCCGCTCGAGATCGGCACCGCCTCGACCGGCGCCTCCGAGCAGAGATCGGAACGCGGCCGGCGGTTAGCTACCGTCTCCGAGATCCTCGCCGATGCCCGGGCGGACGAGCAGTTCGTTTTCGTCCAGGGCAGACAACCGCTGCGCTGCGGCCGCGCGATCTATTTTCGCCGGCCCGAAATGGTCGCACGCGTCGAGCGCAACCGTTTCGCGCCCCAAAGCCAGTCGGGTTGAGCAAGAGATGCAGCGCGATCTGATCCCGATCATCCTTGGCCTTGCCGTTCTGATCGTCGTGCTTGCGCTGCTGGAAGCCTATTCCGGCGTTATCCTCCTCATCGCGATGACCGTCATGGGCTGGCGGCTGGCGCATGCCGACAAATATGGCCTGCCGGCATCGCGGAAATTTTTGCAGGGGAACGATCGGCGAGACGTTGAAACCAAATCCGCTCTTCCCATCCGGACGTCAAAACATCGGCCGCTCGATGAGGTGCTGGCCGAACTCGACGCCATGACCGGATGGCGCTCCGTCAAGGCGGAGGTCAGGAAACTGGTAGCCGTGTTGCAAGCCGAGCAGGAACGTCGGCGCCACGGCATCAACGCCGCCCCCCCAAGCCTGCATCTGATTTTCCTCGGCAATCCAGGGACCGGGAAAACCACGGCGGCGCGTCTCATGGGCGAGATTCTTTTCGCACTTGGCCTCCTCAGATCCGGCCATGTCGTCGAGGCCGATCGCAGCCAGCTCGTCGCCGGCTATGTCGGCCAGACCGCGATTCTGACACGGCAAGCCGTCGAGGCAGCGCTCGATGGCGTGCTGTTCATCGATGAGGCCTACGCGCTGGCGCCGGAGGGACAAAAAAACGATTTTGGCCGCGAGGCGATCGACACGCTGCTGAAGCTGATGGAGGACCATCGGGATCGATTGTGTGTCATCGCCGCCGGCTACACTGGCGAAATGCGCCGCTTCCTGGATTCAAATCCCGGCCTGCGCTCCCGATACACCAGGACAATCATATTCGAGGACTATTCGGCTGAAGAGCTGGCGGGGATTTTTCGTAACCTCGCCGACCGCGAAGGCTTTGTGCTCGACGCCGCGGCCGAGGACCAGGCCAACCTTGCCTGCGTCCGCATGGAGGCGGAAGGTGGAGACCATTTTGGCAATGCCCGCGCAATCCGCACGCTTTGGGAAGGCACGCGCGCGGCGCCGGCCATGCGCCTCGCGGGTGAGGGTGTCGGAAATGCCGGTCGCGACGCCATCATGACCATAGGGCCCGAAGACATTGAGACGGCGATGGCGACATACGAGCGGCAGGGGTCAATCACATGACGGCTGAAACGCTCTTCTCATCTGTGCGAGCCACACTTCTACGCTGGCTCAAACTTGTTCCCGCCCTGTTCCGGCGCGATCTGCTGTTCCGCTATGCCACGATCGCCGCTGTCCTGGCTTTGATCTTTCGGGCTGTCAGTATCGGTCAGGATGTCGCCGGCCAGCGCGACGATCGTCCCACAGACGCTGGAAAGAACGCCAGCACCCCGCCGACGGATCAGGATAATTTCGAACAGGGCAATGCGTCTTCGGCCGCGGGGTCGCAGACGACGGAACCGCCCGCACCTGGATCAACCTTGGAGCCGGCGCACGAGAAAACGCCTGCTGTCGCTCCAGGCCGGCCGCTACAAGGGATAGAAGTGGCGCCAGCGCCGCACGACAATTTTGGAACCGTGCCGATGGAAGGATCATCACCATGATGCAAAGAAAAAGTGTGGGCGGGCTGGCGCTCGGGATTGGGATCGCAGCATTGAGTTTCGTTGAGGGCCCCGGCTTCGCACTGGCGCAAGACCGGCAGCCAGAAACCCAGAAGCAGTTGGACCGCATCGAGCAGAAACTCGATTCGCTGATCGAGCATCTCGGCATCACCGGACAGGGCGGTGCGTCGGCAAAGAGCAACGACAGCATGCCCGCCACCGGCAACGATGACGCGAAGAAGCAGGCTTCCTCCGAAGGGGGTGCAAGCCAAGGTTACCAGCGGGGCGCGCTCGCCATCGCCCGCGCCGCGCCGGCCAAAAAAGACAATCTTCCAGATATCCCTGCCGACAGCGTCGGCAGCTTTGTCTATATCGGCGGCGCCATTCCCCTCAGTGAACCGTTGCGCAACGGTGTGCTCTACACCGGCCTCACCTCAGTCGAACTCCAGGGCTGGCTGAAGATTGCAGAGCCCGGCCGCACGCAGCTCGCCGTGGAATACCGCGCCACCACCGGATCCAACGTCTTTGTCAATGCCGGCTGCATTGCCTCGCTCTGGCTTGAAGACCGCTCGATTGGCTCCCAGCACGGCGAAATCCCGATGCCCGCCAGGGAGCAAAAAAGCGTCTCCTTCATCTTTGGCGCCGATCTCCAGCCGGGTCTCTACAAGCTTCGCGCCTGGCTGGCCTGCACCGAGCCGCGCGACCTCCGTGCTCTCAACGCTCAACTGCTCATCAAGACGCCTGGCGATATGAACCTGCGCATGATCGACAGCGGCGAATTGCTGCACCAGGGGTCGTAAAAGGTCATGGCGAGAACCTGCTCAGGTGATCGCCGCCTCCAGGAGTTACCGGAAAACATTTTGGCCTTGCTGTTGCCCCTCCTCGAGGTGCTGCGATTTCGGTCGGTACAATCTACTGCCGCGCCCGTCGTCGCCGTCGACGGGGTGGCGACGATGGGCCGAATGAATCCGTCCATGATCGGCGGCGGCGAGTGCTGCACCTGGGCGCTAATTCAAAGCGTCGTCCACTCTCTCCGTGACGCCCGTCCGTTTCGCTGTCGACCGGCCGCACTGAGGCTGATAGACATTGGTCTCCAGCCACTCTGCATGAGAAAAGCCCGCCGCGCGGCCGCTCCTAAGGCCGGGATTTTTGGGACCTTAGCACCGAGCGCCC
>NZ_JAMYRY010000060.1:0-12003 GCF_040321655.1 Mesorhizobium sp. M0306 | reverse complement strand
AGTGGGTTTAGCAACGCCATTCTGCCGACGGCAGGTCGCTATCCACCAGCCCATAGGATCTTAGGGCAGTGGCGGTTGCGGCAGGAGTTATAGGCTTGCCGCACGAAGCCGCAGTCGGTGCAGTGTTCGGCGTGACCGCCCAGGGCCGCGGTCCGGCACGCCTCCACCGCGGCCATGACCCGGCTCTCGACACGCCCGAGATGGCCGGCATGGTCGCGGCGATAATCAGCCCCGTGACGGTGGAATACATCCGCCACTTCCAGATCCGGGCGCATGGCGCGCGGCTCAGCCGGGCGGCGTGATCTCCATGTGGAGTTGTCAAAAGGACTGGCGGTCCGGCCGATCACAGCCGTTGAGACCTGGGCGTACAGGGTCGTCGTCGCCAAGCTGCGATGGCCCAGCAGCACCTGAATGATCCTTATGTCCGTGCCGGCTTCCAAAAGGTGGGTGGCGAAGCTGTGGCGTGTGCACCGTCACCCGCTTCTCAACGCCCAGGAACTCGCAGGCTGCTCGACAGGCGATCCCCAAGGTCTGCGGGTGGATCGGGCCACGGCCATCGCGCCGGGGAAATAGCCATCGCCCCGGCTTGGTCAACCGCCAATAGACGCGCAAAATGTCCAGCAGCTGCGGCGACAGCATTACATAGCGGTCCTTGCCGCCCTTGCCCTGCTCGATGCGAATGACCATCCGGCTGCTATCGATGTCCGTCACCTGCAGACGCGCCGCCTCCGCAGCGCGTAAGCCTACCGCATAGGTGGTCATCAGAGCGACCCGGTTCCTCGTCCCCTTCACGGCCTGCAGAAAGCCGACCACCTCATCGGCGCTCAGCACGACCGGCAACTTGCGCGGCGTCCGGGCGTAAGCGATCCGCTCAGGCAGATCAGATCGACCCAGCGTCACGCCGTAGAAGAAACGCAAGGCGCAAACGGTCTGGTTCAACGCGCCCCACGAGACCCTTCGGCCCACCAAGTGGGCCTGATAGGCGCGCACCTCTTCGTATCCCAGTTGAACCTTCCAGCCAGGAGAATCCCAGATGGCCCAGATAAGCCCTCTGCGTTTGGCTCGACACCAAATCTTCTCAGACAGGGGCCTCCTCAGGCCAGACCCGCGCATCAGCTACCGCGGCAGCGGTTTAGTTGTGTGCCCAGCATGTTCAACCGCTTGGGGGTGAAAGTCCCTTAGCCAACCTGATGGAGGTGAAGGCTTAGCAAAGCGCAAGGGCATTACCGCGAGGTGGTGTCTGAAGGAAGCGTGGAGCAAAACCGCGACCTGACGAACAGAAACCGGATACGAGGCATCCCTGGCCGGACGAGCGGGCAACGTGTCGCGAAGTCCATATCCATCAAGGGGCAGGGCTGTAGATCCGGCAGGTGCGCGGGGAAGGCGATTGAGCTTACCTGGGGAGGCCTGCGTCATGTTCCGACTTCGGAACTGAGGGAACCGCAAGGTGACCTGACCGTGATGCAGGAGTCAGCAGAGGGCGTAGTAGGTGATGCTGTCGGCAAGGCTAGTGAGGCACTCCAAGGCCGAAAGGCGGAGCAAATGGATAGGCCGAGCCGGAAACGATGACCGAAGGCCCGAACGATTGGAAGCGGCAAGTAGGACTGGCAACTCATGAGTGGAAAGCGGCAGAAGACCCAGTATTCACTGGCCCTGGAACCGAGGGACCGGGGTGAAGCCCCTGTCAGCGGTTACCAAGGGGCCGAACCACTCGTGGCGAAGCCGGCACCCGAAAGCCCGGCTTGGACGGAACAGCTAATGGAGACGGTATGTAGCCGAGAGAATCTGGAAACAGCGTGGAAACGCGTTCGAAGTAACAAGGGTAGCCCAGGCGTGGATGGGATGACCATCGACGACGCCAAGGGCTACCTGCGTGAGCACTGGCCAAGCATCCGGTCTCGATTGCTTGAGGGAACCTATCAGCCGCAGCCGGTCAAGCGGGTCGAAATCCCCAAGCCGGACGGCGGGGTCAGAAAACTCGGCGTGCCTTGCGTCGTCGACAGACTGATCCAGCAAGCCCTGCTGCAGGTCCTCCAAGAGCAGTGGGACCCGACGTTCTCGGAGCACAGCTACGGCTTCCGCCCGGGACGCTCTGCCCATCAGGCAGTAGCCCAAGCGCAATGCTACATTGCCGAGGGTTACAGCTACGTGGTTGACCTCGACCTCGAAAGATTTTTCGACCGGGTTAATCATGATAGCCTGATGGCGCGCGTCGCCGCCAGGGTGTCCGATAAGCGTGCGCTCAAACTCATCCGTGCATTCCTCAATGCGGGGGTGATGGAGGACGGCCTGGTCCGTCCGGTGGACGAGGGGACCCCGCAAGGCGGCCCGCTCTCGCCCCTCCTAAGCAACCTCCTGCTCGACGATCTCGACAAGGAACTGACCCGACGTGGCCACCGTTTTTGCCGCTACGCCGACGACTGCAACATCTATGTTCGCAGCCGCCGCGCCGGCGAACGGGTCATGGCTTCCGTCAGCCGGTTCCTGACCAAGAAGCTGCGGCTGAAGGTCAACGAGGAAAAGAGCGCGGTGGCGCGACCGGAGGAGCGGAAGTTCCTGGGGTTCAGCATCTCGAATGACGGGAACGAGCGGCGCATCGCGCCGAAGGCCCTCGACAAATTCAAGACGCTGATCCGGGACATGACATGCCGGACCCGGGGCGTAAGTCTGCCGCAGATGATCAAAGAGCTGAAGCCATACCTTATCGGTTGGCGCGGCTACTTCGGCTTCTGTCAGACGCCTCGAGTACTCACACATCTGGAAGCGTGGATCCGCCGAAGACTACGCATGTATCTCTGGCGGCAATGGGGGAACGGGCACAACCGCTTCAAGGAACTGCGCCGTCATGGCGTACCAAAGTTCGGAGCTGCGGTTGCCGCCGGATCACCGACGGGATTCTGGCGCATGTCAGGACACCCGGCGGTCCAACAGGCCCTGCGCAACCATTACTTCGAGTCCCTCGGTCTCCCTCGACTCCATGTCTCTGCCCAAGCTTAATCCGATCGAACCGCCGTGGTACGGACCCGTATGCCCGGTGGTGTGGGAGGGGCGGCGCCGTGAGGCGTCCCCCTATCCCGATCAATCAATTTGTTCTCGCGGCGATCGAGAGCTGCCTGGAAAAACGCTTTAAGTTCTGCAGAATCTCCACAATGCTGAAATAGAACTCTACCGTGTCGCCGACTGCACCTTGGCCGTTGGCGAGTGAACAATGATTGAATTGCGGCCGCCTGGGAGCTTCTCCGGCGACATGTCCGATGTCCTCTGGTAATGCCGGAATACGCAATCCGGTGATCACGGCGCGAATTCCGAAGCCTCTTCGACAGGTACGGCGAATCCGGCTTTAACACGGTCCATAATCACCATCGTCTTTACCCCTTTGATATCAGGGTTCTCATAGAAAAATCGGCGGGTGAACTGCTCGTAATCCTCCATGCTCCGCGCAGTCACGTAAAGAACGAAATCGGCATCTCCGGTGACGTAGAAACCACTGACGACCTCGGGTGACGATTTAATAACCTTCTTAAATCGATCAATAATGTCAGCGCGCTCTCGCTCGAGGCTCACCAAAACAAGCATCTGAACTAGTCTGCCAACCGCCTTCGGCGACACGATCGAGACATCGGCTTCGATTATGCCTTCCGCCCGCAGCCTCTTCAAGCGCCGTTGACAGGCAGTAGCAGACAAGCCAGCCATTTCACCGACAACTTCAGATGTCAGCCGATTGTTTTTTTGCATTATCTCGAGAATACGAGCATCAATTCGATCATACCGCATATCAACCCCAGCGATTAGCCGTTTTCGCCCCAATATACATGGTTTGTTCAAGGAGAGCGCCCATCGGGAGTCGGGGGCGACGACATCGTAGCACTATCTCGAACACACTGGCGATTCAAGCCAAAATGCACCTGACCAGTTGAGTCTCAACGTGCGCAAGCGCCGATCCTGCGCTGTAAGCGCCGTGCTCAGCTGAGCATAGAATTTTGTCGGGTTCCAGTCTCGTAGTCACGCTGCACAGGCCGAATAGCCTAGGTTGGAAAGAGGCTCACCTTGATCCGACTTGCGCCAAGGCGGACCTGCCTAGTGCCCGTCCATAAAGGATAAATATCTGATATTCTCAGACTAATTGCAGTTTTTCTCTCGTCGGGCTGAAGATGCCCCGCGCACTCGAGATGCTTGATGCCACCTTGCGTCGTATGGAGCAGGGGCAGATCGACACCATAGAGGCGCTCGACGAACTCCTCCTCGAGGAGTTGTCGCTGCACGAGAATCGCCGGATCAAGGCGGCGCTGCGCATGGCCCGACGGCTGGTGGTCAAGACGCTGGCCAGCTTCGACTTCTCGTTCCAGCCGTCGCTCGACCGCAACCGTATCATGACATTGGCTGGACTAGGAGCCCGTCCAGATAGGTCATTGCTACGGGCACTTGTTGCACGATAGCCGGCTCAGGCGGGCTTTGCGAGGGTGAACAGCTTGAGGAGGTTATGGGCGGTGCAGATCATTGCCCATTCGGCACGCACTTTTTCAACGCCCCGCAATAGGAATTGGCGGAAGCCACGTGCCTGTTTGATCTGTCCGAACACTGGTTCCACCACTTGCTTTCTCAATCGATAGGGCGTTTCGAAGCCGCCGTCGTCGATCTTCTCTCGCATTCGTTGGGTCAGCGGCCCGCCGACTTTTCCGCTCGCGGCGGTCGGGTGCTTGGCGCGTCCAGGCGCGACGTAGCCGTCGATGCCGTGCGCTTCGAGCGCTTCGAGATTGGCTTCGCTGCAGTAGCCGGAGTCCGCCGAGGCCTGCGCTGGCTTGACCCCGAGATTATTCTCGATGGGCTCGATCAGGGGCACCAACTGGCCCTGGTCACTGCCGCACTGCGTCAGGTCGTGCGCGACAATGATCTGGCCATGGGCATCCACGGCAGCCTGCGCATTATAGGCCTGCACGAAGCCATCCTTCGACTTCATGATGCGGCTTTCCGGATCAGTGAAGTTGCGTTGCGCCTTGGGATCGGGCTCCTCTGATGGCGCCGCCGCCGGTTTGCCAGGCTTCTTGCGGCCTGCGGCCTGGCGCTGCTTTTCTTTTTCGGCCTCGATCCGGCGCTCTTCTTGCGCCGCCAGCTTGGCCTCGGCTTCCAGCGACGCCATCGCCTGCTGGATCTTGGCCAGCCGCTTCTGCTTGTCGCCGGCCCAATCCGGCATCTCGTCGCCGCGCTTGTCCTTGCCGAAAGTCACGTCCTCCTCGGCATCCGCGGCCTCGGCCGCCGCCAGCATGCGAGCGACTTCGGCTTTCAATTCCAGCTCGCGCTTCTTCATGCGCTCATAACTCATCGCCTTGTGTTTCGACGCGTTCGCCTTGATCTTCGTGCCATCCAGCGCGACATGGCCGAGTTTGACCAATCCTGCCGTCTCACACAGCTTCAGAACCTGCACGAACAGCGCCTCGAGCGCCTTCAAATGCCGCTTGCGGAAGTCGCTGATCGTCCGGAAATCCGGCGGATCGAGCGCCACGATCATCACAAAATCATTCCGTTCGCGGCAGGCCCTGGCGATCCGCCGCGACGAATACAGCCCGCTCGCATAACCGTGCAGCAGAAGCGCCACCATCATCCGCGGGTCGAACGGCGGCTGCCCAAGCCCGCTCACATAGCTGCCCGTGATCTCCTTGAGATCAAGGCTCTCACGCACCAGTTCAACGATGAACCGCGAGACATGGCCTGGCGGTACGAAGTCATGCACGCTCGCTGGAAGAAGCAGCGTCTGATCGATATTCCAGGGCCGAAAATACTTGCTCATAGCCCAAGATTGAATCAGACTCGTCAATAGTTGACCAGTGACTATCTGGACAGGCTCCTAGACTTCATCGCCCGCGCCGAGGTCGTCCACCTGCTCGGGCCGCCCGGAACCGGCAAGAGTCATCTCGCCACCGCGTTGGGGGTCGAGGCGGTGCGCGCCGGCAAACTCGTCTATTCATCCCGCTCGCCGACCTCATCGCCCAGCTCGCCAAGGCCGAACGCGAAGGCAACTTGCGCGAACGCATCCGCTTTCTCTGCCGGGCTTCGTTGCTCGTCGTCGACGAGATCGGGTATCTGCCGGTTACGCCAGGTGGCGGCAATCTATTCTTCCAACTGGTTACGCGCGGTACGAAAAGAGCGCCATGATCCTCACCTCCAACCGGGCTTCTCCGAATGGGCGAAATCTTCGGCAGTCCGGTCGTCGCCACAGCATTGCTCGACCGGCTCCTTCATCACGCCGTTGTCGTCCAGATCGAGGGCTCAAGCTACCGCATGCGTGAGCACGCGGCCCTCGTCCCCGTCCAACCTTCCGGCCGTGCCAAAACGGCGGGGCTGACCGCCGCTGGAGAAACACGACGATCCCCAAACCGGCTGATCACCGAGCTAAAAACCCGCCGCCGATCTGGGGAATTTTTAAATGCCCACAATCGGGGAACATTCGGTGCCCGTGTGAGGTGCACCCGCGGCTCACCATATGCTGCGAGGAAAATTGAATGCGCATACCCAGTTCGACTGCCCTGCGGTCGGTCGAGAGCCAGGGCAGTGACCAGAGGAGTTCGAGTCGATAACGCAGGAAAACTTCTCATTATTGTGGCACACGCATGTTTTCGGCATTGATGGCCGCTTTTTTGAATTAATTCAGACTTACGCTGATGTAATATTTAAGAAACAAAACGGTTGGAACAAACTACAAAGGAGGAGGAACTATGAACCGCAGACATTTCTTGACGACGTTGTCCACTGTCGCAATCGCGGCGCCATACGTAAGCCGCGGAGCTTGGGCGCAGTCTCCGGGCGAGCTCCGAGTCCAACTATACGGCGGGGATGTCGGAAGGGCGAACATCGAAGCGTATGTGAAACCGTTTGAGGCCGAGACGGGGGTTAAAGTCATCCCGATTACCGACGACGCCACTTTGCCCCAGCTTGAACTAATGGTGACGCAGAGTAATGTCACGCTCGACGTTGTTGCCTTGAGCCCGGCTGCAAGCCTCGTAGGGGCTCAGAAAGGTTACCTCGAGAAGATAGATTACTCCATTTATAAAAAGGAAGAACTGGACGCCATAATGGATGTTGCTAAACAGCCATATGGGGTCTCTGGGTTTGTTTATTCCTGGGTTATGTTCTATAATACTGAGCATTTTCCCGCTAACAAGCCGCGGCCGAATTCGTGGGCCGAATTCTGGGATGTGGAGAAGTTTCCCGGCGTTCGTACCCTCGAGACCGGCGAGTATGGTGTTGAAGGCCCTTGGGAGGAAGCGCTCCTGGCGGACGGCGTGAACGCGGATGCCCTCTACCCAATGGACATTGACCGAGTTTTTACCAGCTTGGACAAGATCAAGCCGCATATCCGCAAATGGTGGACAAGTGGGTCGGAAGTCCAACAAATGATGCGTGAAAAGGCGGCGGATATCGGAAATTGCTATGACGGGCGGGCGGGTGTGTTGATCGACGAGGGCGCTCCCCTTGAAATCAGTCGGAATCAGGCAAAGTTGACAACCGATTACTGGGGGGTAGTCAAAGGTAGCCCCAATGCGGACAATGCGCAGAAGTTTATTGAATTCGCCACCCGTGCCAAGAATCAAGCGGCTTTCGCTCAGCTGATCGCCTACGGGCCGGT
This sequence comes from Mesorhizobium sp. M0306, assembly GCF_040321655.1. NCBI lineage: Bacteria > Pseudomonadati > Pseudomonadota > Alphaproteobacteria > Hyphomicrobiales > Phyllobacteriaceae > Mesorhizobium > Mesorhizobium sp. M0306. The sequence goes on along the minus strand of NZ_JAMYRY010000060.1, from coordinate 4,382 downwards.
CAACCGCAATGCATTCAAGCTGATCCCGGAGAAGAGGGGCCGTCGACTACCGACCCACCCCGACAACTTGGCCAGCGGCATTTTCCTCAACATGAAGTGGTATAGCGATATTGGATCGGGCGGCTTGTCCAACGCCGATCGGCTGCGCGAGCGCTGGAACCAGTGGATCCTACTTTAAATCTCGGATGCACATCTGGGCAGCAAGACGAACTGATCAATTCATACTAATCAAGTTTGCCGCCCGTCTCTGCCCTAGTAGAGTCTGTTCCGCCGTTGTGTCAGCAAAAAATCTGGTAGTCACATGCGCGTCGCTCTGGAGAACTTATATGGACGCCTATGTCAGAAGTCCCATCGAGGCCGGCAAGGATTACGACTTGGAGAACTCCGACGCTCGCGCGCAAATTGAATTTCGCAATGTAAGCAAAATGTACGGCGCCGTCGCGGCGGTCAGCGACGTATCGCTGAGTGTTGCTCGCGGCGAGTTCCTGACAGTTCTTGGTCCGAGCGGTTCGGGCAAGACCACAACGCTGATGCTGCTCGCCGGGTTCGAAGCTCCCACGAAAGGTGAGATCTTGATCGCGGGAAAGTCCGTCGGATCAGTCCCTTCCTACCAGCGCGACCAGGGCGTCGTCTTCCAAAGTTATGCCCTGTTCCCTCACCTTTCCGTGCGTAGGAACTTGGAATTTCCGCTTGAAATGCGTGGCATAAAGTCTGGCGAGAGGGCAGCGCGGGTGGATCGCATACTTGAGCGCGTGCACCTCGGGGAGCTGGGTGACCGGATGCCGGCGCAACTCAGTGGCGGGCAGCAGCAGCGCGTGGCGCTTGCGCGCGCCCTAGTCGCAGATCCGCCGGTTCTCCTGCTCGACGAGCCGCTCAGCGCGCTGGACCGCAACTTGCGCGAGGAGATGCAGGGCGAGATCAAGAAACTTCACGAGGAGTTCGGCATCACAACTATCTGCGTTACGCACGATCAGGAAGAGGCGCTCACATTATCGGATCGCATCATCGTCATGCGCGCTGGGCGAATCGAGCAGACGAACACGCCGGAGGCCTTGTATGACCGGCCGGTCACGCGCTTCGTGGCAAGTTTTGTGGGCGAAGCCAACTTCTTGGAAACTCCTTCTTTCGAGATCGAATCCGATCCTCCGCAACCTACCGGCACAGTCCCAATAATTCGGCCGGAGCGTGTCGGTATTGCTGCTTCGAGGGCGCCGCAGAGGCTCGATGCTGACCGGCGCCAGTTTGTCACTGGCAGTGTAGACGATATGATCTATGCCGGCCCGGTGCGCAAATATAATGTGCGCGTGGGGAGCTGCCTTCTCGTCGTGCGTGAGCATGTGACCTCGGGACAGCATACCTTCCAACGGGGTGACGAGGTGAGGCTTGACTGGCTGCGGTCCGACGTCCGCTTCGTTACGGACTGAGCGGCCAAGAGGGCAACGCGGATGAAGATGCTTCAGAAACTCGGCCGGATCCCCATCGGACTTACTTTACCGGCGCTCGCCATCCTGCTCGTCGTGATCGGGATACCGATGGTTCGGCTCTTCCTAGCAAGCGTTAATGCGCCAGCCTTCTCGCTCACTAACTATCAGGCGTTTTTTAGCCAGCCGGCAAATGTCCGTGTGCTTTTTCAGACGATCGAGGTGAGCGCAGTGGCCACGGCCCTCTGCGTTATCATAGGCTATCCAACAGCCTATCTTATCTCGGCTGCCCCCAAGCGCCTGCAATTGACGCTCATTGTGCTAGTCATCATCCCGTATTTGACCAGTTTCCTGGCGCGTACTTATGCATGGGTCGTGATCCTCGGCGATCACGGTTTGATCAACACTCTGTTGCTAAATGGTGGCGTTATTTCCAGTCCGCTGCCGCTCATCTATAACCGTATGGCCGTCTATATCAGCATGGTTCACATAATGTTGCCCGTGATGATCCTGCCTTTGGTCAGCGTCATGATGGGCATCGACAGGTCGCTGATGGCGGCTGCCCGCAGCATGGGTGCAAGGCCTTCTGCCGCCTTCTGGCGCGTGTTCTTCCCTCTCAGCATGCCTGGCGTACGCAGCGGTTCCTTGTTAGTATTTGTGATCTGCCTAGGCTTCTATATCACGCCGGCCGCCCTGGGAGGGTTGGGAGACGCTATGCTGTCGACTTTCATAGCGTCGCAGGTCCAGACCTCCTTTAACATCGCGCGAGTCGCTGCCTCGGCCTTTATTCTATTGGCAGTCGCCGGTGTCGTGCTCTCTATGTTCGGTCTCGATCTTTCAGATACACAAGGCCGGATGGCGCAACGAACGCAGCGGGCTTGGCAGAGTCGGCTACCCTCATTCGTCCCGCTGAGACGCTACTTCGGTGAGCGTGCCGATCGTTACAGGGCTAAGCGCTGGACGACCAATCTCTACCAAGCCGGTGCCGTAGGCCGCTGGTCGATCCTAGAAACGGTCTACATTATCTTTGTGATGATTTATTTGCTGTTTCCTGGCGTCGTCGTCATCATCATGTCGTTCAGTGCTGGAACTTATCTGGAGATGCCGCCCTCGGCCCTTTCACTGAGGTGGTACCGCTCCTTCTTCGAAGATCCCTCCTGGAACGGCGCCGCGTGGACCAGCGTCCAGATCGGCGCTATGGTTACCATCCTGTCGACTATCGTCGGGACGCTTGCCGCTTACGGCATTAGCCGCACCCGTTCGCAACTGCGTGGCTCTCTGACCATGGTTCTCTTGGCGCCGATCACTTTTCCGAGCATTGTCGTCGCCATTGCTGCCTACCTCGGGCTAGTCAATCTTGGGTTGATCGGCACAAAGACGGGCATAATCCTGTCGCACAGCATTGGGGCCATCTGCTATGTCGTGGTAATCGTCTCGGCTACCCTGGCGACTTTTGACCGGCGGCTCGAACAGGCTGCGCAGAGCATGCGGGCAGGACCACTGCAGACGTTCATGCGAGTTACACTGCCGCTGATCCGGCCGGGTATCATCGGAGGCGCTGTGTTCGCGTTCATCCACTCCTTCGACGAGGTCGTCATCTCGTCGATGGTGAGCGGGTTTTCGATCCGTACCTTGCCACTAAAAATGTGGGAGAACATGCGCAACGAGATCGACCCGACAATCGCGGCTGTGGCCTCGCTGTTAATGCTTCTGCCGATTCTTTGGCTCGCCGCTCTCTATGTCTTCTGGTGGCGATCCAGGCAGAAGGCTCTATCTCCAGCAACTCTCTAGCTGTTTAGTATCAGCGTTTGATGGTTGAGATCGAGACAGACCGTTTAGGCTTTTTTGGGCTTGACGTTTTCCGGAATCGCCAGGGCATGAGTTCCTCGGTCAGGCTCTGCGGAGGGCCGTTGATGATGGCGTCGAGAGTTTCGGCGAGGTAGGCAACGGGATTGATGTCGTTTAGCCTGCAGGTGGCCACGACTGATGAGAGCAGTGCCTTCCGTAATGGGCCTTCGCCCGTCAAGTCCCTCCGAGTGATTATCACGTCGCCAGGATCATGCTTCCGTCCATGGTCAGCACCAAGACTGCCACATCATGCCATCAGATCCAGAGCCGGCAGGTCAATCTAGGACGCGTGATTTGCCGAAGCATCCACAGCACTACTCCCGACCTTGCCAGGCCCTCGTCCCAGCGACGGGATCTCGAAGAAGCGGCGCCTATGCCGGCCCGCTTCGCTACACGTTTTCCTCCTTTACGCTGGCATCGTGTCCTTGCCACAGCGGAATTTAGTGGCATCAGTCCACATGCGGTGGAGCACAGTCGCGAGCTTGCGGGCCAGTGCCACCTTTGCCCGTTCCATGCCGCGCCGCTTCGCCACGTCCATCGCCAGCGCTTCAGGGGGGAGAACCGCGTGGCGCGCGTCAGCATGATGTGCGCCGCTTCATAGGGCGCGGCTCGCACCATTCCATCGCCGACCCGGCTGATGCCGCCGTCGAGGTCAGTTTCACCGGATTGATATTTCTTGGGCGTCAGTCCGAAATAAGCGCCAACGGTCCGGGACTTTGCGAACCGCCCCGGCTCATCGACTGCCGAGCGATAGGTGAGCGCCACCAGGGCTCCGACACCGGGCGGGCTCATCAGCCGCTGGCAGACAGGATCGGCAGATCGTCAGCATCGTGCGGTGCAGCGTAAGCGCCAAGCTGACCCCATCTGGCGCGGCTTGAGGTGATGAGCGAGACATACTGACACTGAAGCAAGGAGCCGAGGAGCTTGCAGTGTCAATTTCTATGTCTGCGCCTATGCCTGATGATAGAAGTTTCCATGTTCTTGAAGCGGTTGCCAACCGACTGGAGGCAAGCCCGCAGCGTCCGCGGCGGCGCTGGTCGGCGGAAGCGAAGTCGCGGCTGATCGAGGCGACACTGAAGCCGGGCGCGAATGTATCGGCCATTGCCAGACAGG
>NZ_JAMYRY010000059.1:0-12885 GCF_040321655.1 Mesorhizobium sp. M0306 | reverse complement strand
GGCATGCATCGTGAGATACTCGGCGATGAGGCGCCGCATTGCGGCATCATCGTCAATGACAAGAACATGTTTCAACGGCACACCTCGCTTTGGGGGTTGCGCCCCGATCAGGGTTGCATTACCTGAATCTGCAAGCAAAAGGTATGTATTAGTGACGACATTACTTGAAATTGAACAACTGGTTCTCAAAACCCTCAACGCTCTAGTTGCCGAAAACGTAGAGGTGTCGATGACAACCAGAATGCGGGATCTCGGCCTCGACAGCCTCGACTATAACGAGCTTGCTACGGCGATCGAGAGCCGACTTGGCTGGTTTGTCGACGATTACAAGCTCTGGCAATACGAGTCCGTAAGGCATGTCGCCGACGCCGTCGCCAGTCAGGAGTTGCGCACCCCTGGCCTGGGCAGGACATGTTAAGCGGAACCACCAGCAGTGCGGCAAGTGCTGGAGTAGTGCTGTAGGCACAGGTTACGGTGAGGCCAGCTTGGGCGGCGGTAGCTATGGCCATTGCTCCGCTGTGGTTTCTATTCGTGACTGGTGTGTTTGAGAACTGTTGGGTCAGCCCGGTCCATGTCGCAGTGCCGATGCCCCCATTGGTGGCGTTGCCCGCAATTGCGATCGCTGCGCCCAGGGCACCAATGCTGACGGTCGTTGTCAGGCCACCCGTTGAATTGTTGTCAGAGGCAACAGTGCCCACCACACCATCCCAATTGGTGGTCGTATAGACCGACATGTAGTCACGGAACACGCTCTCACTATACGTGGTCACGATCGTTGCCGTCGTACCGGTTGGCACGAGGGCTGACCACACTGACAGATAGACCACACCAGAATTGAAGATGCTTTCCACCTGAGCGAGAAGGGTGGCAGCCACACCCCCAATCGTCATACTGTTGACGGTCACTGCACTTTCGGTGTCAGTGGTCTCAGTTGTCACGATGACACGACGATTAGCGTGTGGCGCGACAAGAAGCGGAATGCTGGTGTGGGTGTAAACGGTCGTGGCAGTCGAGTCTTCGTGAGTGCCATTGAAGACCAGATCTATCGGGAACATTTTCTCCCAGACGCCCGAGCTGCGCACATAGACCTGTCGAGCCTTGGTCCAGAGGCTTGAGATTTTCACCCAGACGGCGCTGGCCGCCCCCCAGACCCCGGAGGCTTTGACGTAAAGGGCCATTACGGCTGCACCCAGAAATCACCGTCCACGCCGCCAGAAGGGGCAGCGGCCGAGATCGTGACGCTGCGATTTGCCATCGTGCCGACGCCGAGAAGCGCCTTGGTCTGGGCAATGGACTGCGGTCGACGATAATTGTCCCCGGTGCCGTCACTCGACACGCGACCGACGAAGCTCGTCACAGCGTCGGCACCTGTGGCGTAGGTCGAGCGGTACAAACGCGTCGTGATAGCACCAGCACCATCGCGCTGAGGCGATGAACATGTATGGCGAGAGCAGAACGTTTGGGGCGGGGCGGGACGAAGAAGTTGCGGAGGGCTGACAAGGTCGAGACGAAGCGTTGCAGGCCTCCCGGCGATCGGACCCCTGCATCATCCGCTCCCGTTTTCGCGGCGGCACATGGGAATTCTCCGCTCCGTTGTTCAAACCCTTGTGCGACCGGTGCTTGACGTCCGGCATCACCTGTCGCTTTGCCGCTCCATACGAGCGCAGCTAGTCGGTGATCATGCGCTTCGGCGCGAGCCCCTGCTTCTTCAACAGCCGCGTCAGCAAGCGCTTGGCGGCCTTGGTGTTGCGGCGGTTTTGCACGATTTCGTCCAGCACATATCCATCCTGGTTGACGGCGCGCCACAACCAAAGCTTTTTGCCGGGCGATGGTGACGACCACTTCGTTCAGGTACCAGACATCATTCCGGCACGGCGGCTTGCGGCGCAAGCAGCGAGCGCAGTCCAGCCCGAACTTGATGCCCCACCGGCGACTTGTCTCATACGAAACCACGATGCCGCGTTCCAGCAGCATTTCCTCAACCAGGCGCAGGCTCAGCGGAAACCGGAAATAAAGCCAGACCGCGTGGGCGATAATAGGCGGCGGAAATCGGGGGGCGTATAGCTGACGGCGGGCGTATTCATGCCCCCCGGCGTCCATGTCGCAAGTCTTGACGATTGCTTTGTGTGTCAAGCCCGCCGCAGGTCTCAACGCGTTCATATGCAGACATTGTGAAAATCGCCCTATTCCGCCTTTTTTTACCGCCCCTTAAGTCCCCCGCTCGCATGCTTGTCGATGCATTGAACTCATAGCCATCGGCCAAGGATTTTGGAAAATATGTTTCCGCTCGCAGCAGAAAACGTGAGAGTCGCTGTAGGCCTAACGTCAAGGGGAGAGAGCGGTTTGATTGGACGAAATGGGCACCGGAGTACCGAAGTCATGAAGCCACGAGGTAATCTGGTCCGACTGAAGCAATTTCAGGTGAATGAGAAGCGGCGACAGTTGCACCAGCTAGACATCATGATTGCCGATTTCGAACGCATGGCGCGAGAACTGGACTTCCAGATAAACGCCGAGGAAACGAAGGCCGGCATCTCCGATGTCAATCATTTCGCTTATCCGACATTCGCCAAGGCCGCTCGCCTACGTCGTGACAACGTCAAGAATTCGCAATCGGACCTTCTGCGGCAGAGAACCGCAGCCGAGCCATGCCTCGCCGAGGCTGAAGCAGAGCTCTCCAAGGCGCAATTGCTAGAATCGCGCAGCGGCAGAGGCCACGACCTCGAACCCGGCAACCGAAGCGCCATGATCGGCTGAGCCGGACGGCTTCAGCGCGCCTCAATTCGCGACACCGACTGGCCGTTGGCGCGCGAGAGGCGTGCGGGCACTGTAAAGATATCAGCGTCTTGATGCAGCGATAGCTGGTCGGGACGGCTGTCATGCTGCGGCGACATACGCGATTTTGTCCAGATTTGCATAGCGGCGTTACGCAGGTATGGGGGAAAGTGGAATTGGTTGGCAATCGGATCATCGGTGGAGACGAACCGCTGCCGGCGGACCGGCGCCTGGCGGCAACGCCTGGCGCTTTCGGCGGCGGCGGTAACGGCAAAGCAGGCTGGCCGCGTCGAGGATGAAGCGGCCCCTGCGTGATGCCGTTCTGCTCACGGCCGGGAGACGGGGTCGGCCCCGCCGGCCGGATGCTGCTCGCTTGGCGCGGCACCGTAAAGTCAACCGACAGCTTATGAAGATGTCCGTACATTGGGCCATGTCAGAAGTTGCTCGTGGTCCGCTCTATGGTCGCCACCGCTTTCCCCCGAGATCATTGCGCACGCGGTATGGCTCTACTTTCGCTTTCCGCTCAGCCTGCGCATGGTTGAGGACATGCTGGCGGCCCGCGGCATCATCGTCACGCATCAGACCGTTCGAAGCTGCGCGGAGAAATTCGGACGGCATTTCGCCCAGGAGATCAATATCAGCCGGCTGCCTGGGCGACAAATGGCATCTCGACGAATGTGTCGTGGCTATCAGTGGCAAGAAGCAGTGGCTCTGGCGTGCCGTCGATCAGGACGGCTTCGTCCTCGAAGTGCTGGTACAAAGCCGCCGAAATGAAGGCGGCAAAGCGTCTGATGCGCAAGTTGCTGAAAGCTCAAGGGCGGACACCACGGATCATGATCACCGACAAGCTCCGATCCTATGATGCCGCCATGCGCGACCTCATGCCCGGCGTCGAACACCGGTCGCACACAGGCCTGAATTATCGAGCGGAAAATTCGCACCAGCCGGCCCGACGACGCGAAAGGATCATGAAACGCTTCAAGTCGGCACGCCAGCTTCAGCGGTTCGTTTCCATCCATGATCCGATTGCCGACCTGCTCCACTTTCCCTGCAATGCGCTGTCATCGGCTCAACATCGAGACCTGCGTAACGCCGCCATGCATTGTGTCGCCACAGCGTGACAGCCGTCCCGGCCAGCTATCGCTGCATCAAGCCGCTGAAACTTACAGTGCCGGGCGCGCTGCTACCTGAATTTCCTTACCGCTCAATCAATGTGACAGCACCGATTCTTCTCAACCGCGGCATGCCCTAAATCGTCACTTGCGTTCCGATCTCGACGACGCGTCCGGTCGGGATCTGGAAATATTCGGTCGCATCGGCGGCCGTGCGTGCCAGGCCGATGAACAGCTTGTCCTGCCACACCGGCATGCCCGAATTGGGCGAGGCTTTGAGCGAGCGCCTCGACAGGAAGAAGGATGTCGTCATGATGTCAAACTTCCAGCCTTGCTTGCGGCAGGTCGCCAGGGCGCGCGGAATGTTTGGCTGTTCCATGTAGCCGAAGGTCAGCGTCACCCGCATGAACAACTCGTTGACTGTCTCCATCTTGACCCGCTCGCTGTCGGGCACCAGCGGCTGCGGCGCGGTGACCACCGAAAGAATGACGTTCTGCTCGTGCAGCACCTTGTAGTGCTTCAGGCTGTGCATCAGCGCTGTCGGCGCGCTTTGCGGATCGCTGGTCAGGAACACGGCGGTGCCGGACACCAGCTGCGGCTTCTTCTTCAACAGATTGCCGGCGAGGAAATCGAGCGGGATTTCGTTGCGCCGGGTCTTGTCGAACAGATAGTGGCTGCCGCGCACCCAGGTCCACATCGCCAGAACGATGGTGAAGGCCACCGCAAGCGACGCCCAGCCGCCCTCGAACACCTTGACGATGTTGGAGGCAAAGAAGCCGATGTCGATGAACGCGAACACCGCCGTCATCGCCACCGCCACCCACAGGCGCCATTTCCAAATGCGCGTCATGACGACGAACAGCAGCACCGTCGTCACCAGCATGTTGCCGGTCACCGAGATGCCATAGGCGGAGGCCAGCTTGCTCGATTCGCCGAAACCGACGACCAGCAACATCACCGCCAACGCCAGCAACAGATTGACGCGCGGCATGTAGATCTGGCCCGACTGCCGTTCCGACGTGTGCAGGATTTCGAGGCGCGGCAGCATATTGAGCTGCACCGCCTGCCGGGTCAGCGAGAAGGCGCCGGAGATGACCGCCTGGCTAGCGATAACCGTCGCCGCGGTTGCCAATACCACCATCGGGATCAGCGTCCAGCCTTCGTTCATCTCGAAGAATGGATGGCCGACGACGCCGTTCTTGGCCAGCACGAAGGCGCCTTGCCCGGCATAATTGAGCAGCAGGCAGGGAAACACGATCGCCAGCCAGGCCAGCACGATCGGCTTGCGGCCGAAATGGCCGAGATCGGCATAGAGTGCTTCGGCGCCGGTGACGGCGAGGAAGATGGCGCCGATGGTCACGAAAGCGACGTCGGGCGAATTGATCAGGAAGGCGACGATGTAGTGCGGGCTCACCGCCCACAGGATTTCTGGATCGGCGATGATGTGGTTGAGACCGGAAAGGCCAATTGCCAGGAACCATACGGCGGTCACCGGGCCGAACACCAATCCCACCCCGCCGGTGCCAAAGCGCTGCACCGCGAACACCATGGCCAGGATGACCAGTGTCAGCGGCACCACATAGGGCTGGAAGGTCGGCGTGACGACGTTCATACCCTCGACCGCCGACAGCACCGAAATCGCGGGCGTGATGACCGCGTCGCCGAAAAACAGCGAGGCGCCGACGATGCCGATGCCCAGGATCACCGCCGACCGCTTGGGGAAACTGCCGCGCGCTAGCGCCATCAGCGACAGCACGCCGCCCTCGCCGCCGTTATCGGCGCGCAGCACGAACATGATGTACTTGATGGTGACGATGATAGTCAGCGACCAGATGATCAGCGACAGCACGCCGAGGATATCGCCGCGCTCGGCGACATTGCCGCCCGACGACGCCACCAGCGCCTCACGGAACGCGTAGATCGGGCTGGTGCCAATATCGCCATAGACAACGCCGAGCGCGCCTAGCATCAGCACCTTGGTGCTGTGCTGTTCGATTTCGGGATGGCTCGATTGTTCGACGGGTTCTGCCTCGCTACCAGCATTGGTAAGGGCCATGGACGACACTCCGATAAGGGGCGGCCCTCTACCTTTGCTGCACTGCAATATCAAGTGCCGCGACGTAATGGCTCCGTATGCGGACCGCATTTGTTGCCGCACCGGCGGATTGTCTCATACGAAACCACGATCCCGCTCCCGGGCCATTTCCTCGACGAGACACAGGCTCAAGGGGACCTGAAGGAGGGCCAGACCGGATGGGCGATGATCTGCGGCAGGAAACGATGGCGCTGCTTGTAGCTGACGGCATATCTTTCTCCTTTGTGTGTCTGCCAGACGAGCGGGCGGGCACGGAAGTGGTCGCGCTCTGGCTGCCAGACATACTCGTCCAACCTGATGAAAACCTGACTTGTACACCCAGCCCAAACAGGTGCGAGGGGTCGGTCTATTACCAAAGGCTCTGAGGGCTGATTCTCTAGGGTTCCCGCCCAGATTGATCCGTGACCCTTGTTGTGAACCGCGCCGGGTTGATCGGAGGCTCCAACTCCTGAGAAGGTGGAACCATGACAAGCAAGACGACCAACAAGTTCTCTCCCGAGGTCCGGGCCCGCGCGGTGCGGCTGGTTCTGGATCACGAACGCGAGCATACGTCGCGGTGGGCGGCGGTTTCATCGATCGCCGCCAAGATCGGCTGCACGGCGCAGACGCTGCATGAGGGGGTGGAGAAGGCCGAGCGCGACAGTGGCGTGCAAGTCGGTGTGCCTACGGATGTGGCGACGAAACTCAAGGCTCTGGAAACGAGAGCCGCGAGCTTCGCCAGGCCAACGAGATCCTTCGCAAGGCTTCCGCGTATTTTGCCCAGGCGAAGCTCGACCGCCGGTTCAGGCCACGATCGCGTTCATCGACGATCACCGCCAGGCGCATGGGGTCGAGCCGATCTGCAAGGTGCTGCCGATCGCCCCGTCGACCTACCACGACCATGTCGCCAAGCGCATCGACCCCTGCCGGCTCTCGGCTCGGGCAAGATGGGATACAGCCTCGAAGGATGAGGTCCGACAGTTTGAGGCGAACTTCCGCGTCTACGGCGTTCGCAAGGTCTGGCGGCGGTTGCGTCGCGAGGGCTTCGACGTCGCCCGCTGCACGGTTGCCCGCTTGATGAAGGCCATGGGCCTCGAAGGCATCGTCCGCCGATCCGCACTACGGTGAGCGACAAGGCCGCACCTTGCCCTCTCGACCACGTCAACCGCCAGTTCCACTGCTCCGCGCCGAACATGCTGCGGGTCTCCGACTTCACCTGCGTCGCGACCTGGACGGGCTTCGTCTATGTCGCCTTTGTCATCGACACCTATGCCCGTCGGATCGTCGGCTGGCGGGTGAGCCGGACGGCGCATGCAGCCTTCGTTCTCGATGCCCTGGAACAGGCTCTCCATGATCGGCGGCCCGTGCAGGGAGGCGGGCTCATCCATCACAGCGATAGAGGCAGCCAAGGCGGATTCAACCGGATCGTCGCAACACCGGCATCATACTGTCCCCCAAGGAGTTGGTCGAGGAGTTCGGCAGGTGTTTTCCAGCCGAGCGTTTTGCGCGGTCTTGTGTTGATAGCATGGGCGACTGCGTCCAGTTCCCGGGCTGTGTGCCGACTGAGATCCGTGCCCTTTGGAAAGTACTGTCTCAGCAAGCCGTTGGTGTTTTCGTTGGAGTCTCGCTGCCACGGGCTTGGGGATCGCAGAAGAAAATCTCGAGCCCGGTGTCGATGCGCAGGTCGGCTGCTGCGCCATTTCCGCTCCATGGTCCCAAGTCAGCGACTGACGCAGTTGCTCGGGAAGTTTGCCCATGGATCGGGCTATGGCTCTGCGGACTGCTTCAGCGCCGTGGCCGGCAAGTGGTGGACCGTTCTTGATGCGCATGCTCTGCTGATAGCCATGCATGCGCGGCAGGTGAAGCACGCATTGTGAAGCGTGAACTTCGTTCCACGAGCGTACCGATCGCCTAGCTTCCGAGGCCAAGGATGAGGTCGCCTTCCCAATGTCCGGGGACAGCCCGATCGGCAATTTCGGCCGGACGGTCGCTTATTATAAGGGCGTCTCCAACGAAGGACTTGTTGCGAACTCGGGCCCGTTCGCGCGGTACGCGCAACGCTCGGCCTGAACGCAGACATGCGGTAAGTCCTCGGCGCAATGCTCCGCGTCCTTGAATGTACAAGGACTGATAGATCGTCTCTTGGCTGATCCGCATGGTTTGATCCTCTGGGTAATCGATCTGAAGCCGATTTAGCGATCTGCTCAGGGCTCCAGGCTGCCGACCACCTCCGGCTCTGTCGTTTTTTCCATACCCACCTTGGGGCCCTCGAATGAGGCGCCATTGGGGTTGGTGACTTTGCCGGCCAAGCGCTCCTCAACATATTCACGCAGAGCCGGATTGACCGCCAGCTTGCCAGGAGGCCGCCGGGACTCACGATCGGCGTGCCATTGGGCGGCACTGGCCGGTAATCCAGATTGCCGCTGCGCGTCGCGGCATTGCGCCTGACCTCCCGCGAGATTGTGCTCGGCGGCCGACCTAGCTTACGAGCAATGGCCCGGATGCCGATTCCCTTGGCAAGCTCAAGCGCAATATCCTCGCGCTCCCGAAAGAAAGATATCGCCCCGAAGGCGGCTTCGCCCACGGCGCCAAATGCGTTGGCGGCATCCCTCCTGCACTCCGAAACCAGCGCGGACCAAGAGGCGTTGATGTACCGGCATCCAGTGCGGCCTCCTCGCTCGAATGTCCCAAGGCAATAGCTTGCCAGAACCGGAAGCGATTCTCACGCTGCCAGGCAGGCGGACGCCCGGGCGAATCCAGCTTCTTTCGAGTGCACCGATCTAAGCGCGTTGGTGAACCGTCATTGCAACCTCCAATCCCTTGGTGTTGCGACGACCGGTTGAATCCGCCCAACACGTCAGCATTCAATACACCGAGCGCTTGGCGGAGGCCGGCGTCGAACCCGCAGTGGGCAGTGTCGGCGACTCTTTCGGATAATGCTCTCGCGGAAACGATCAACGGTCTTTACAAGGCCGAGGTGATCCATCGACGCGGACCCTGGCGCTCATTCGAGGCCGTCGAGTTCGCCACGCTCGAATGGGTCGACTGCTTCAACAATCGCTGGCTGCTGGAGCCCATCGGCAACATCCCGCCGGCCGAAGCCGAGGAACGCTACTACGCCATGTTGGATGAACCAGCCATAGCCGCGTGACTCAAACGAAACGGCCTCCGGAATGCCCGGGGCAGTTCACATCGCATTTGATGCCAGCTTCATCGTATTTTCTTCGGCTTGGACGGGCACTTGGCAGACCCACAGAGCTGGGAACCCTTTGCCATACTACAACTGTAACATCATATCGGTTTAGCAGGTCAAGCTTCGGTGGTAACCTCATTGGGTAGAATAACTACTTTGGAGGCGAGCAATGGATCGCGATAACAAACGGGCACGTGCAGCTGCAAGATCATCTCAAGGCGTGGGGAGCAGTAGCCTCCGTGACGTTCCAGAGGGGCCATTGAGCGATGTTGCAGAACGGCTGGTAACCGCTAACCCGCGCGATACAGCGCGAAATCTTGGGGGCTTCAAAGGCCTCGGGACGCACGAGCGAACAGCCGTTCGGGGCACTCAACCCGGGCCAGAAACTGACCTCGCGAGATTTGAAAGGCGGACCAATCGGCTTGGACGATCAGCCATCAATCTGGCCGCGACATTAACAGCCGAATTGGGGTACAGCACGGATGACATAGCATTGCAGAAAGTCGGAGCGGCCAGTAATCTAGGCGATTACCTAACGCCAGGGCTGCAAGATGCTATTGTTAATCGCATTGGCAACATGGATCCGCCATCGCAAGCTCTCGGAGCTTATTACGTTGCGCCACACTTCAGTAAGTTTACTGACGAAAATAAATCTCGCATTCTTGATCAGGCCATTGGATTGGCTTCTTCTGATCCGGATGGCAATGTCAGAAACATGGCATCCAATGCTATTCTCAACATGTATCCCCAGTTAGACGCAAATCAACAGGCCCAAGCTCACTCAGTTTTTCCCGGCATGCAAGACATCTTGCCGCACATGCCGCCGCCGCAGCATGCAGCAGAGGAACGGAGTGCGAATCTGGACGGCCACATAGCAGGTATTGAGGCTGCAGTCCGTGATACAGTAGGCCCGCAAACCTCCTATGAACAGCTGCAGCGGGGTGCTCAAATCGGGCGGTCCATAAACCACGCCTTCAATCACGCCCGAGAGGACCTAATGGAGGCCACCAGAAGCAGAGATCGCTCCGGCCGTTGAGGTCTCGGCCATGGTACAGTGACGCTTTCTCTCCCGAAATCCGTTTACGGCCTTGCCGTTTCCAATTCGCTGGCCGTTGACGTACCTGCTTAGTGTAACTTTCAAAAACCACGTCTGCCGGGTGATGCGCTGCAAGCATCGCACCACCCACTGCGGCATCGATCTGTCGAGCGGCGACATCGCGCGACGCCGGTTCGGTCTCTGAAGCACGCGCAGCATTAGCTACGGCTAATCCGGCAATGGAACAATGCTTTCAACAAAAACGACGCCCCCCAACATAGCCATTAGCATCGCGTGCTCACTCGCCGTGGGCTTCTGTGCGGCAAGTCTTTACGCAACCTTCCGCCACGGCGGCAGCGGCGAGGCTCTGATGGCGTTTGATGTCCGTGCCTTTTGGTTTGAGACGCCCTTCTATTTGGGTTTCGCAACCCCCGTTTTCTATCGGGGCGCGGCTATCGTGCTCTCGACGTCCGCGGTCGTCTTGCTGATTCAGCAGATCGTATTGCGCCGCAAGCTCGAACACCACGGGACGGCTCGTTGGGCTCGAGTGGATGAAATGCGACGCACGGGATATCTGCGACGATACCGTGGCGTGACAGGGCCGGTGTTTGGGAAGACAAGTGGCCCTTTCTGGCCTGGCTACTACCTGACCAATGGCGAGCAGCCTCACAGCCTCATCGTTGCACCGACCCGCGCTGGCAAGGGCGTCGGCATAGTCATTCCAACGCTACTTACATTCAAAGGCTCGGTGATAGCTCTGGACGTCAAGGGGGAGCTCTTTGAGCTCACCTCGAGGGCGCGCAAAGCCGCAGGTGACGACGTGTTTAAATTCGCGCCGCTGGATTCGGAGCGGCGCACAAACTGCTACAATCCGCTGTTGGATCTTATAGCGTTGCCTCCACAGCAGCAATTCACCGAAGCCCGCCGCTTGGCCGCAAACCTGATTACGGCCAAGGGGGAGGGCGCGGAAGGTTTCGTCAGCGGCGCGCGAGATATCTTTGTCGCGGGAATCCTTGCCTGCATCGAGCGGGGCACGCCAACAATCGGCGCCGTCTATGACCTCTTCGCCCAGCCGGGGGAGAAGTTTAAGCTCTTCGCGCGACTCGCCATGGAGACCCAGAACAAAGAGGCACAACGCATCTTCGACGACATGGCGGGGAACGATACGAAAATCCTAACCTCCTACACTTCCGTGCTCGGCGATGGCGGGCTCAACCTGTGGGCGGATCCCGCTGTAAAGGCGGCCACAAGTCGCTCGGACTTTTCGGTCTATGATCTTCGCCGTCGCAGAACGTGCATCTATCTTTGCGTTGGTCCGAACGACCTTGAGGTGATCGCGCCTTTGATACGTTTGTTTTTTCAGCAAATCGTTTCAATTCTGCAGCGGTCGCTGGCCCGTCGGGATGAAAAGCACGAGGTTCTCTTCCTGCTCGACGAGTTCAAGCACTTGGGTAAGCTGGAGGCGATCGAGACCGCAATCACGACTATCGCGGGCTACAAGGGGCGTTTCATGCTCATCATCCAAAGCCTTTCGGCACTGACGGGGGCTTATGGAGAGGCTGGCAAGCAGAATTTTCTCAGCAATACCGGACTGCAAGTGTTCATGGCCACGGCTGATGACGAGACTCCGAACTACATTTCCAAGGCCATCGGTGAATACACGTTTGAAGCCAAATCGATTTCCCACAGCCAGGCGCGAACGTTCGACTGGACCATTCAGAATTCACATCAAGGTGCACCGCTATTGCGTCCCGAACAGGTTCGGCTGCTCGATGACGACTACGAGATTGTTCTTATCAAAGGTCTGCCACCATTAAGATTGAGGAAGGTGCGTTATTTCTCGGATCGCATTCTGAAACGCATCTTTGAAAGCCAGACAGGCGCCCTCCCGGAGCCGGCGCCCTTGACGGGAGCAGAGGAGGCGCTCTCCGCCGAATCTCAACTCGATGACCCGCTGTGTGAATTGGCGCAGGACTTTGACGATACAGTTTGATGTGAGGCTGGTGTGGACCCCGCGAAAGAATCCATCGCGTGTAACAGCTTTGTCGCAGGTGCAGGACGCCGGCTTGGAAGAGGGGCAAGCGGGCCAAGCCCGGCGAGTGGGCTTTGAGCAGCACGTGTCCGAGGCGCTCCGGCCGCTGTTCGATGGTCGAGCTGACGAGCCGCCAACCAATCCAGAGGAGCTTCTGCGACTGGAACAGGGGGTTTCGCGAGGTGCTTCAGCGAGGGCAGGATCATCAAGCCGCCTCATCTTTTTTCAGCAACCCAGGGATGCCCGATGGACGGGATGACCTCAACAGAAGCGTGTCGGAGGCTTTCGCAAGCTCTGGGACGCCGGAGTTCGGGCCGCCGCCCCCAGTCTTGGCTGCCAGCCAACAGCAGATCCGCCCTTCGCAGGATGAGCTTGACCAGGGCAACCACCTGCCACCCGAGTGAGTCGTCCCAACAATGAACATTCACCAGCGCTGTTGTGGCCAGCGGAGACGCAGGGCCCTGAATACGCCGCAAGCCGTCGCCATTCAGCAGCAGCTGAGCGAAATCGGCAATTCAGGCGGCCGCGTGCATATGCAGAGAGGGGCTGATGCGATCTCCGGACCGGTAGCTCTCGCCGTAATTGATCAGGCTGGTACTGTTGGAAGGCTTGATCAGCCTCGTCACCCCAATCTCCAGCATAGCTCACTGTCACGCGGCCAAC
>NZ_JAMYRY010000058.1:0-13142 GCF_040321655.1 Mesorhizobium sp. M0306 | reverse complement strand
GGCCGCGGCGGTATACCCACCCAAATCCGCGATCGCGACAAACGCCCGCAAATGCCTGAGGGTGATATTGTTGCTCATTCGCGATCAATCTATGCCAAAGAAATGTTGGACGCAATGCTGCTGCGGGAGGGGCCAGCATTCCGATCATCAGACCATCCCACCTGCGGTCGGACGCGAGAAGATGCATTCGGAAAAGTCGTCGGGGATAAGGAGATCTGCATGGCCTGCGGTTTGAGGCATCAACTTTATGCGAGATCGTGGGTGTTAGCAACAACACCAAGCGCGACACTGTTTTGGTGATGGCCCGCTATCGGCGTTGGGTCAAATGGGCTGGCCCATCGTGCGCGCCGAAACGCTGATTTTGATGGAAGTTCTCGACGGAATCGTAACACAGCCTCGTCGACGGGCCGAGTGGTCGGCTACGGCCGTCCCTACACCGCCAACATGGCGGACAGGGCGTAACAAACGGCAAAAGATGATTGCGCAAAGCCGTAAGCCGGAACTCCGCCTGCTCGCCTATCAGATTTTCATCCCGCCAACCCGCAATTCCGTAGAGCGCTACAGGCATTTGGCAGTCTCGCAGCGACTGTCTTGCGAGACGGAGCCCATCGATCTCGTCGTCCTGCCCGAACTGTCGAGCATCGAATACTCTCGCGAGGCCTTCGACGCCTTGGGCGTTTTGGCAGAGCCGTTTGACGGGCCGAGCTTTATGACCTGGCGCGCCGTGGCGCAGCGTTTCGGCGTAACGATCGCATACGGCCTTCCTGTCTTCAACGAGGCCCTCCTCCAGATCACTCAGGTGGTCGTTGGTCCGAACGGAGAGCGTCGCGGCGCCTATGCAAAGCTCCACACCGCCCAGTTCGGCGCTTCGATGGAAAAAGAATTCTTCAGCAGCGGCGACCATATTTTAGTCTTTAACGTGGCGGGTTTCGGGTCGCACCGATCATTTGCTACGATCTTCGAATACCGGAGCTTAGCCGCACACTGTGCCTCGACTATGGCGTAGACTTACTACTCCATAGTGGCGCGTATTTCAGGGATTTGACCTACTATAGCTGGCGCCATTTTGCGATAACGCGTGCGCTCGAAAACCAGGTTTATGTGCTGAGCCTTAACCGGGCAGGCCAGGATTTTGGGGGTTCGATATTCTGCGCACCCTGGATCGACCAAACCCAGCCACCGCATTACTTCGGCGACGTCGAACCCATTGAGACGTTGACGGTGACCCGGTCCGCGATCGCAGCGGGGCGCCAGACCTACCCTTCCTCGCCGACCGGTTGGCCGACTACTCCAACCTTCCTTTGCAGGTTGGATGAGAACCAGCCTGCAGCTCAAGGTATTGAGGGCTTCCGCCAGAGATTCTCTCCCCAAGGGGTTTGCAATCCTACATTGCACAAGTCGCGGCCACCTGCTAGCAGAAGTGGATCGAGGCCGGTGGCCGCTATACTCGCGCAGATGGCCGAGCACTCGCCACGCTCTATCGGAGCTTCACCAGTTCGCCTATGCCGTCCTATCGTGGGGGGTTCTCGATTGTCTCGCGCAGCTCGATCGGGACACCAGCGCGCTGCGGAAGGGCGGATCGGCGAGAGCTCTTCAGCTCACCTCAGACGAGCAGGCCCTCCTTATTGGATGGCGCCTCATCGCTTCTCGGGAGGAAGAAATCCGCATCAGCACGTCGGCTCAGGCGCCTTTCTGATAGCTTAACAGGCGAGGTCGACGGACGGGCAACGCCAGTTCGGTTCATCTAAAGTTGAAGCCGCCGCGCCCATCGTGAGTTTTGCCGATGCGGGGAGTACCTCTAAAATGCCGAATTGCACCGCGACTTTTATTCCGGTTCAGTCAGCTCTGGCAGTTGCACGTCAACGGATCAAACCGGGCCAACTTCCGTTTGACGCCTTTGGCTTAGTCCGGCATCGCCGCGAGCTGAACACAAGCGCGAAGAATGCCAGCTCATGCCAGTCGGCATCGAGACCAGCGCATAAGTGCGCCTCGAAAGGACTATCGGGGTTGCGTCATTGAAAGGGTCATCAGGCTGCTTGCTTTTCGTTCAGGGCAACCTTGAATTCCGCTTCGGTCTTCGCCTTGATCTCATCGACCGTCGCGCCGTCGGCGAGCTCAATCAGGGTAACGCCGGTGCCGCCCTTCTTGTCGATGCTGAAGACACCGAGGTCTGTGACGACCAGGTCGACCACACCAGCGCCTGTCAGCGGTAATCTGCAGGCCCTCGAGCAACTTCGGCTCTTCCGAACCGTCGCACCTGCCACCAGGTCCATTGCGCCGCCCATACCTGTCACAATTTTGCCGGGGTCATCCAGTTGGCAAGATCGCCGTTCTCCGCGACCTGCATGGCGCCGAGGATCGATAATCGATGTGGCCGCCGCGGATCATCCCGAATGAGTCTGCCGAGGAGAAGTACCTCGTCGTCGGGAGCTCGGTGATCGTCTGCTTGCCCGCATTGATCTGGTCGGCATCCTCCTCGCCCTCGTACGGAAACGGACCCATGCCGAGCATGCCGTTCTCCGACTGCAGCTGCACGCGGATGCCATTCGGGATGTAGTTCGACACCAGCGTCGGAATGCCGAGGCCGAGGTACACGTAGTAGCCGTCGCGCAGCTCCTGGGCGGCGCGCACCGCCATCTGTTCACGAGTCCAGGCCATCAGAGGATCTCCTCGCGCTTGCGGGTAGTGCGCTGTTCGATGTGTTTGACCGGGCTGTGCGCATGCATGATGCGCTTCACGAAGATGCCCGGTGTCTGGATGCCATCCGGATCGATCTCGCCGGCCTGTACCAGGTGCTCGACCTCGGCAATTGTCATCCGTGAGGCGGTCGCCATCATCGAGTTGAAGTTGCGGGCAGTCTTGCGGTAGACAAGATTGCCCTCGGCGTCGCCCTTGAACGCGTGGACAATCGCGATCTCGGCGAACAGGCCGGTCTCCATGAGATACTTTTCGCCGTTGAACTCGCGCACCTCCTTGCCATCGGCGATCAGAGTGCCGATGCCGGTCTTGGTGTAGAAGGCCGGAATACCCGCGCCGCCAGCGCGTATCCGCTCGGCGAGCGTACCCTGCGGGATGAACTCCAGCTCCAGTTCCCCCGACAGGTATTGCTGGGCGAAAGTCTTGTTCTCGCCCACATAGAACGAGATCATCCTCCTGATCTGGCGCGTCTCCAGCAGCCGGCCGAGGCCGACGCCGTCGACGCCTGCATTGTTGGAGATGAAGGTGAGACCTTTCGCCCTCGAATCACGGATCGCCTCGATGAGGGTTTCCGGGATACCGCACAAACCACCCCCCGGCCATGATGGTCATGCCATCCTTCACGAGACCAGCCAGCGCGGATCCAGCGTCGCTGTAAACTTTGTCCATTTCATCCTCTCTGAAAGGCTTAGCATTTGACCACTCTCGTGCCGCGCTCGAAAAGGCTGTAGGATGCTAAGATGATCCCTTCATGCCTTCGCCTCGCAGCGACGCCCGGCGCGTCGCTCCCCAAGCCGAAGCCCTGTACCCGTTTGAACCCGGCCACGCGGTCGGACAACCGGAGCCGGCTACCTGGAAAACGTACCGCCACCCGATGCTTCGAAATCTACTCGCCGCCTCTTGGCCGCAGTGATGCGGTCAAACCGTTTCGAGCGTGAGCTCCAACGACAAGGGATGCTGGTGTAGTCAAAGCGACATCGCCTTAAGTGCACGACCAATCCCGTGTTCGGCTAAGGGATCGAGTATGCTGGATTGGACTGTGCATTCTCGGGACATTGTCGCCAAGCGGTGCGGGTTTGTTTTAGAGTCAGTGATTTGATGCGCCTAAAACCGCTCACGAAATTCGCCGGTCGGTGCTAGCAATTCGTCGATCTTGCCTGTTCGAGGTTCGAGCGACGAACGACTTCTGGCCAACCTCACGCCTGCCAGCGCGGTCTGCGGCGATCGAAGAAGGCCTTGATTCCTTCAGCGGCATCGGTTGTTTCCCACGCATCAGCCAGAAAAGCGACTGTTTCGCCAATGATCGTGTCGTCGATTGTCGGCCCAAGTCGACGTGCGAGCGCCTTGGCGGCGGCGACCGCCTGCGGCGAAGCCGAGCGATAGGGCCGGACTTCGGCATGGACCGCCGCGTCCAGGTCATCCTGTGGAACGGCGCGCGAAATCAGCCTAAGCTCGCAGGCTTCGTTGGCGTCGAATATTCTGGCTGACATGAACACCCGCCGCGCGTGGGCCTCTCCCATCCGAGCCAGCACATAAGGAAAAATCGTCGCGGGGATGAGGCCGAGCCGGACCTCAGTGAAGCCGAATCTTGCGGTGTCGACGGCGACCGCGACATCACAGACGCTCATCAGGCCGAGACCGCCGCCGAATGCCTGACCGTTGATACGGCCGATCAGGGGCTTGGGCAGCTCGTTGAGCGCGCGAAGCGCCAGCGCTAGCTTACTGGCCCCGGCAATTCGCTCGTCACGCGCGGTGGAGGCCTGTGCGCGCATCCAGGCGAGATCGGCACCGGCACAGAAGCTCTCACCCTCACCCGTCAGTACCACCGCGCGCACCGCGTTGTCATTGGCGAGCAGTCTGGCAGCGCTCGCGAGTTCCAAGATCATCTGTTCCGAGATGGCGTTGTGCTTGTCTGGGCGTGAGAGCGTCAGGCTAGCGACGCCAAACTCCTCCGTCGTGACGCGGATGGTCTCGAAGTTCATGGCCGTTCCTCTCTCAAGCCGCGTGCGAAGCGGGCCGCCTCATCCAGTCGCTCGATATCGAGGCCCGTTTCATAACCCCTCCCGGCGAGCATGGCGGCCACGGCCAGCGTGTCGACATTGCCTTTAGCGCCTGGCGCGAACGGGCAGCCGCCAAGTCCACCGACCGCCCCGTCAAAGGTACGCAGGTTTCTTTCCAGACTCACCAGGATATTATCGAGCGCCCGCCCTCTCGTGTCGTGGTAATGACCGGCAAGATTTTCGGGCGGGACCTCCTTCAGCACGGCATCGAGCATGGCCCCGATGGTTACAGGCGTGCCGTGACCCATCGTTTCGCCTAGGCAAATTTCATAGCAACCCATTGTAGAAAGTTCAGCCGCAACCCTCGCGACGTTTTCAGGCTGTGTTCGGCCTTCGTAAGGGCAGTCGGTGACGCAGGAAACATAGCCTCGCACCGGAATGCCATCTGCGGCGGCCGAAGCCAGTACTGGACGAAAACGCTCGAGGCTTTCGGCAATCGAGCAATTAATATTTCTGCGGCTGAAGGTTTCGGAGGCCGACGCAAAGACGGCGACCTCATCAGCCTTTGCCGCCTTCGCCGCCTCGTAGCCTTTCAGGTTGGGAACCAAGACAGCGTAGACAATGCCGCGCGCACGCCGAATGCCCGCCATGACCTTCGTCGCATCGGCCATTTGCGGCACCCATTTCGGCGAGACAAAAGAGGTCGCTTCGATCCTTTGTAAGCCGCAATCCGACAACATGTCGACGAGCCGCATCTTGTCGGCGGTCGGCACGAGGCGCTTCTCGTTTTGCAGACCGTCGCGCGGCCCCATCTCGAAGATGCCGACGAATTCGCCCATCGGGTCAGGCCTTCCGCCGGGGACACGCAAGCGGAGAGCGGTGGCGCTTGCGGCTGACGGACCAAGCCCACAAACAGTTAGATAATGTGATACCACCTGGCAAGCATACACTCCGTGCTTTAAGCGAACCGCCATCCATTCGGTGCTTCATATACCCGACAGGCGCGCCAATGAGGTTGATCCAGTGATAAGGACTAACGCGATGAATGTAGCCAGCATCATGATCGAAAAGGCATCTTTGCAAGTTCAAAGGAACGCTTTCCCGCTGGGGTTGCCCCCTCATATTCTCTCACTCGAGAGGAACTCTTCGTACTCACCCAGAAGGCCATGTCGCCTTTGGTAGGTTGGGTCCGCCTTTGTCATAGGAGCAACTTCCGGACAGGAGGTCCGGAAGCTTTTTCGCCGTTAAGCTTACGCATGCAACAAGTTTAACCCAGCTTATTTCCGACAAGCCGCACATCGACCGGGTAGATACCGCCTTCGGTGGCGATGATTGGATTGATGTCGAGTTCCGCAAGATTCTCCATGCTCATTATTGCGTTGGACACGGACGAGATGAAGTTGGCTAGGGATCGCTTGTCGACTTTCGGATAATTCCTGAAACCGTCGAGGAGCTTCGCGACACGCGTCTCGTTGATCATGTCCAAAGCCTCCAAAGGGGAAAGCGGTGCAGCGCGAAAGGTCACGTCCTTGACCGCCTCGACCAGCACGCCCCCGGAACCGAACACGATCACCGGGCCGAAGACCGGATCGTTGGTGGCACCTACGAATAATTCTACGCCGTTATTCACCATAGGCGCGACGATGAAACCGAAGTCGGTCACCGGAGGTACCTGGGACGCCATAGCCTCTGTGATGCCGACTGCGGCAGAGCGTGCAGATTCTCGAGTTACACCGAGATGCACGCCACCCACGTCAGATTTGTGTACCACCACAGACGAGTCCAGCTTGACCGCACAAGGCGTGGCAAATTTGGAGATGGCCGCTTCTACCGACTGAGCATCGCTTGCAGCCGACCATTTCCCGGTATGGACCCCGAGGTCCTGCAATATCTCTCGGGCTGTCGTCTCCGCTGACAGCCCGCTGGGAACGGAAACGCGTTTGCCCTTGGATGTTACCCCCTGGTCACGGAAGTTTTTCTTGGAAAGCCAGTTCGCCCTTTCAAACAATGCCCTGGTGCCAGCGACAGCCCAATCCAGCGACGGGAAAACCTGGATCCCGCCTTCTCTTAAGATGTCGTCGCTCTTAAGCATGCGGGTCGCATAGCAGTTATGAAATATCAGTGGAACACTGGTGGTTTTTTTGAAAGCAACGATCTGCTCCGCGGCTAGATTTTCACCCTCGAGGAGGGTCTGGTTGAATCTAATATGGTAACCGCCGAACATTCCAATTGTTAAAACAAGCCCTACGTGTGGATCCGATGCCAGAATTTCGATGCATTTAGGGAAAACGTCTGGTAGGGCATCGATGGCGCTGTAAACGTCAATCGGATTTCCGACGGTTGCCTCCTCACCAATCACCTTTCGCAATTTGGCCTTGGTGCCCTCCGACAGCGACGCTAGGGGCACCCCAGCACGGGATAGTGCATCCACGGCAAGTGTAGCGTGACCACCGCCATCAGTTAAAACCGCTACCCCTGTTTGCATGTTTGGAAGAGAGGCGGTCGCAAGAAGCGCAGCAATTGGCAGAAGTTCGTCGGATCGATCAACTAATATAACGCCCTGTTGAGGCAACACCCTCGACGCGATCTCATCCGACCCGGCAATCGAACCTGTGTGGGAAAGCGCCGCCTTTCCACCTTCGATGGATCGCGCTCCTCGGAGCATCACAATCGGACAGTTTTGACTGACTCGCCCGGCCGCCTCGACGAAGCGCCGCCCGTTGGTGAAGCCCTCGTTGTAAATAGCAATCGATCGGGTGCTTTCACGCTGTCCAAGCTCTTCAATCAGTTCGTCGTATCCGACGTCAGCCTGGTTCCCGAGTCCGAAGATGACATCGAAACCCGGGCCGTTAATCGAGCGGTTATCCTCCAGTAGCGTCAGGATCATGCCGCCACTTTGCGTGACGACGCTAATGGGCCCCGTTGGTGGCAGTTCAGGCAAGCCAATTAGATCCGCTTGCGCTGTGCAATTCAGCATCCCCGATGTGTTCGGCCCAATGATTCGAACACCGCTCGTCGCCAGGGCTTGACGCAATCTTTCTTCCGTCGCAGAGCCCTTGTCGCCCCACTCTCCAAATCCATGCGCGACGACCACCGCGCCCGCGATGCCTTTTTTGCCGCATTGAATAAGGATATCAGGCACTTCTTCCGCTGGTCGAATGATCACTGCCAAATCGACGCCGTTAGGAAGTAAAGCGATGTCACTGCAGACGTCCAATCCGAGAATCGTCCCTCCCCTTGGATTAACCGGCAAGATGGGATGACTGTAGCCAGCCTTTTGAAGGGCGTTGATCATATGATAGCCGCGCTTATCCGGGTTCGCTGAAGCGCCGATGATCGCGACGGAACGCGGCTCGACTATGCGGCTCACCGCAGATGCTTTGGTGTGGGCATTCATTTTCTATTTTCCCTCAAAACGTGGCGAGCGGCGCTCCGCGAAGGCGGCGACGCCTTCTGCCCAATCTTTGGTTTCCATCATCGCCAAGACGCCATCGGTCTCTGTTTGGAAAACAGTTTCGGCGCTTAGTTGAACATTGATCGCGGCCTTAAGGCGCGCCATTGGTATTGGAGCATTTTTGACGATGCGCTCCACCAACGCGGATGTGCGCTCCTGCAGCTGATCCGCTGGTGGAGTCTCTGTTGCTAAGCCTATCTCCAGGCATTTCGCACCGGATATCCTGTCGCCCAGCATCAAAAGATTCGAAGCGTGTCTTAACCCGATCAACCGGGGAAGTCGGAGCGTCACGCCCCCCCCCACGTAAGTGCCGATGGCGAGTTCGGGAAACCCGAGCTGGGCATCTTCGGCAATGATAAGAAAATCAGCTGAGGTTGCGATTTCGGCCCCTCCGCCAACAGCGTAGCCGTGCACCACGGCAACGACAGGCTTACTCATCGTTTGAATCCGTTCGCACACGCGCTGGCCGAGCATGATATAGGCCTCGCGATCTTCCCGCGTTCGAACACCGGACTTATGGGCCTTCATATCGGCACCCGCGCAGAACGCCCGGCCGTTTCCGGAAATAACCACGCATCGGACACTGGGATCCTCGGCGGCCCGATTCAGTGCGTCTAGCGTTTGTTGATACAGGGCTTCGTTGACGGCATTTAGCCGTTCAGGGCGGTTGAAGATGATGTGAAACGCTTGGTAGTCTTGCTTCGTAACGATTTCGCTCATGGATGATCTCTTGAAACGCTGCTTCTCGAAAGTTGGCCGAATTATTATTACGCGTCCAACATTTTTTTGGCATAGATTGATCGCAATTTGGCAACAATGTCGCTCTTTGGTTGCGGTTAGGGCGCGAGGCCGGGCTCTGTGAGCTCCGTGGACGGACGCTCCGCCAGAACGACGCGCTACGTTCGCTCGGCGGGCATCACCCGCAAAGCCGCCCGCACGCCAAGAGGGCGTTTTTCCGTCTTGCCGGGTTTGGGAATGTAGACCCGCCGAATGCCACTGCTGTCGCCGGCGGGCCGGCTCGGATTCCCGGCTTGCTGCCAGGCGGCGATCAGGCTCAGGTCGGCCAAGAAGGGCGCCACCCGCGAACTTGAAAATATGACGTGTAGCTTGAACCACCTATTTGACCCAACATGTCAAACAGCGGAACTGGCGCCTACGCTATTTCGTTCCGTTCGGAATTGGGAAGCCATGCCTCGCGCCTTGTCGTAACATGTCCATGAGAATCTCTGCGGCTGGAGGACGTGTTGTCTGCGGATCGTAGACAAGGCAGATCTCGCGTTCGACTAGATGCCGTAGGGCCGGCCTTCGCGAGCATAGCTAGGTTGGGTGGCTGTCCCTCAGAATGATGATGTTGAAACGGAGTCCGAACGATTGGCTCCAGCATCATGAGAGGAGCAGCCACGGAACGCTATGTGGGAATCGATGTCTCTCTGGAAGGGAGCAGCGTGTGCATTGTTGACGCGACCGGAACGATCGTGCGCGAGGTCAAGATCGCCAGCGAGCCGGAGGCACTGGTCCGCTATTTCGACGAACTGGAATTGTCTGTCATCCGCATTGGGCTCGAGGCTGGGCCATTATCGCAGTAGCTCCTTGCCGGGCTTGTGGTCGCCGGACGCGATGCGGTTTTGCTCGAGACACGGCACGTGAAGGCGGCGCTCTCGGCGATGCCGGTGAAGACCGACCGGAAAGATGCACGCGGGATATAGCCCAACTGCTACGGATGGGATGGTACCGCCCGGTTCATGCCAAATCGGTGACTTGTAAGGATAGCCGAGCCCTTCTTGTGGACGCAAGCTTTTGCAAGGCAAGCTTCTCGACATTGAACTGAGCATCCGCGGGATCTTGCGCGGCTATGGGCTGAAGGTCGGAGAGGTCAGTCGTGGAAAGTTTGAGGCGCGCATCCGGGAACTGACAGCAGGGCACGTCACTCTGGAGACGGTGATTCGTGCGATGCTGGGGGCGCGGACGGCGTTGTGGTGCGAGTTCACCAAGCTCGATCGCGAGATGCTGAAGGTCGCGCGCGCTGAAAAGTCTGCCGGAGATTGATGAGCACACCTGGCGTCGGTGCAACAACTTCATAATGCCCGCTATCAGTCGGGCGAGACGATTATCCGTTACCGATTTCATCCCGTTACGGGGACGCGGTTGTTGTTGCCCGACGCAATCGCCATGGTGACGAGGTCGCTCTGATCATCCGCCAGCCTGACGGCAACGTTGGTGCAGTTGCCAATCTGGATGACGGAAGATCGGGCGGAAGCGATGATGTTGACGGAGCGTCCCCGTCTTAGGCGACCGGCAGGCTCGCCTGGCCGGTGGCAACAGACAGACTGACCGCGACCTGGTAGTTGTCCTGTTTGCCGAGTTGGCTGCAATACTGCCGCGCAACCCCCACCGAATGCTTCCCCTTCTTGGGAAAGCCGGTGTCGTCGACGATCCAGGCGCGGGTCGGCCCCTGACGCTCAAGCGCCGCCAGAACCTGCACCCGCACGAGGCCAAGCACGGCATCGTCCGACCAGTCCGCTTTCGCCACGAAGTGATGCAGAGACTGGTGCGCCGCCTGGACACGCCCAGACTCTACCCGTGCCGCCATCGGCTCGACGCTCTTGCGCTCGCCCGGCAAAAGCAGCCCGGTGCAATAAGCCTTCAGCGGCGCCACCCGGTCAGCATGCCCCAATGCCGAGGCGAGCGTCTCGACATAGGCCGCAAGACGCGGACTTCACAAAGGACCCCGCGATCATCGCACGGCGTGAACAGGCGCTTGCCGGAATGCCCGCAACCAAGGTCGAGAGCCAGGCCGTCAAAGTCAATCTGACGCTCACAGAGAGCGACAGGCATCGTATAGCGGATGTCCTCGCAGTGCTGGAACGAGTTCCCAATCAACCGGAAGGCTAACCAACGACGGAAGCCGGCTTTTAGCTCGAAGAGGGCCACGCAGCTCTCAAAGGAAAAGCCGAAGGCGCGGTGTTAATCGTCGAGCGCTGGATCCTCGCCCGGCTCAGGAACCGCACCTTCTTCTCGCTTGCCGCTCTCAACACGGCGATTGCCGAATTGCTCGAGGATCTGAACAACCGGCCGATGCGCCATGTCGGGAGAAGCCCCGCGAACTGTTCGAGCAGATCGAGCGGGCCGCCTTGGAGCCCCTGCCGACCACACCATTCGAATATGCGGAATGGAAGCCAGCAAAGGTCCATCCCGACTACCATATCGAAGTCGACAAGACCTTCTACTCGGTGCCGCATCGGCTGATCGGATGCACCCTCCAAGTCGGCTCACCCACCGGGCGGTCGAGATCTTCCACGATCACCAGCGTGTCGCCAGCCATGTCCGACGCTCCCAGCGCTCCGGCCACGTCACGGTCAAGGACCATATGCCCAAGGCAAATCAGCGTTACGCCAACACCACGCCGGCCAATCTGATCGGTCGGGCGACCCTGATCGGCCCCAACGCCGCCATCCTGGTCGAACGCATGATGCGCGAACAGGCCGCATCCGGAACAGGGATACCGCTCGGCCATGGGGATTTTGTCACTGGCGCCGCGCTATGGATCGCAGCGCCTCGATGCGGCCTGTAAGCGGGCGCTCACCATGAATGCCATCGCCTATTCCTCCGTCGCCTCCATTCTCAAAACCGGCCTCGACCGGCAGCAACCGCAGGCTGAACAAGCGGCGAAAACAGCGCCCGCCAATCGCGTCCGAAAACACCGAAGCTTGACCTGAAACAAAACCCAACCCAAACATCAACGAGACCCAGGATCAGACCGAAAACTGGCCGGCTTCAAGGTTGCGTCCCACCGCGTGGTGTAGGTCGGCGGCAAAGCCGATCGTCTCGCGCAAGATATCGGCGTCGGGGATCTTCTCTACGAGCGTGCGCAGGTCATCATGTCGCTGGTCATCGGTGGTTCCCTCGAATCAGGTTGTGTCAGCAACCCAACCCTACCGAAGAACATCGATGACCGCCGCTACGCCGCCGCTCGCTACAGCGCTGTTGAGGGCGCGCTCGCGAGCGGGCTTCGCTACCGCCGACCTACAACACGCCCCATGCGCAGGTTCAAAGAAATCGGAAGAAGACCAGATGGCGTGCTGACCACCCCGAAGATAAATTACGATGAATCTCTGCGCGTGTCTCTCTGCAAATCTTCTTGGGTCGAATCTGGACAACAATGTCGGAAACATCACAAAATACCACGAGAGCTGGGCTATCGGTGTAGCGGACTACTGCATCTCAAAAGGTGCGCCGATTCGGCATGCAACTTGCTTTGATGACATGTCGCAGAGGACGTCCAGAGCGTCTTGAGAAGTCAAGCCGCAACTGAGCAGCCTATTCACTTTCGCGTGCGTCAGTAGCGTTCCCTGATCGACCAGAGGACGCCAGCTTCTTGGTTCGCGACTGCCGATCTGATTGGAGTGTTCAATGGTTCATCGCTTTTATGATCTCCCGTCCCTGACCGCCCTCGAAGCCTTTGAGGCCTTAGCGCGCCACCTCTCGTTTGAACTTGCGGCTTCCGAGCTAAACATGACGTCGGAAGAGATCAGCCGGCACATCAAAGCCCTTGAGGACAAGCTTGCAGTTCCACTTTTTGTAGAGCTTGGAACCGGCGCCATGCTCACCAACGCCGGGGAAGACCTCTACAGGGTTATGGCGCGCAGTTTTTCTAGGGCGGCCGATGTGGTCAGGACCATTAAGCACGGCGATGTTTCCGGAAGGGCGCGATTGCCCGCACCGACGCGTTCGCATCGATGTGGCTAGCGCCAAAGTAGTGCTAGCACTACTTTGGCAGTTTTTTAGTTCTGGGAGCGTTTTGAGGATTCCCAAGAGCGGTTTTGCGTGATTCATGAGAGGTCGGCTGTTGGAGGGGCCGGCCACGAACAGGGATTGGCAACTCGATCTGGAGCGGTGGCTTGAGCCATTCGTCTCGGCGTTGAGGCACAAGACGCGTGCGCGGATGTGTCCGGCCTATATTGCTGGGCTGATTGGCCTTGGGGATCGCAAGA
>NZ_JAMYRY010000057.1:0-13442 GCF_040321655.1 Mesorhizobium sp. M0306 | reverse complement strand
ATCAGTCGCCGCTGCTTCACGCTGAGCTTCCAGGCCCCAAAGCGAAATGAGCGCTGCTCTCTGGTTCGCGGACTAGAAATGCGCTGGCGTAGCGCTACTCGAATGCGGGCCAAGAATTCGCGCATCCCGAAAGGCTTGGGAATGAAATCGGTTGCGCCGAGCTCCAGTGCAACCACTTTTTCCGCCTCATCAAGCCGGTCGCCGCTGATCACTATGATAGGAACATCCGATTTTGTCGCCAGATTGCGGACGATCGCAAGTCCATCCTCTCGGCCTAGGTTAAGGTCAACAACCACGAGATCGACTGGCTCACGTGAAAGAACATAGTCAAACTGCTTGCTATCGTGGACTGCGGTTACCTTCAGGGCATGCATCGTGAGATACTCGGCGATGAGGCGCCGCATTGCGGCATCATCGTCAATGACAAGAACATGTTTCAACGGCACACCTTCAATCTTGAATCCCCTTGTCTAAACCTGTTGCCGAGCAACCCTGGGGCACCGACCCAGAACAGCTGCTCCTTGATACCACTCGCCGTTGCGTGCGGCCAATGTGAGGCCGTGCTCGTCCTGTTCTTTTCATCCCCAGCGAATTGACCGCACCAAGGCAGCCCGTGGCCACCAGACAGGTCCAAGCGCCGACATGACCCTGCCGTGTGGTCCTTCGCTTTTTCGCTTCGAGCTCCCCCGTTGGTGCAGGCCTGCCAATATCACTCAAGTTCGACCTCATGGATGCCAAGTTTCCTGCTATGCCCTTGCATCCTGGTCATCCTGGAGTTTGCGGACCTGGATCATCTCGATATCCTCCGGCTCGTGGATCCAGCTCGGACATGGTTGAGCAGCGCGGCGTTTGGCTTGATCGGAGAGGCGGTCGGCGGAAGAAGACCGTGATTCGCTGCAGCGGCCTTGTGCAAAATAGTGTGTCTCCTGCCAAGCCGGCTTCGTCCAAGGTGGCCGGCGGCCTCAAATGCTGTTCGGCGACCGGCAGGTCGCCGGTTGCGGTGAACGTCCGGGCTAACATTTCTCAGTTACTGCAACTCCTCCATCTTGAGCGTGTCACTATGCTTGTCCATTGCGCCGTCGGACTCCGTCAATGACGTGCGGTTATCTGCCGATGGGACTGTGCATGATCCACCCTTTGGCGGCGGCGGCCGAACAGCTGAACGAGGCTCGCACCAGGAGGGCTGCGCCGCCACGTCTTCCCAGTTGACCCTCGCCGCCGCGGATTTGCGCCTTCGAGCCAGCTTCGCGGACGAGCTCGCGTCTCAAGCAATGATATGAGTGTGCAGGGCCGCGCATGGCTGCTCTTTAAGGACCGGCAGCATACCGGCAAAGTTGGGCCGCTTTATCGCCTTAGTCGATTCCCCACGGTGATCCCGAGCCTGAACAAGCCCGCCAAGCTCCCCATTTTGTCCTTGGCTTGGCGCTGACAGAAGTACCATCCATGACGCCAAAGTCGCGGCCCACACTCCAGGAGCAACGGACGGCCGGGACGAGCAATCCTGTACAGGAGTCATTGTACCAAGATGCTCCGGATGTCGCTGGCTGATCGGGCCCGCGCCACCCACGCATGCGCAAGATGCTCACCCACGCTGATACGAACACGGTCTTTGCTTCAATTGAAACCGAAAAGCTGAACTTGAACATCACACAGTAACAAACCTCCCCGATAAGCGCGTGCCGGACAGGGCCAGAACCCGTCCGGCGGCTTGGAAAGGTAGGTGATAGGGAATGTTTATTGCAGCTTGGCCGCTGGCCATCGTCCTGATGACATCCATGTCACTCCCAGCCGAGCCCGCGCCACTTTCTCCGCGTGAGTTCCGCAGCCTGTCGCGCAAATGCGCCCCCTGGGTTGCGCCGTCCACCCTCGCCGCGATTGCCAAGATTGAAAGTGGCTTTGAAACGCTGGTGGCTCATGACAACACCACAGGTGAGCAGCTTCGCTGGATAGACCACCTGGAAGCCACGCGGGGCATCAAGGAACGCCTCGAAGCACAACATTCTGTCGATGTTGGATTGATGCAGATAAACAGCAAGAACTTTGCCATGCTCAATCTCACGCCGGAAAGGGCTTTCGAGCCCTGCGCCTCGCTTTCGGCTGCCGCCCACCTGCTTGAAAGCCGGTATGCCGGCGGCACCACTGCTGTGGCACAGCAACTGGCGCTTCGCCGTGCCATCTCGGCCTATAACACGGGCGACGTCACGCATGGCTTCGCCAACGGTTATGTACGCAAGGTCGAGTCGGCCGCAAAGGACATCTCAAGTCTCCTTGAGAGAACGCTGGAGCCGACTGCTCGAGACGTGCCGCACCTTGAGGCACCCGGTCGGAAAGCCGTGCCGCCTCTGCTCCAGCAGAGCCAACAGGCCAATAGAAAGAAGCAGCCCAACCAAGATTCTTGGGACATCTGGGGCTCGTATCAGCCAGACCGCTCCGGGGCCGATCCCTCCGATCCGACAGGCAGCCAGGCTGCGAAAGCACGGGAACCCGCGAACCCGAACAAACTCGTATTCGATTGAAACATGGAGATGCAATGATGACGCCACTCAAGATACTTCGTGCGCT
Source organism: Mesorhizobium sp. M0306 (assembly GCF_040321655.1). NCBI lineage: Bacteria > Pseudomonadati > Pseudomonadota > Alphaproteobacteria > Hyphomicrobiales > Phyllobacteriaceae > Mesorhizobium > Mesorhizobium sp. M0306. Next base: position 10,880 of record NZ_JAMYRY010000057.1, on the reverse strand, counting down.
TAAAACGCGTGTTCCTTCGCCTTTTTCCATGCTGCGCATGGCGGCTGAATATGTACCGGCCGCTGCTGCAGGCGCGGCGTGGACGGTCTTCTACAGCGGGCCAGCCGCGGCTCAGGTGACCGGAGGGACGGATCCTGCCAAGATGGTCCAGAATATCTGCACGTTCATACTTGGCCCCTTTGGACAATCACTGGCCGTGCTCGGGCTCGTAGCCATCGGTATCTCTTGGATGTTCGGTCGTGCTTCACTTGGCCTGGTTGCGGGTGTCGTTGGAGGGATCGTCATCATGTTCGGGGCCAGCTTCCTGGGCAAGGCGCTCATAGGCGGCGGCTGATGAGCGACCGGTTGGAAGTGAGCACCCTCTATGTGGCGGCGACGCGCCCCGCACTGTTTCTGGGGGTGCCGCTGACGCTGGCCGGATTGCTCATGATGTTGGCTGGGCTTGTTATCATTATCCTTCAGAACCCGCTCTACGAAATCGTTCTCGTGCCACTCTGGTTCGGAGCACGGCTGGTTGTTGAGCGTGACTATAACGCGGCAAGCGTCGTGCTGCTCTATTTGCAGACGGCCGGCAGAAGCGTGGACGGGCCGGTCTGGGGAGGCGCAAGCGTCAGCGCCAATCCGATCAGAGTGCCGAAACGCGGAAGAGGAATGGTGTAATGTTCGGCGCCAGCGGCCGGACCGAGAGGTCTGGCGAGATCTACCTTCCGTATGTTGGTCACGTAAGCGATCAGGTTGTCCTTCTGGAAGACGGATCGATCATGGCCATGGCACATGTGAACGGTGTGCCCTTTGATTTGGAAGACGCTGAGATGCGCAACTCGCGCTGCCGCGCGTTCAACACTCTCTTGCGCAACATCGCCGATGACAATGTCTCGATATACGCTCATCTTGTGAGACACAACGATGTGCCGGCGCCGGCGCCGCGCCAGTTTCAAAGTGCATTCGCTGGCAGTCTGAGCGAGGCCTACGAGCGTCGTGTGCTGTCGGGAAAGCTCTTTCGCAACGATCACTTCCTCACTTTGATCGTGTCCCCCCGCACCGCAATCGGCAAGATCGGCTTGCGGATTGCCAAGTCCCGCAGACGGAATGAGCACGATCTAGCCACCCAAATGCGGAGCCTGGAAGACCTCTGGCACATCACTGCTGGCGCACTCGGCGGTTACGGTCTGCGCCGGTTGGGCATTCGTGAGAAAGGCAACGTGCTCTTCACGGAAATCGGCGAGGCGCTTCGGCTCATGATGACTTGCCGGTTTCTTCCGGTTCCGATGGTTACCGGCTCACTTGGCGCCTCGATCTACACTGACCAGGTCATCTGCGGGAAGCGGGCGCTTGAGATTCGAAGGCCCGGGGATAGCTCCGTCGGATCATTGTTTTCGTTCCGTGAATATCCGGCGACGACGCGGCCGGGCATGCTAAATTCCTTGCTGTCCGCCAACTTCCCGCTTGTCCTGAGCCAGAGCTTTTCCTTCCTCACTCGCCCACAAGCTCATGCCAAACTAAGCCTTAAGTCCAGCCAGATGACGAGTGCCGGCGACAAGGCTCTCACCCAGATCAATGAACTTGCCGAGGCAGAGGACGCACTGGCAAGCAACGAATTCGTGATGGGTTCGCATCATCTGAGCCTGTGCGTCTATGCCGACAGCCTCAATAGCCTTGCAGATCGCGCAGCAAGTGCCCGCGCACGGCTGGCCGACGCGGGCGCCGTTATCGTCCAAGAGGGCATCGGCATGGAGGCCGCATATTGGTCCCAACTTCCGGGGAACAACAGGTGGCGCACGCGCCCGGGGGCGATCACCTCACACAATTTTGCCGGGCTCGTCTCATTTGAGAACTTCCCAAGCGGTTCCAGTTCCGGCCACTGGGGCAATGCTGTTGCGCGCTTTCGCACAAACGGTGGAACTTCTTTCGACTACATCCCCCATGAGAATGACGTCGGCATGACGGCAATATTCGGGCCCGTTGGCAAAGGCAAGACGACGCTGATGACCTTTGTCCTCGCGATGCTTGAGCAAAGCTTGGTCGATCGCAATGGTGCGATCGTCTTCTTCGACAAGGATCGGGGTGGTGAACTGCTGGTGCGAGCCACGGGAGGGACATATCTTGCGTTGCGCAGAGGCGCTCCGAGCGGCTTGGCCCCTCTGCGTGGACTGGACAACACCTCCGCCTCCCGGGACTTTCTGCGCGAGTGGTTGATGGCCCTGATCGAGAGTGACGGCCGTGGTCCGATCTCGCCGGAGGAAAGCCGTCGGCTGGAACGCGGCATTGTTCGTCAGCTTTCGTTCGAACCCCCTATGCGCTCACTTGCGGGCCTGCGCGAGTTCCTATTGCACAGCCCCTCCGAGGGCGCAGGAGCACGGCTGCAGCGGTGGTGTAGAGGGGGGGCGCTTGGATGGGCCTTTGACGGCGACGTGGACGAAGTAAGGCTGGATGCCTCCATTACGGGCTTCGACATGACGCAGCTCCTGGAATATGAGGAGGTCTGTGCACCGGCCGCCGCATACCTTCTGCATCGAGTGGGCGCTATCGTCGATGGTCGTCGGTTCGTCATGAGCTGCGACGAATTTCGATTCTATCTACTCAACCCCCAATTCTCGGCCGTTATCGACAAGTTCTTGCTCACGGTCCGCAAAAACAACGGCATGTTGATACTCGCAACGCAGCAGCCTGAACACGTTCTGGAATCGCCTCTCGGAGCTAGTCTCGTTGCGCAATGTATGACGAAAATTTTCTACCCATCACCGACGGCGGACCGCTCTGCGTATGTGGATGGCTTGAAGTGCACTGCGCAGGAGTTCGAGGCAATCCGCCAGGGAATGGCAATCGGCAGCCGCAAGTTTTTGCTCAAGCGCGATAGCGGGAGTATTGTTTGCGAATTCGATCTTGGGCAGATGCGCGAGTACGTAGCCGTACTCTCGGGGCGGGCCAACACAGTGCGCTTTGCCGACCAGCTTCGTAACCAGCACGGAGACGCCCCAAGTGGGTGGCTCGACAAGTTCATGGCCCGGTACCACGAAGTTCAAGACTGACGGAGGAATATTCATGAAATTTGCCAAACTTGCAGTAACGACCCTTGCTGCTTCCCTTCTGCTTCACGGACAGGCCCGTTCGCAATTTATCGTCAGCGACCCTGTAACAGAAACACAAGCGACCTTAACAGCGCTTTCCAATGCGGCGATCCTTGAGAGGTCAATCGAGACGCTCGCTACCACGATTGAAATGGTGACGATTCTAACGTCGTCATTCGCTGTCACGGGACTGCTAAGCTCACTGAACCAAGGAAATCACTACCCGTCGAGCAATAAGCTGGAGGAGCAGATGTTTGATGCTCGGGCGCCAGCTTCGATTATGGCCCGTAACATTGCGAAGGACCCAAATCGGATAGTCAACGGCACCGATTCAGAAGCGAAACTGTTACAGGGACAAATCGCCGGGGCCGCCAATGCCGCAGCTATTGCAGCCGACACTTTGGGCATGATGGACAAGCGCCTTAAGGATAACGCCGGCACGCTTGGTCAGCTTTCCCGCTCGGGAAATATTATGCAGGCCACCGTGACCAACGGTCTGGTCCTCAAGCAGATTCACGATGCGATGATCCAAAATGTCCAGGCCACGAGTCTGCTGACAATGGCCACTGCACAAGGGAGCCTTCACGCCGTGGAGGAGGCCGCCACGCAGCGTCGCGAACATCAGGACACCGCTAATATGTTTAGCATCCTCCCGTAAACCACACAGAGTTCATCAGGCTCAGCTGCGCTGATCAGGGACACATCAGGCTCACGCCATGAATTTCAAAATTCCCGCGCCATTCACGACTATACACACGATCTTTCATGGGGCCTTCACGTCCGGGCTGCACAAAGTGCTTGAAAACGTCCAAGCGGCGGTCAGTGCGCCTCTGGTTGCGTGTGTCACGCTCTGGATAATAATCCAAGGCTGTCTGGTCATGCGTGGTCAAGTCGATGCGCGCGGGGGTATCTCGCGCGTAATCATGGTGTCGATTGTCGTCGCCCTTATCTTAGGGCAGGCCAACTATCAGCAGTACATTGAAGCGCTCTTCGACGACACGATTCCGAGGTTGGCTCACGACATCAGTGGCAGCGACTTGCCCTTCATCGGAATCCCCCAGAAGCTCGATCTCATGTTTGCTTCAAGCCAGTATGTCTTTCAGCTGATTGCTTCCGAAATTGGGCCTATGAACGGCCAGGACATACTTGCTTTCGAGGGAGCGCAATGGATTTTCTACGGCGCGCTGTGGACAGCGTTCGAGATCTACGATGCCGTTGGAATTCTGACGAAGGTGCTCTTGACGATCGGCCCCCTGGTCCTTGTAGGCTACCTTTTTGATCACACTCGAGACATAGCCACCAGATGGATCGGCCAACTGCTCTCGTACGGGCTGCTGCTTCTCCTCCTCAACATCGTTGCAACGATAGTAATCGCTGCCGAAGCAGTCTCGCTGGCAGCCATGCTTTTGATGATCAAATTCTCGGGCACGACAGCAGCCAAGATCATCGGGCTTTACGAGCTCGACATGCTTTTCCTAGCTGGTGACGCTCTGATCGTCGCGCTTCCGACGATCGCCAGCAGCATCGCCGGCGGCTCTTGGGGAGGTGCGAACCGACCTCTTAACAGCCTCAATCGCCACTTTGCCAAAACGGCGGGTGGTTAATCAATCGACAAGCTCGGTGCCAAAAACATGAAATATTGCCTACTTCTGTCAATCCTCGCTTTGGCCGCCTGCAAGACGAGCCATGGGCTTGCGACATGCGCGGGTGCCCCATTCCAACTGAACGTGGGACAATGGGAAACCACCCCTGAGGATCTTCAGGTCGAATGCGCGGAAGAGCCAAAGTGAAAGTTCCTGAACATGCCCTTCTGGTGGAGAGAGAAACGCTAGCCGCCCACTATAAGAAGGTGGAAGCGTTTCAAACTTCACGAGCGAAGTCTGCGCGGCGCCTGTCAAAGGCCCTGATAGCCTTTGCCGCAGCGGCGGTCCTAGGAAATGTTGCCCAGGCATTTACCATTGCTGCCATGGTCCCGTTGGCCAAGCTCGTACCTGTGTTCCTCTGGGTCCGGCCGGATGGGACCGTCGACAGCGAAGTGTCAGTCTCTCGACTGCCGGCAACCCAAGACCGAGCCGTCATAAATGCTTCGCTGTGGGAATATGTACGCCTGCGCGAGGGGTACACAGCAGATACAGCCCAATACGCCTATGACCTCGTATCCAGTTTCAGCGCGCCGGCTGTGCGACAGCAATATCAAGATTTCTTCAACTATCCGAATCCCACCTCGCCGCAAGTCACGGTCGGCAAACGCGGCAAGCTCGAGGTCGGGCATATTTCTTCAAACGACATCAGTCCGGACGTTCAACAGATCCGTTACAAACGTACGCTTGTTGTCGATGGGCAGATGCCGATAGTGACCACCTGGACAGCTACCATCCGCTACGAGCGCTTGACGGGTCTGCCTGGGCAATCGAGGCTCACCAATCCGGGAGGTCTACTCGTCACTTCCTATCAAAGCTCGGAAGATAGCGTATCGAACCTGGGCTATGTGCAGCCATGACAAAAAGAGCGTTTCTCGCGCTGGTCTGTTCACTCTTCTTAACGATGGAAGCGTCCGCGGAAGACACACCACTTGCCGGCAAGCATGATGCGCGCATGCGCTACCTGGCTTACCGTCCTGACGAAGTGGTGCGCCTGTCTACCGCAGTGGGGGCAACGCTGGTTGTCACATTCGCGGCCAACGAGACAGTCGCAGCCGTGGCCGTTTCCAATAGCAAAGACCTGGCTGCGCTCCCGCGCGCCAACTATCTCTTTTTTAAGGCTAGCCGGATGCTCCCGCCGCAGCCGGTCATCGTGCTGGCCGAGAGTGAGTCCGGTACACGGAGATACGTCTTCAGTATTTCAACGAGAGCGATGCCAAAACTCGATGAGCAGCAACCTGACCTATACTACAGTGTGCAGTTCACCTATCCTGCTGATGAGGCTGCTGCTCAGAGAAAGGACGCAGAAAGGCGCTCGATTCTTGGTCAGGCCCGGGCGAAAGTGCTGCGCGACGAGAGAGTTCAGGATTTGTTGAATCGGCCCGCCGCAACTACCAGTCCGGACGAAAGCAATTTTCACTACGTCGCAAAGGGCGATCGATCGCTGGCGCCGCTGGAAGTTTTCGATAATGGCTTTACCACCGTATTTGGCTTCGCAAGCAATTCCCGCATACCCTCCCTCTACATTATCAATCCCGACGGCAAGGAAGCCGCTGCCAATTACACGGTCAAAGGAGACTATGTTGAAGTATCCGCAGTCGCCCGGGAATGGCGTCTGAGAGATGGCAATACGGTCTTGTCCATTTTCAACAGGGCTTATGACCCTGTGGGACGAGCGCCAGGGACCGGTACAGTGACACCCGACGTGTGGCGCGTTTTGAAAGGCCCGGCCGATGAATGAAACCGGCCCACAGTCGGGACATGATGTCCATGCCTCAGGATCGATGGTCTCGGAGCCGGCCCGCCGGCATGTTTCGGGATTGCAGAAGTTGGCCGTCGCTGCTCTTGTTCTCATCTCATCTCTATCGCTCATCTGGCTCGGCGGTCGTCCCAGCACACAAGACGAGCCAACTCAGCCAAAACCTCCAATTGTCGCCGACGCCGAGCCATTCCGCCCCGTGCCGATTGAGATTGCTCCCGAAGCTCCAGCACCCGTACAGGCGGCGCAGGCAGGAGATCCTGCGCCATCCACGCCGCCTCCGGCGCCAGCTGATCCGCCGCCGGAGGAAACACCAATTTTCGCCTACAGTGGCAGCGGTCAAATGCCCAACGACGGTCAGCGGAGCGAAGACAACCATAGGGATGCTCCCGCGACCTCGCATGAGATTTCAGACGCTGGCGATCTGACGGGGCGATTGAAGCCAGATATACAGGAGCCAAGCCGGGCCACACTTTTGCCGCACCCTGATCTCGTGATTACCCAAGGAACGATAATTCCCTGCATTTTGCAAACGGCAGTCGACACAAATTTACCGGGTTATGTGAAGTGCGTCTTACCTAAAGACGTCCGCGGCGCCACCAACAACGTGGTGCTTTTGGATCGCGGGACGACCGTGATTGGCGAGATCCAGCGTGGTCTCCAACAGGGGGATGCGCGTGTCTTCGTGCTGTGGACGCGCATCGAAACGCCTGACCATGCCCTCGTTTCGCTAGCGTCGCCGGGCGCTGACGAGCTCGGCCGCTCCGGAATGCCTGGCACGGTGGATAATCACTTCTGGCAGCGCTTTGGCGGAGCAATGCTCATGAGCGTCATTCAAGGCGCGTTTCAGGCCGCCGGTCAATACGCTGGCAGCTCAGGTGGAGGAAGCGGCATCAACAGCTTCCAGAGCAACGCCGGACAAGCCGTTGACACGACCCTTAGAGCAACGATCAACGTTCCGCCAACTCTGAAGAAAAACCAGGGAGATGCTGTATCGATCTTTGTGGCTCGGGACCTCGATTTCTCAGATGTATACGATCTTAGACCGATCGCCGTGGCGCCAGCCCCCCAACATCGCCAACGCCGGAGAGACAACAATGCGACCGGAGGCTGACCCTCAATTGCGTTTGCTTCTCAACCCTGTTTTGAAATGGCTTGAGGAGCCAAGGACCGAAGAGGTCGCTATCAACCGGCCTGGGGAAGCCTTTGTCCGACAGGCCGGCGTTTTCACGAAACATCCGCTACCGCTATCTTATGACGATCTGGAGGACATCGCGATCCTCGCTGGAGCGCTGCGCAAGCAAGATGTCGGACCGCAAAGCCCCCTCTGTGCGACTGAGCTGCCGAACGGAGAGCGGCTGCAGATCTGTTTGCCGCCCGCTGTTCCCTCAGGAACAATAAGCCTGACGATACGGCGTCCCTCAAGTCGTGTGACCGAACTCAAGGAAGTTTCTTCTCGCTACGAATACTCGCGTTGGAATCAATGGCGGTCACGAAAGGAGCGCCAAGAGCGGCAGGACGAAACGATTCTTCAGCACTACGACCATGGTGACTTGGAGCAATTTTTGCGAGCATGCGTTTGCGGGCGGCTCACGATGCTGCTTTGCGGACCTACTGGAAGCGGCAAAACGACAATGAGCAAGACTTTGATCAACGCTATACCCCCGCAAGAGAGGCTGATAAGTATCGAGGACACGCTCGAACTTGCAATCCCGCACGAGAACCATGTCCGGTTACTCTATCCGAAGGACCGAGCAAGCGTAGGTGCGGTGACAGCCGAGCAACTGTTGCAAGCCAGCTTGCGCATGCGCCCTGATCGAATATTGCTTGGCGAGATGCGCGATGATGCTGCTTGGGCCTACCTTAGCGAAGTCGTCTCCGGCCATGCGGGATCAATATCAACGATTCATGGGGCGGATCCGGTCCAAGGCTTTAAAAAGCTCTTTTCACTCGTCAAGAGCAGCCCGCAAGGAGCTGCTGTGGAAGACCACACGCTTCTTGACCTGCTGTCGGCTGCCATTGACGTCATTGTGCCGTTCAGTACCCACGGCGACGTGTATGAGGTGGGGGAGGTGTGGCTCGCCGCCGATGCCCGGCGACGCGGAGAGACAGTAGCCGACCTTCTTAACAAGCACTAAGGCTAGAGCACGTCGGGGATCGGTAAGTCGTTTGTGATACGATGGCGTAATTTGTTCAAATTGAACGTCCACTTTGATTTGAGGGAGGTGGATAATGGGAGGAGGACTGGGCGTAGACCTTCGGTCACAAGTCTGAAGTCTTCGGGCGCCCTGTCGGCGCGGCAAGTTGCGGCACGATTCGACTGGGTGTATCGAGCGCGTCCGCTGAATTGCGCGGGCGACGCTCACCGAGCTGGTGCCGATGCCTGCTTCAAAAGCGGCATCGACACCCGGCAGCTCGTACCCTTGATTTACCTAGCCGCGCTCAATGAGTGTCTTCAAAGCCGCCGAACGTGGTTCGGAATGACCGGTGGTAAATCGGGAAGTGCCATATAGGGAATCCTCCTGGTATTGCCTCCAGGGGGTCCTCTCAATGAACAAAGCCGCAACCTGCCTTGCGACCTCAGCTGGAGTTTGCGACGCAACCCATAGGAGGATCGATGCGCAGAGAAATCGCAGGCAGAGTCGGTGGCATTGTGGGCTGGCCGACCGACGGTTTCAGCCCGTCAACAGGTCTTCACGTGTTCCATCCCCGACTATTGCAGGCGTGCGGCTTGCATGCTCCCGCGATCACCCATCGGAAAGAGCGTTACGAACACTACGAAGAGTTGCGCGACTTCCGCTGTCGCCCCGGTCTTACAGCGGACGGTGACCTGTCCGACCTTGATAGGACGTGAAATGCGAACGCTGCTCATTGATCATCATGTGGATCTTACGCGCGCTGTGCGAGTTGCGCTCGGGGATAGCGGTTTTGCCGTTGATGTAGTTGGCAACCTGGAACAGGCGTCGAGGGCATTTTGTTGCGCAACCTATGAAATTCTCCTGCTGGAGTTGGCTCTGCCAGATGGCGATGGCTTGGGCTGGCTGAGACAGCTAAGGAGCGACGGGCATTCAGTTCCAACCCTCATTATGAGTAGCATCAACGATCTCGAGAAGCGAATTGCAATTTTCAACGGTGGCGCGGACGACTTTCTGCTCAAGCCCGTCTCTTTCGATGAGCTCATCGCCAGAATGAGAGCCATTCTGCGCCGGTCGACACAGGTGACCGACCCCATCGTTGTATTTGGCAATCTCAATTTCGATCCGATCGGCCGACAGGTTTCCGTCTCGGGTCATCCTCTGAAGATCGCACGCCGCGAACTATGTATTTTAGAGCATCTGCTTATCCGTGCAGGCCGCATCGTGCCTCGTGCGCAGTTGGAAGATCACCTCTATTCGTTCAACGACGAGGTATCTGCCAACGCGCTTGAAGTCGGAATCTATCGCTTACGTGGACACCTGAGTAGGTCAGGTGCAACGCCACGGATCACGACCGTGCGCGGCATTGGTTACCTTCTTGAATTGACTGAGGCGGCATCCGCATAGTTGGTCTAAATTGAAAGAACAGACTGCCTGCCCGTCGTCATGTTGAGCTTGTGGCCATAATCGACATCGCGGCCGCCCTTGACGATGGTGTCGGCATGCGGTTCGAACGGCTCTGTCGCAAACCTTTTGGTAAGCGGAGCATGGCAAGAAACACTCCTCAGCTGTGGAGGAGCACGTGATGTTCAACGGCCGCCATTTCGACCAGTCGGTGATCCTGCTGTGCGTGCGCTGGTACCTGGCCTACACTCTGAGCCTGCGCGATCTGGAAGAGATGATGGCCGAATGCGGCTTGAAGGTCGCCCATTCCACCGTGCATCGCTGGGTCGCCCACTTCTCGCCGTAGCTGCTGGAGCGCTTCAACCGGCGCAAGCGTGTGGTCGGCAGCAAGTGGCATATGGACGAGACGTACATCAAGGTCTGCGGCCATGGATGTATCGTAAGCGCTCATTTCCCCGCACGTGGACGGCCCTTGCAACAGCTGATCGCTTTCAGACGGACGCGTCGGGTCAGGCTGCGGCGGCTTTGAGGAAGTTGAAGGGCAGCAGGTCGTCGATGGCTGCGTTCTCGGGGCGCTGAGGCAGTTCAGTGAGGACGTGGCGCAACCACGCTAACGGCTCGACGCCACAGGCGCGGCAGGTCAACATCAGGCTGTAGATGACGGCGCTGGCCTTAGCTCCGTCGACAGTATCGCTGAACAACCAACTCTTCCTGCCAGTTGCAAAAATCCTGATGTCGCGCTCGAGAAGATTGTTGTCGATCGGCATGCTGCCGTCCTCGGTGTAACGCGTCAGATATCCCCATTGGTTCAGGGTGTAGGAGACGGCGTCGCCGAGCTTGCTGTCCGGCAAGACTTTTGGGGCGATGTCGTCGA
>NZ_JAMYRY010000056.1:0-13908 GCF_040321655.1 Mesorhizobium sp. M0306 | reverse complement strand
CCTGATCAGACCAGATACCGTTCCCGATTCGAAGGCCATCCGTCGAAAGCGCTCGCGTCAACGTGCAGCGAAAATAGCGCTTACGCTGCGGCGGGAAGGTTATGTGGTCAATCACAAGCGTCTGTTCCGGCTCTATCGCGAGGAGAAGCTTGCCGTTCGGCGCCGTGGCGGCCGCAAGCGGCCATTGGAACGCGGGCACCGATGATGGTCCCCGTTTGCGCCCAACGACCGTTAGTCACTGGACTTCGTGTCGGATCAGCTGACCGATGGCCGTCGCTTCCGGATATTGACCGTCGTCGACGACTGCACGCGCGAGTGCCTGGGGTTGGTCGCGGATACGTCTCTGTCCGGCGTGAGGGTTGCCCGCGAACTCGATCGGCTCATGATCGAACGCGGCAAGCCGAAGATGGTGGTCAGTGACAATGGCAGCGAACTGACCAGCAATGCGATCCTTACCTGGGCCGATGCAAGCCGCGTCGACTGGCATTATATCGCGCCGGGCAAGCCAATGCAGAACGGCTTCATCGAGAGCTTCAACGGTCGCCTCCGTGACGAACTGCTGAACGAGATGCTGTTCACCTCATTGGCGCAGGCTCGCGCGGTCTTGGCCAGTAGTTGGCGGACAGATTACAACATCAATCGCCCACATTCGCGGCTCGGATGGCAGACCCCCTTCGAGTTCGCCCACACCTTCACCCCGCGACGGGACACAGCGCTGCGCACCATGATCAGCTCCGCGCCTGTGCCCGTCGCTCAAACCGCCCAACAGGGCAACAATGATCGCCGGAGCGAACTCAGGATTGGATAAAACTTGGGGGCAACGTCAAGATGGCCTATTCAAAACTCAAGGCACGGCTGCGAAAGAAGGCGGCCAGAACCTTCGACGCACTCTGCCAGGCCCTCGGCGATATCTGCCATCTGTTCGAGCCAACCGAATGCAGAAACCTCTTCAAGGCTGCCGGATATGAGGCCAATTAATCACGACACGCTTTAGTCACGTGCACTGTCTGATACGTCGAAAAGGGCGGCCGAATGAAGTAATCATCCGGAACAGGAACAAGAAGTCTGCCGATCCGCTCCCGAGTTCCAGAAGAGTGGCCGCTTGATCGTTGGATCATTGTGATCCCTCTCTGGACGCAAGCATTAGATGCTCCTACTCCCAAATGATGGAAAGCATATGGTGAAACCGGCTTCGACCCCAAGCACGTTTTGGGCGGAGCAGATCGTCGATTGTCTGGCGGATGATCGGTTCCTCTCCGGATGTTGTTATGACTACCGAAGAGTAGCATGTAACCGTATTCGGTCGCAAGTCAGCTCGGAATCCACTTGGGCCATGCTGCTTTCTTGGGCGCTACGGTTTGCAGGACATCCACCCCGTATTTCCCGAATAGAAGCGAAGCTCTCAAATAGACAGTAACGGCAGATAACGTGCCTATGACAAAAGCCCCAACTGCCAGTACAAGATAGTGCGGTAAGCCGGCGAATAGCATCCTGACCGCAAACCCAGTAGCGTAGATGACGGCGGCGAAAGCGATTGGCGGGATATGGACGAGCACGAAATCCACGAATGACAATTCGGTTATGCGGCAGCTAATGACGGAATAAAGGACGAAACTCATTAGAATGGCACCCGACACGGCCGCCGCTACCGCGCTCACTCCATAAGGCGCCGCGAAAAATGCGAATGATGTCACAAGCGCCGCGTTGACAATCTGCATGGACGCGCTGCGGTAGCTGCGGCCCGTGGCAAGCATGACAGCGCCGCACACTTTGAATCCGACGCGGAAATAGATCGCCGCGGAAAATACGGCAATCGGAACCACTGCATCTATCCACTTAGGGCCGAAAATTGTCAGGACGATCTCCTTGGAGAAGCAGCAAAGAAACGCGCTGGTCGGGAGGGTGAGGGCTGCGGTCAAGGCATGGCCCTTCAGCTGAGCGGTGCGCAACCTGGCCTCGTCGGTCTGCACTTTTGACAGCAACGGGAAAACGACCGTTCTACTCAGGTTTCCAAATAGAATGGCCGGTATTGTGATCAGAATGAACGCTCTCGTGTAGATGCCAAGGTCCGTGGTCCCGACCAAACGCGCGACGATGATCTTGTCAATGTATTGGGCGCCGAAGTCCGAAACTCCGGCCAAGGAATATCCCAGGCTCTGCTTATGGATCTCACGATAGGACTGCAGGTCGAAGCGCGGTTTAGCGAGATACCTTCTCGCGGTAATCAAGTAAATGCCAGAAAGAAAAATTGCCTCGGCCATGGCAGCGATCACCAATGCCCAATAGCTCAATCCGAGATAGGCAAGCGGAATAGCCAAGCCGACGTTGGCAAGAATCCATGCCGTCAAGTTCGCCGTCGAGGAGACTTTGAACTTCAAGTTCCGCGAGAGAACCGCCTCGGCCACAAGGTTGAACGCGTTTGCGAACATAATGAAGGCGAGCACGCGGGAAACAATGTTGAGCTCCGGCACATGAAAGCATGAAAGAGATCGGCGATCACGCCCGCGAACAACCATTGAAGCACAGCGAGCCAGCGGCGATCAGCAGGGACAGGAATGCCACGGTTCCCATATGGCGCTTTTCGAGATCCGCCCGCTGGACCACGACTTGCGACATTGCCCAGGTTGGCAATGCGATTGCCGATGTCCACGATGATCAGCGCGGCGCCGACAGCGCCGTACTCTTGGGGGGAAGGAGGCGCGCGAGAATGGCCGTGACCGGGAGATTCAATAAGATCCGGGCCAACAATGCGGCTCCCGACCACGAGAGCCCCTTGGCCGCCCTTCGCGTCAGGTCCTTATGTTCAATGACCTCGTCCAAGCTCGCTTGCCCCAGATCTGTCCCATCCCTATTCTTTGGCGCCCGTTCAGAGACGGAGATAGCAGTCACTCACTGAAACCGCCTAGTTGCCTCCAGCAGCAATCTGCGGATTCCGCTGCCGTGTGTGACGTCGAAAACCCATGAGAGAAGAGGCAGCCGCTTCCGCGTCAAGGAGATCCACCGCTTCAGAAGGCGCTCCAGACGGAAGCCAATCTGATCTTGAACAGCGTTGTGGTGGACTTCGATCTCCCGTCTCTTCTCGAGCGAAAGTCCCGGATAGGGCTGCCAGGCTGCCTTGGCCGCATCGAGATCGAATTCCGGAAAACTCGGCAGACAGAACTCCGTACGTAGCCGCTCCATGCTGGGCTGCAACTTCGACAGGAGGCTGGCTCTTTCATCGGGTGAGAGGTATTCGTGATTATTGTTGGGGCTCGTCACTCTCCGATCGACCAATTCATAAATCTTGAGTTCCAGCCACCGTTCAGAAAAAAGAATGTGCTCGTTCCTGAGGCGCTTATATTCCAAGACGTCCCGGCTCAGGCGTTCATTGGCGCGAAGACAGGGCCACGTAAACGCGGAGATATCGTCGATCCCGACGACGTTCTTCATGAAATCATCGATCACATTCGGCAGGGCCGACTCGTACACCCGTACCGAACACGCGTTTTTCCCAAAGATTTCGCGCCAAATTGAAAGGCAGCGATGATAATCCAGCATATCCTCGATCATGTTCAGAAAATCGATGACGTCTCCCGTGAACAGAACACCGCGCTTGACGTGCTGATTGTACAACGACTCGAGATAATAATCCGGCCTTCTCACATAACACAGCACATGGCATTCCACCCTCGCCGGAATGGAATCGCGCAAACGTTCGATCAAACTGCGCTCCGACAGGGCATCAGCGCTGGACATCTTGGCCATGAAGCGCATCAGGTGTATGACCATAGAATAGAGATTTTCGGAACTTGCGATGATTGTGTGCGCTCCGTCTTGTTCAGCCTTTCTCAGATGATGCAGAAAGAAAGGCAAGAATTTATCCGGTCCGCACAACGACTGCGTATTGGTCTTGAAATTGAACTCGTGCGGAGGCGTGGCATAGTGAATGCCGTGCTCGCGGAGGTTCTTTGCATTCGCGCACAGGAATTGCTGTAGCGCTGTGGTGCCCGTCTTTTGAGTGCCGATATGAAGAATGAGCTTCATGTGAGGTTCATACCCCGGACGCGGAGCGAAGATGTCCTTTCCTTGAGAAGAGCCGCGAAGAGCTTCATTTGCTCTTGGGCAACCCTCTCGATACTGAATCGCTCAGCGATCGTTTGTACTGCGCGCCGCGCCATCTCATCGCGCTTAGCTTCCGATAGGCCGAGCGCGCGAAGAAGGAGTCCGCAATACTCGGCATGCGAGCGAGCCAAAAAGCCGCTGCGCTCATGTTCCACAATGTCGGACGCACCGCTGATATCGGTGATGATCGGGACCACGCCGCAGCTCATGGCCTCGAGCAGGGCGTTTGACATGCCTTCCGACACCGAGGTGGAAAGATAGAAATCAGCCTCCCACAGAAAGGGAAACACATCTTCGATCGCGCCGGCGAATGTGACCCTGCCGGAAAGGGCCAACCGGGCCGCCTGTTCCTCGAGAGGGACGTGGCACTGCCCATCGCCCAGTATAGTGAGTTGCGTTTTTGCCTCGGCGGGAAGTGCCGCGAACGCATCGATCATGTGCTCGAGGCATTTTTCCGGTTCGAGGCGGCCAAGGCAGATAAAGCGTCGGGTGCCATCGGCGCTCGGCTCGCGGCGCGGCTTGCGGGGCAGATCGATCCCATTCGGAATCATGTGAATGCGATGCGCGTCGATGCCATGTCTCCTCAGATCACCAGCGATTTGGCGGCTATTGGCGATGAAGGCCGTGACGTGACGTTTGATCAGGGCGGAGGCCCAGCGACCGATGATCTTCTTTTCGCGCACAACGTCGAGATCGAAACACCGTCCGCCCCGGCCCAATTTTGCGAGAACCGGTTTGCGCAGGAGGGCTCCTGCCAATGCCGCCGGAACGGCGTGAAGTCGGGCATGGACGATATATACGACATCGAATTCGTCGCGATGGCGCAGCATCCAGACCACAACCTGCACACACCACGACAGGAACGACAGTATATGCCGCCCGCCTAAATTCGGCGCCGCGCGCAAGCGAAGGCGCTGGATGGGCACCCCGTCGATGGCGGACCGTTTTGGCGTCGAGCGCGACAACCTGGGTGCTATAATAGTTACGGAAACGCCCCTTTCAACCAGCACCCGGGCAAATCGCCGCGTCTGTTGTTCGGCGCCGCCACATGACTCAGGAAAATAAGTTGGGAGCACGAGCAGAATACGAGCTTCGGCTCGCGGGAACTTCATCGGATGCGCAGAGGCAATTTCTGTTACAATCATATCAATCCGCCGGATAGCGTTCCTCGGGACGATGGCGGCCACCAAGATTACAACCCGTCCCACGTGCAAAAAAGAAGATGCCGTTTTTTGGCATTTCACCGCCTTCAGCGCACCGAGCCCCTCGTCTAGAACGACGCACTCCACCTTATACTCGAAATCGGCAAAGTGTGCACCGCTATCCAATCCGATAACCTATCGATCACTGTAAAACGCATAGGTCACACCCGTTCATCGCGGAAGCGCAACATTTCGGACAGGACGCCTTGCTGACACTCCCTTGCTTGCCCAATGCTGGTCAAGAACTTTGCGGTAAATGGCATCGATCCGCTTGCCCATCAGCCTGGCGTCCCAGTTCGAAAGATCAGTCGCCGCGGCACCTTGGGCGAGGCCAGCCAGTCTTTCACGATCCTCAAGGAGGGCTGCAATGGCGTCGGCCATGGCTGCCAAATCGTGCGCGGGTGCAATCACACCGTTGATACCAGGGCGGAGCACGTCGCGAAGACCTGGCAGATCGCAAGCGACGCAAGGCTTGCCGCCGGCGAGATATTGCATGACCACGCGGGGGAGTCCCTCACGCATGGAACAGAGCAGGCAGAGATCCGCGAGCGCGATCAGCCGCTCGGGGTCGTCCCGATAACCGGTAAAGACCACTTGGCGCTCCAGCCCGAGCCATTTGGCCCGCGATTCGACGACCGAGTGAAGCGGTCCGTCGCCCGTAAGCACAAGCACCGCGTCGGGTAAGCGGATCTCGACTTTCCTGAAAACGTCCAGAAATTCCGTGTGTCGCTTCCGTGGCTCGAATGCAGCGATCATCAAGAGCACAGGCGGCCGCGGCGCGTCCGGTGCCAAGCGCAACAAATCGCGCCAATCATCGGGCGGACCGGCGTTGCGAAAACGATCGAGATCGAATCCGGAATGGACCACATAATGTTTGTCCGGACGTCCCACTCCTGCGCTTAAGCACAAATCACGGATGCCCTCGCTCACACTGATGAACGCACTGGTGAGTGGTGCTGCCAGCTTTTCCAAGACGAGATAGGCAAACCGCTCGGCGACGCCGACATTGACAAAAGGCACGATATGCACGCCATGAACGATCGCTGGAACTCCCGCCGCCCATGCCGCGAAACGCCCGAGAATGCCTGCCTTGCTGGTGTGCGTATGCACGATGTCGGCATTCAACGAGCGGAACCTTCGGGTAAGCGACAACAATGCCCTCACGTCGCAAACAGGCGAAATGGACCGGGTCAAGCTCGGGACGCCAATGAGTTTCACCCGCGGGTCCACTCTAGCTATGATTTCCGGGTGGACCGTCTCGCCGTGAAGTAGGACAACATCATGTCCTCCTTGCGCGGCCCAATTGCAGGAATGGACAGTATTCTCATCAGCACCGCCATTGATGAGACGGGTAATGACATGAACGATCCGCAGTCGATGCCCCATGTCGATCTTGATTTCCGAATCCCGTGCTTTCATATCGCCGCACCGATCGCGCTGAATCCATCGGATGGCTACGTTCCCATGCCCAGCCGCGCATCGATGGGTGCATGCCGCACATGCCGTTCCATAAGGAGGGGGTTATCCCAGTCGCTCAGATTGAGCCTAATTGATTTAAACGTCTCAGAGACATGTCGCTGTTACCCTGGGCACAGCGGAATGATTATTTGGCGGTATACTTCCATGCTAATGTCTCTGCTTAACGCGTTTGCGCGAAATCGGACTCGTTGAAAGATTAGTCAAGGCAACGGTTTAAGGGAGCGGTGCGCTTACCTTTTCCAGGGGACAGGAGCCAATGGCAGAGGTCGCTTGGCTGCAGCTCGGGGAACTTTCGCGTGCCCCAAAGTTGCTTATTGTCGATGTGCGCCGGCATCGATCAAGAGATCCGTGGCCTTGACATGAAGACATTGATCCTTCCCTGGTCGGCGGGTCCTACGGAGTCTGACCCGAGAAGCATTCTGGCTTGGTTAGCCATAGCCGGCCAGTTGGCCCTCTTCATCACGCTCGTCTATCTCCTCAGGCTTGAGACTACTGCGCTTGTCCGCGTCCTGCTCGTCGCTCTCGCCGGCTGGTGCGTGCACTACTTCCTGCCACAGCGTTACCGGCTGCCGTTTTTCGTGCTGCTCTCGTTCGCGGCTATCGCCGCCGTCTTTGGTAACTTTGGGCCCAACTGGCATCATTGGAGATTTGAGGGCCTCATCGATGCTGCCTGGATCGTCGTCATTGGGCTCGTATTGATCGAAATTGCTCGCCTGCCGATCGCTTTTGGATGGAGAGTGCTGGTGCTGGTTGGCGCCGGCTGCGGGCTCGCCGCCGCACGGATGGATTGGATAGCGACCCCATGGACGCACGCCATCTGGCCCGTGCTCGCTTCCATGTTCATGTTCCGTCTGATCGTCTATGTATACGAAATGCGGCGAGAACAGAGAATGTCGACGCTGTCGGAACGGCTCGCGTATTTCTTTATGTTGCCGAATGTGTGCTTCCCGCTCTTTCCAGTCGTAGATTTTAGGACTTTCCGTAGCAGCTACTACAATGCTGACCAGCACTATATCTATCAAACGGGTATTCAGTTGCTGTTTCGCGGTGCTATCCATTTGATATGCTACCGCATCGTATATCAGCGATTTGTGATCGATGCAGAGGATGTACAAAATCAGGTTGAGCTTTTGCAGTTCATGATCTGGCCGTTTTTGCTTTATCTCAAGATTTCAGGAACCTTTCACGTAATCAGCGGGATTCTTCATTTATTTGGATTCAATCTTCCAGAAACCCACAATCTCTATTTCCTTTCCTCGAGCTTTACAGACTTCTGGCGTCGAATAAATATATATTGGAAAGACTTTATAATGAAAATTGTATACTATCCCGTTTATTTTCGTTTTCGACGCTGGGGAGAGAGCGTGGCGGTCGTCAGCGCGACACTCCTGGCGTTCCTCGCGACGTGGCTGCTACACAATTATCAGTGGTTTTGGTTGCGTGGCACCTGGGTATTCACTTGGAACGACTTCCTCTTCTGGATGATCCTGGCCGTGCTCGTGACAGTCAACGCCCTCTATGAAATGCGGCACGGTCGCACGCGGCGCCTGCGTGGCGGTGCACTCAGCTGGAACGGTGCGCTGCAAACTGCGGGCCGGACCATCGGCGTGTTCGTCGTCATCTCGCTCCTTTGGTCGTTTTGGAGCGCGAGCTCGGTCCCGCAATGGTTCTCGGTCTTCGACACCGTGGGCGTGGAAGGTCCCGGCAAAATGACGCCCGCCCTCGTGCTGGTCACGGTGGCAGCTATAATTGGCATTCCTGCCCTTGCGCTCGCGCGTGGCGCCGCCGACCGCCAGTACAGTTTCTGGCGATCGGTTGCGTCGGTCGGTGTCTGCGGGTTGATCGCGGTTTGCACCTCGCTCCTGGGGGGTCGCGGTGGCCTCGGCGAGACGGTGAGTACCGCAATGGCCGACATTAGAATGCCGAACCTCAATAGCCGCGACAGCGCGAACCTGGAGCGCGGCTACTACGAGAACCTCGTCAATGTCAGCGCATTTAACCCAGAACTGTGGATTGTCTACGGCCAACGACGAGACGAGGGATGGGAGAATTTAGACAAAACGCCGCTGAGTGAGTTCACAGGTGCGCTTCCCACGACCTATCTGCGTCCACTCTCCCAAGCAGACTTTAAGGGAACCCGGGTCCACATCAACCGCTGGGGCATGCGAGATCAGGACTACGAGAAGATCCCTTCTCCCGGCACCCTACGAATTGCAGTCGTCGGCTCTTCGCACGTCTTCGGCGAGGGTGTCGCGGATGAAGAGGTTTTTGAGGGCTTGTTGGAGCGGCGGCTGAATGAGCAGGCGGCCGACAGAGGGTATCGAGATTACGAGGTGCTGAACTTTGCCGTTGGGGGCTATGTTCCCCTGGACATTCTGGCCATCACCGAGGATCGGGTGCTCGCATTCAAACCACAGTACATTTTTTACTTCGAGCACAGCGCGCTTATTCCACGAATGCTAAAGCGTCTCGTGAAAGCAATCCAGAACGGCTCCGCATATCGCTACGACTTCGTGCGCGACATTGTACGCGAAAGCGGGATAGATCCCGGCGCCGACCGCGAGGTGCTTCAAAGAAAGCTCACGCCCTACGGAGAAAGACTTCTGCGTGCGATCTATTCTCGAATCGTGGAAGCTGCGAAACGAGAAGGTGTCGGGGTCTTTTGGATCTATCTACCCAGACCAGACGAGAGGACCAGTCCCGAGATGGAGAGGCGCCTCGCTGCCGAGGCTGGATTCAACGTTCTCGATCTTTCCAATGTGTATGACGGGCACGACTGGCGGACCCTTCAAGTAGCACCTTGGGATGATCACCCAAACGCCGCTGGCCATCGGCTTATCGCCGACAAGCTTTACGAGGTGCTGCAGCAACGCCGGGATCTAATTCCCCTGAACCTTGCGGTTGCTCCACAAAAGGAGGAACAATGGACGCGATCCAGATTAGGACAATGGCAAAGGACTTCATATTGAAGGAGTTCCTGCCCGGTGAAAGGCCGGAGAATCTGACGGATTCAACGGAGCTGATAAATGGCGGCATTCTCGACTCGCTGGCGACGCTTAAGCTCGTTGCCTACCTAGAAAAGTCCTGCGGTATCGAAATCGCCCCCGACGAACTCGTGCCAGAGAACCTGAACTCCATCGCCCATATTGCCAATTTCGTCCAATCCAAGCAGGCGTCTACATAGAGCCCGTCATGACGGTCGCTACCTTACACGAATATCTGGAACAGAGCGCGATGCGGCATAGCGGTAGGTGCGCAGCCGTCGAGGCGAGTTCCGGGCGGCAGATCACTTACGGCGAGCTCGACACGCTGTCGAGCCGAGTGCGCGACTATCTCCGTCGGATAGGCGTCCGTCCGGGGGATCGCGTCGGCATTTGCCTTCCAAAATCGATCGCTTCGCTCGCTGTTTTATTCGGCATCTTGAAGGTCGGCGCGGCCTATGTGCCCGTCGACTCTCTGGCGCCGCCTGCGCGTAACGCGTTCATATTCACCGACTGCGGCGTGCGCGCGATTTTCGTGGAGGCGTTCCGAGCCGAAGCTTTGCGCTGCGAGTTAGCGCGCTTAGATGCGGAACCTCGGCTCTTGCCGCTCGACGGGTCCGACAGTTCCTCGCCGCTCTCGACGTACCTGGCTCGCATGGAAGCCGAGGGCGGTTTGGCGGTGGAGGACGAATCGGCGCGGCCGGGGCCGGAGAACCTCGCTTACGTGCTTTACACTTCGGGCTCGACCGGCCAGCCGAAAGGTGTGATGCTGACGCATCGTAATGGCTCGAGCTTCGTGGACTGGTGCTCCGAGATCCTCGCCCCTGACGAGAATGACCGCTTCTGCTCTCATGCGCCCTTCCACTTCGACCTGTCCCTCCTCGACATCTACGTACCGCTGAAGCACGGCGCGACCGTATTCCTGATCGGTGAAGAGCTCGGCAAGAATCCGGCCCGAATGGCCTCGGTTATCGCGGAGCGGCGGTTGACCGTCTGGTATTCCACGCCCTCCGTACTGACGCTTCTAGTCGAGCACGGCGGCCTTAATGCTCGCGACGACCACACTCTTCGGTTCATTCTATTTGCCGGCGAGGTCTTTCCGGTCAAGCATCTGCGCAGGCTGAAGGCTCTGATTCCGCGCCCCCGCTACCTGAATCTTTATGGCCCAACCGAAACCAACGTCTGTACCTATTACGAAATCCCGCAGACGATCGCCGAAGACCGCACAGCGCCATTTCCGATCGGGCGCTCTTGCTCGCATGTTAAGGCGCGCGTGATTGATGCGAAGGGCCGCGACGTGCCGCGAGGCCAGGAAGGCGAGCTCGCAATCAGCGGCGCGCCCGTGATGCTGGGCTATTGGAACCTGCCTGAGCGAACAAGCGGCGCTTTTCACGTCGATTCAACCGGCCGCTGGTACCGGACCGGCGATATCGTGATCGAAGGCGATAATGGCGTCTACATCTTCCGCGGTCGACGCGACCGGATGGTCAAGAGGCGGGGATATCGGATCGAACTTGGCGAGATCGAGACGGCACTCTATCGCCATCCAGCGATCTCCGAGGTGGCGGCGATCGCTCGCTCGGAGGAGTCGGGCGTCTCCATTAAAGTGTTCTATGCCTCGCGCAACGGTGCTGCGCTGTCACTCATCGACCTGAAGCGGTTCTGCGCTCACAATTTGCCGGCCTACATGGCCCCGGACTGGTTCTCGCATCAGCCATTACTTCCGAAGACATCGACGGATAAGATCGACTACCAGCATCTAATAAGGATGGAGTAGTGGATTTCGCGCTGAACGAGGAGCAGCGTATCCTGCGCGGGGAGATCCTTCGCTTCGCGCAAGGTAAGCTCAACAAGGATGTCAGGCAGCGCGACCGAGACCAAATATTCCAGCGCGAGTTGTGGCAGGCCTGCGCGCAAATGGGCCTGACCGGCCTGCCAGTCCCCGAAGCCTACGGCGGATCCGGTCTCGATTCCCTGTCCACGGCCATTGCAATCGACGCGCTCGGCTACGGCTGCGAGGATTCCGGCTTGGTGTTCTCGATCTGCGCCCACCTTTTGGCCGGCGTTGTGCCGATTTGGAAGTTCGGCACTGAAGAGCAGAAGAATCGATATCTTCCGGGGCTCTGTGATGGCACTTTGATCGCAGCCAATGCGATGAGCGAACCGGAGTCGGGCTCCGATGCATTTG
Organism: Mesorhizobium sp. M0306; assembly: GCF_040321655.1. Classification (NCBI taxonomy): domain Bacteria; kingdom Pseudomonadati; phylum Pseudomonadota; class Alphaproteobacteria; order Hyphomicrobiales; family Phyllobacteriaceae; genus Mesorhizobium; species Mesorhizobium sp. M0306. The sequence goes on along the minus strand of NZ_JAMYRY010000056.1, from coordinate 1,957 downwards.
CGATGAAAACCAGGGCGGAGCCCCATGGCGACGGCTTTATAGTCAACGGGACGAAGACCTTCGTGAGCAACGGGCCGGTGGCGGATATAGCCGTCGTCTTTGCTATCACTGACTTCGCCAAGGGTCATTTCGGCGGGATCACGAGCTTCCTGATGGACTGCACGCTGCCGGGCTATCGGGTCGCGCAAAAGTTCGAAAAAATGGGGCTGCGGACGTCTCCGATCGGGGAGCTTGTCTTCGAGAATGTGCTCGTTTCGAAAGACGCCGTTCTCGGCGGAGTGGGCGGCGGCTCGAGGCTATTCGCCCATAGCATGGACTGGGAGCGGGCGTGCCTATTCGCCGGCCATGTAGGTACGATGGAGCGGCTTCTGGAAAAGGCAGTGGCCTATGCGCGCACCAGACATCAGTCCGGCCAAGCCATCTCCAAGCACCAGGCGGTCGCCCATAAAATTGCCGACATGAAGATGCAGGTGGAGGCGGCCCGACTCCTCACCTACAAGGCGGCGTGGGGCCTTGAGCGCTCCGAGTCCGTATCCCTCGATGCCGCCGTTTCGAAGCTCTTTGTGAGCGAATCGCTAGTCCGCACTACGCTCGATGTCGTCCAGGTCTTCGGCGGCTATGGTTTCTTGAGCGAATTCGAAGTCGAACGTGCCGTGCGCGATGCCATTGGCAGCAAGGTCTATTCCGGGACTTCGGAGATACAGCGCAACATCATTGCTGGCTGGCTGGGGCTTTGATGACCGCTGTGGTCAGAGGACCTATCCGGTGAAGGGCGACGGGAGCTGTCGCGGGCCCTGCCGTAAGCTCGCGAAAAAGGGCGCTCGACTTTGCTGAGGCAACCGGAACGGCGGCGCGGTGGCTCGACCTGAACGGCTAAGCTTAAGCTAGAGCTTCGCGTGCGGGGCCGGCACCTCAGGAATGGGTCTACAGTCTGTTGTCGATTATCGCCCTTACTGCAAGCACTTGTTCGCGCATTGCCGATTGTGGTCTTTGGGCACCGTTTGATTGCTTGCGGCACAGAAGCTTGAAAGATAGGCTTTGTGGATGCGGCTTCTCTATATACATTCCGCATACGTCCCAGCGCCGGCCGCCAATGCGGCACATGTCGCAAAGATGTGTCATGCTTTTCGGGTTGCCGGTGCGGAGGTCCTGCTAGCGTATTCGCGCGCGATCTTTTCATAATGATCCCGTGTATTCTCTTTTCATAATGATCCCGTGTATTCATAGAGGCGCGAGGAAGCGGATTGAACACCGAGTTCCCATTCCGCGTTCTCCCGTACCCTTTTGGCTTGTGACCGGCCGGGAGCTTTTTGCCGTGTTGGCCCTTCTTGCTGCGGTCTGGCTGAGGCCGGATGTCATCTTTACACGCTCGGCTACTGTAGCGCTTGTTTCCGCCGGAATTTTCCGGTTCACGATGTTTGAGCTTCACCATCCGATTGGCGGTTTGAGCAGCCGTCAGCGTCCGCGCCTTGCCAAACTGATAGGGTTGGAGGCATTCAGTATGCTGGTCACCCACGTCGCAACGTCTGCGGGACGACGGCATCTGTCTTTTCCTCAACATGCCGGAAAATTTTTCATCGCGCCCAATGGCGCGGATCCGGTTCCACCGAACGTGGAGACATGCAGCCTCACTGGCACGTTCAAGATCGGTTATGTCGGGATGAGATCATAAGCGCTATTGCGCCTCGATGCGGCTGGGCGACATTTCATATCGTCGGGGGAACACCCAGCGATTTAGCGTATTGGACATCGAAGCTGGCCCAATGCCCGAACACAGTGTTTCATGGCTACGTTCCCCACGCCACGACATATGCCTACTTGGCTGAAATCGACGTTGTACTCGCGCCGTATCTCAGAAATGTACAAGGCCAGTGACCTGCCACTGAATTTTCATCCGGCTGCAGTTAGAGCCTCGGCGGGTTTTACGCCGTATGGTGCGGGTTGAGCAACGGGTGAT
>NZ_JAMYRY010000055.1:0-14004 GCF_040321655.1 Mesorhizobium sp. M0306 | reverse complement strand
GTTCATCTGCATACGACGGCCTGCCCGCACTTGCGTGCTCCCGGTGCCCCGTGGCCCGGATGCGCCAAGCTTAACGAACCTGACGTACCGAACAAACGATGGCACCAAGAACATCATGCCGGATAACGGCTTCATCGAGAGCTTCAACGGCCGACTGCGCGATGAACTGCTCAACGAGACGCTGTTTACTTCGCTGGCTCAGGCACGCGTCGCCATCGCCCTGTGGCGCGCCGACTACAACACCGCCCGGCCGCATTCCCAAATCGCCTGGCAGACACCGGCCGAGTTCGCCACCACCTTCAATCTGCGACCGTCGCTCGCGCTGCGCGATGCCAAAGGCTCCGCGCCAGCGCCCGTCGCTTCACCCGCCCAGCAGGGCACAACCCACCCGGAAACGAACTCAAAACTGGATAGAAACTGGGGGCAACGTCACGACAAGTAAAGCCCATCTCCGTCAGGCCGGCGCGGGAGGCGATGGCGTTCCCGCAACCGGCATCGGCCAGCACAACGCCCCGCGAGATGCCTGCGTCATCGACGCCCGGATTTCGGGCGAGCGCGATTCAGGCTGGTGCGGAAGATGATGTGCTCCGGCATGCGCGCGCCTTTTCCCGCCATCCGGGGTCGTTGGCCCAACTTCCGGAAATAGAGCTGAAGGCCACCGTAGGCTCGCATGTTCGGTGGCAGCCGTACCTGCGCTACCCGAAGATTATCGACCGGCGACGCCGCCGCTCTTTCCCGAACGGCACGTCATCAATTCCATCGCACCATCGGGAATAAACTCGCCTTGCGCGGCGACTGCCACGATGTCTAGCTACGTCGGTCACCGGTGGTTCCTTCGAACCAGGTTGGTGTCAGCAACCCGACCTTTACCGGGAAACATCGATGACCGCCGCAAAGCCGCTCGCTGGCTACGGCGCTGTTGAGGGCGCGCTCGCGAGCGGCTTCGCTACCGCCGAGCTACACCACGTCGGGGGAGTACGTCATGCCAAGCTGATGATTGCTTGTGGGTGCAAGTCCCATCCGGCCAAAGCCGTAGCGGGCAGCCGGGACCGAGTCTTGCGGGCGTCGCGGCAACGCGGGGTCTGAAGTGTAGATAGGAGCCATGCGGGGTGCGGGAATGAGCCTCGAAAGGTGGATGTTCGCGGAGGCCGAGTGTGTTCCCTAGTCACGAAGGCAATATGTCGTTACGCGAGACGATGCCCGCTCCGTCGGGGTCGATGGCCGGATCCGGATCACGCATGGAAGGTAATCATCGGAACATGAGGGGCCGACCGGGTCCGCTGGATTGGTCTCCAGCAGGGGACAGCAGCAAGGCACTGCCAGAGCTGCCGTCCGAGCTGAGGTCGGGAGTCGGACTGGTTCATAGTACCCGTGAAGCCATCGAAGGAAACGAGGCGAGTGGAGGGAAGGGACCAGCCTGAGGGGAGCCTGCGCAAGGCCAAGGTCCGGACACAGAGCCGGGTTGCCTTGTCGCTGAACGTCGAGCGGGTGAACGCGGCGGCCAAGCAGGCTGCTCAAACCCGGTTCACGGCCCTGCTGCATCACGTCGACGGCGAAGTGCGAAGAGGGGCTGACGGATAACATCCGTGATTTCTGCGAACGGGTCACCCCGGTCGCTACCGGCCACAGCCGGTGCGGCGGGTCTACACTCCCAAAGCCGATGGCGGTAAACGGCCTCTCGGGGTGCCGGCGCTGGAAGATAAGATCGTCAAAGCGCGGTGGCCGAGGTGCTGAGTGCTGTCTATGAGGTCGACTTCCTGGGGTTCTCCTACGGTTTCCGGCCGGGGCGGAGCCCCCACATGGCGTTTAACGCCCTGCATACAGCGACATGAGCCAGCGTGTGAACTGGGGCTCGATGCCGACATTCGCAGCTTCTTCGACGCGGTCGACCACGAGTGGCTGCTGCGGATGGTGGCGCACAGGATCGCTGATCCTCGTATCCTACGATTCATTGGATTGTGGGTGCGGGCTGGCGTCCTTGAGAGCGACGAGAAGCAAGAGACGGACAGGGGTACCCCGCAAGGGGCGGGCATCAGCCCGCTCCTCGCCAATATGTTCCTGCGCTACATCCTCGATCTCTGGGCCCACCAATGGCGTCGGTCGCCATGTACACGGTCGCGTTGTGATCGTGCGTTACGCTGACGACTTCGTCATGGGCTTCGAGAAGAAGTCCGATGCAGAGGAGATGTTGTTAGCCCTCAAGGCGCGGCTGGCCGGCTTTGGCCTGACAATCCAAGACGCGGTTGATCGAGTTTGGGCGGTTCGCGGCCCTCTCACGACAGCGGCGTGGCGAGCGGCGACCCGAGACCTTCGCCTTTCTGGGCTTCACCCACTACTGCGGCACTACTGCGGGCGGACCCGGGATGGCCGGTTCATCGTGAAGCACAAGACGGAAGGGAAACGCCTGACGCGCAAGTTGACGGCGCTGCGCCAGGATGCCTAGCGGCTCATGCACGCGCCAATGGCTGCGCAGCACAGTTGGTTCGCCGCCGTTCTGCGTGGACACTACGGCTACTACGGCAGGCCGCACAACTACCCAGCGCTCAGCGGATTCCATCGGCAAATGCGCCGGATATGCCTACGTTGTCTGAGACGGCGCAGCCAGAAAAGCCGGCGCATGGGCTGGTCGGAGTTCGAGATCCTGACGGCGCGCTTCCCCCTGCCAACTCCGCGCATCACTCGAACTTGGGCGCAAGCACGATATGACGCGGGTTACCCTCGGGAAGAGCCGGGTGCAGGAAATCCGCCCCGCCCGGATCTGTGAGGGCGAAAGCCGAATGGCTGAGCGACTCGACCACGACCGCGAAAAGAATGGCGATCGTTTCATTTCTGTCCGCCCTCTCCAAAATCAAACTAAGCGTGAGGCGAGGTTCATACGGGATCGATCAGCCGACCTGGAGGTCTAGTCGCGCGTGCGAATGGGAGACTGGTATGAGTTCGATGTATTTTACCCAGAGCGGCGGCGCGCCTGCCAATTGCATAGCCTGGAGAGACGAAATGACCATTTCGAATGAACTGTCAAGACGGTATCCACTAAATATTTGCTACACGTTTCATACTTAAGTAAATTTCACCTAACGTACTCTTAACTCAAAATAACATCATGCGCTTCATTAAGGTGATAAAGGTTTGGCGATGTCGGTCTAACGATAAGGGCGCGCAGACCCGGAGGCTTACAGCGGCAGCTTATCCAACTGCGCACCGATAACATCCAATGCAAATGGCTGCGGAGGAGAGACCATGGACTGCCCGCCGAAAACTGCGCTCTCTCGAGGTCGGGGGCAGGCACCGAAAATGTCGAACCCATTTTCTTTGGCCTCGTCGATGCGTTTCCCAAAGGCAGCCAAGGAGGCGTTTGCGGTCGAGTTCGACCGATTTCTTGACCTTACTGATGGTGTTGCTCAATCGGAGCAGTTGTTCGACCTGTTATCTGCTTTTGCCTTGAATTGTGATTGCCCGTGGCTCGCCTATCGCTCTCTTGCGCGCGACCAAAGCTTCTTAAGGTCGGCTCGACGCGATCCGGCGGTCCTGCTGAACTATCCTGATGAATGGCAGGAGCGATATTTCAAAATGGGCTATGACAGGATAGACCCCATCATCAAGACGAGTCGAAAGCGGGTGGGCGCCTTTCGATGGAGTGACGTGTACAACGCTGCAAGCACCAGTGAAGACGAACGGCGCGTTTTCGATGAGGCTGCGACGTTCGGGTTAAGATCGGGCATTAGTATGCCATTGCGCGGCCCCCATGGCAGCTTTGCGGTCATGAGCTTTGCTCGACCTTGGGACCGTGAATTCCAAAATAAGACAGTCACTTACTTGCAGGTTGCGGCGGCTCACTTCCACCTAAGCGTTACGAAGTTGGAGAATTCGAGTGCCGTCGGGGAAACCCCTAAAATGTCTCTGAGAGAGAAGGAGTGTATTTTGTGGGTCGCGAGAGGTAAATCGTCGTGGGAAATAGGAAAGATTTTATGCCTTTCAGTTAATACGGTGAATTTTCATATTAAAAACGTGATGCGAAAGTTAGATGTTGGCAGTAGAACGGTCGCCTCGATAAAAGCAGTAGAATTGGGAATTATAGAGTTGTGAAAATATCCATCCAATGGTGGAGGAAATAAACTCTCAATCTAGCACTTACTTTGGCAGATTTTTAACTGATATGCATCTGCGGCAGTGCGGACTCCGTGTTTGCGGCGGCTGTGCGAGAGCGTTGAGGATGGACCTGGCGCATGGCCGGAAGGCTTGGATGCGGTGGAGGGCCGAGGATTCTTTTCCCCCTTTGGCTTGTTTGAGGCGGCGGGATTGGAGGAAGGCATAGGCGATCGTGGTCATCAGTGCGTGCCGGTGAAGACCTGTCCATGAGCGTCCTTCGAAGTGGTCGAGGCCAAGTTCCTCTTTCAGCTGCTGATGGACCTGTTCGCAGACCCAACGAGCCTTGATTGCGCCGGCGAGGTGCTTGAGCGAGGTCTCGGCGGGAAGGTTGAGAGATAATATTTGCGCTCGCCAGTTGAGCGATGCTCGCCAATGACCCAGACCTCCTCGCCGGGCAGGTGCTGGGCGCCCATGTCGTGGATCCGCTGGGGCGGCCCGTCTGCGACCCGAACACGGACAGCGGCGAAGCGTGCTGAGAGCCGACCTTTTGGTGCCACGCCGCCAACTGACCGTCCGCCACTGAGCTGTCTCCAGCATCGCCTGCGCGGTCATCGACTTCGTATCGGGGATGTGGTGTTGGTGCGGCCGGCCGCGCCCCGAGACTGGGAAGATCATCGCCACGCCGGCGGGATAGACCTTCGGCTTGAACGGGATGCCGACCGCCCACGCGAGGCCGCGCTCGGTGAGCGTATGGCGCGACATCAGGATGAGACGCCGCATTGCCCGTAGAATGCTCCCGACCGACATGGTCCGTCCCCCATCATAATGTCCCACGACTCAGATCCGGATCATTTCGTCATCGGCTAGATTGCCGGCTCGAACTGCATCGCGCCGAACACCATTGCATGCGCCTTTTCCTTTCGCCAAATCTGTGCGCAGCAGCAGATCAGGATATTGCCCGGCCCCGTTTCTGCTTCGGCTTGGCTTGCGCGGTTGGGCGAATTTCACCCTCCTTCCAAGCCATCCGCAGGCCCGACAGGAACCGGTCGAGAGACGGATCGGCCGCCACAACCGATGGCGTGCCAAACCTGGCGGCGATGTCGACGAGGCGCTGGGCTTCCTCTCCTACCGCATTTGATCGATCTGGGAGCATCCTGCGGAACTGGCAACCAAAACGATGCATTTCCTCAAAAAGTGCAGCAAAACTGACGGAATGCGGCAAAAAACTATAATAGAATCCTTGATAGTCGCAGACCAACCGCGACACTATAATAGAATCCTTGATAGTCGCAGGCAACCGCAACACGGACGATAAACCAGCAAGGGGAGCTTAAATATGAGAATCTCTCGACGCGACCTCGTCAAGATGGGTCTGGCCGCCGGAACGGCTCTCTCGATGCCGTCGGCCGCGCGGGCACAGGCAGCGCCAACCGCCGCGCGGACCGTCCGCATGGTGAAGGGTGGGGACCTCCGCGTCTTCGATCCGATTTTCTCGGCCGCGCTCATCACCGCCGACCATGGCGCGGCGATTTACGACACACTGTTCTCGCTCGACTCCAAGCTCATGCCGCAGCCGCAAATGGTGGGGAAGTGGGACGTCTCCAACGACAAGAAGACCTACACGTTCGAACTTCGGGATGGTCTGGGCTGGCACGACGGCTCCCCCGTCACCGCGGCGGACTGTGTCGCCTCGATCCGTCGGTGGGGCCAGGTGGCTCCCGGCGGACAACTGCTCATGGATCGGGCCAAGGATATTTCGAAGAAGGACGACAAAACCTTCACGGTCACACTCAAGGAGCGGCTGGGGCTTCTGAGTGATATCCTTGCAACAGTTTCGACGCCGTGTCTGTTTATCATGCGCGAGAAGGACGCGAGTGGCCCGGCAACGGAGCAGGTGACCGCGAATATCGGCTCGGGGCCGTTCAAGTTCAATGAAGCTCTCGCCAAGCCGGGCGCGAGCTTCACCTACGACCGCAATGATCAATATGTACCTCGCAGCGAGGCCCCCGATGGGTTGGCAGGAGGCAAGATCGCCAAGGTCGATCGTGTTATCTGGGACAATATCGCCGACGAGCAGACTGCGATCGCGGCGTTGCAATCGGGTGAAATCGATTACTTTGAGCAGCCATCCATCGATCTTTTGCCGATGATAGAGAGCGATCCCAGCCTTGAACTCCAGGTCCTCGACAAGGCAGGCGAGGACATGTACCTGCGCGTAAATTTTCTGCAGAAGCCGTTCGATAACGTGAAGGCGCGCCAGGCCATGCTTCACCTGATCGATCAAGAGTCGATCCTGCGGGCCGCGTTCGGTGATCCACAATACTTTCAAACCGTCACTTCGATCTTTGGAAACGGCACGCTCTATTCCAACGACGAAAATACGGGGTGGTACAAGAAGGGCGGCGATCCAGAAAGGGCGAAGCAACTGTTCAAGGAGGCGGGATATGCTGGCGAGAAGGTCGTCATTCTTCAGCCCACGAACGTGGCGACGTTCTCCAATGCTTCGCAGATTCTGGCGGCCGCGCTGCGGAAGATTGGGGTCAATGCCGAACTCGCGCCGAGCGACTGGGGCGGGATTGTCGCGCGCCGGGCGAACAAGGGGCCCATCGAGAACGGCGGTTGGAGCCTCTTCATCACGAGCGATTCGGATTTTGTCTTCGGCGATCCGGTTGGCCAAGTCACCCTAGCCGCGAATGGGGACAAGGGCTGGTACGGCTGGCCGACGAACGACGAGTATGAGGCTCTTCGCGCCCAATGGGCAGACGTCGGAACCCTCGAAGAGCGCAAGGCGCTGGCTCGCAAGATGCAACGCATATGGTGGGACTTCGTCGGCGACCTCAGGCTGGGTCAGTTTTTCTCGCCAGTCGCGCGCCGCAAGACGCTTACCGGCCTCATCGGCATGCCGACGATCGTCCCGATGTGGAACATGCAAAAGGTCTGAGGGTCCAATGACCGGTTACATCCTGCGCAGGATGGTTTCGACCATCGCCGTCATGGCGATGGTCGGGATCTTCATCTTCCTGCTTCTCCGGCTGGCGCCGAGCGACCCGGCAGCCATGATTGCTGGCGACACGGCCACGGCGGAGATGATCGCCGGTATCCGCGAGCAGCTGGGCCTGAACGATCCTATGTCGGTTCAGTTCATACGTTGGGTGCGGGACATGCTCGGCGGCAATTTCGGCATCTCGATCTTTTCCGGACGACCGGTTCTCGAGCTCATCTCGCAGCGGCTTGAACCGACCCTTACCCTTTCGATCCTGACGATGATCCTTTCGGTGACGGTCGGCGTCTCCTTCGGCATTCTTGCCGCGTGGCGATCTGGCGGTCTTGTCGACCGCCTGCTCGCGGCCTTTTCGGCAGTTGGTTATTCCGTCCCCGTCTTTGTCATCGGCTTTTTTCTCATATACTTCTTTGCCATCAGGGCACACTGGCTACCGGTGCAGGGCTATGTGCCGATCGATGATGGCCTCGGGCCTTGGTTTAGTCACCTGATCCTGCCCACCGTGGCTCTTAGTCTTGCCTACATTGCATTCATAGCCCGGGTTACGCGGGCGAGCATGCTCGAGGTCCTGTCGGAAGACTATATGCGAACGGCCGCTGCCAAGGGCGCTTCGTCCTATGCCATGCTTTTCCACCATGCCTTGAAGAATGCCGGCGTCCCGATCCTGACCGTCATCGGCATAAGCTTTGCCTATCTGATCGGCGGAGTCGTCCTCACGGAAACGGTGTTCAACATACCCGGTATCGGTCGTCTGGTCGTTGATGCAATCAGCAACCGCGACTATCCAATCATTCAGAGCGTGCTCATCCTGACTTCGGGTCTGTACGTCCTTATCAACCTCATGGTCGATCTTGCCTACACGCTGATCGATCCCCGCATCCGGTACTGATATGACCCTCCTCTCCGCACCTGTTGAAGCCGTGCCGATGGGTCGGCTGCAGCCCCGTCTGGCAAGGCGGCATCCGCTAGTCCTGATCGGCGGCGGTCTCCTAGTGCTCCTGATCATTCTGGCGCTCGCCGCCCCGCTTTACGCCGGCGATCCGGTGAACATGGATCCATTCAAGCGACTCCAGCCGTCTTCGGCTGAGATGTGGTTCGGAAGCGATAATTTGGGCCGCGACGTGTTTGCGCGATCGATCTTCGGCGCCCGCATCTCTCTCATGGTCGGATTGATGTCGGCCGTGTGCGCGGCTCTGGGCGGGCTCCTGATCGGCGTCATCGCCGGCTACAGCCGCAGCTTCGACAACGTCGTAATGCGGGTCATGGACGGCCTGATGTCGATCCCGACGATTCTGCTTGCCATTGCCCTTATTTCCCTGACAGGCCCCGGCATCGGGATCCTCATCGTCGCCATCGCGATCCCCGAGACGCCGGCCGTCGCGCGGCTGGTTCGTTCAGTGGTTCTGGGTGTTCGCGAGCGTCCCTATGTGGAGGCCGCGCTCTGCGGCGGGGCGCGCCTGCCCAAGGTGCTATGCCGGCATATCCTGCCGAGCACCATTCCGCCGCTCATGGTCCAGAGCGCTACTGTCTGCGCCAGTGCGATCCTGACGGAGGCGGGGCTGAGCTTCCTCGGCGTGGGCGTGCCGCCCGAGATTCCAAGCTGGGGCAACATGATTGCCAGTTCCCGCCTGTATCTCGCCATGGCTCCAATGACGATCTTCGCCCCCGGTATCTGCCTTGCCGTCACAGTCCTTGCCGTCAACCTTCTCGGCGACGGCCTGCGCGACATGTTCGATCCCCGCTCAAAGCGGAGACGCTAGCATGCAGATGCATACGACGGAGGGCATTGACGTGCTTCTCGATGTCCAAGACCTCGAGACCCATTTTTATGGCGAGGAAAGCGTCACGCGCGCATTGGGCGGCATCAGCTTTCAGGTCAAAAAAGGCGAAACGCTCGGTGTCGTCGGTGAATCGGGATGCGGGAAGAGCGTCACTGCCCTCTCGATCCTTCGACTGCTGCCGAAGCTGACCGCCAGGACGGTCGGCGAGGTCCGCTTCCAGGGAGGCGACTTGCTTGAGCTGTCCGATCGGGAGATGCGACAGATCCGCGGGAATCGGGTCGCCATGATCTTCCAGGAGCCGATGACGAGCCTGAACCCGGTCTATACGGTCGGCCGGCAGATCGCGGAGGCGTTCCAGATTCACACAAATGCGTCCCGCTCAGAGGCCATGGCAAAGGCCGAAGAGATGCTCCGTCTCGTCCGAATCGCGGATCCGGAACGGCGCGTCAGCAACTATCCTCACGAAATGTCGGGCGGCATGCGCCAGCGCGCTATGATCGCCATGGCTCTCGCCTGCTCACCGGAACTATTGATCGCCGACGAGCCAACGACTGCGCTTGACGTTACTATACAGGCGCAGATCCTGCGGCTCATCGTCGATCTGAAAGAGCGCACGGGAACGGCCGTCATGTTAATCACACATGATCTGGGCGTTGTAGCAGAGACATGCCAACGCGTAATCGTCATGTATGCCGGCCGTATCGTAGAACAAGCGAACGTTACTGATCTGTTCGCGCGTCCCGCGCACCCCTACACCCATGGCCTCATGCGATCGGTGCCGGATCCGCGGCGCGGCCGCCAGCGCCGTCTTCCAGAAATTCCCGGGATCGTGCCAAGTCTGCGCGAGCCCATTGTGGGCTGCAGCTTTGCGCCTCGCTGCCCGTTCGCGATCGATATTTGCCGCGAGAAGACACCCATCCTACGAGATGTTAGCGCGGGCCACGCCGCAGCTTGTTGGCGCGCGGAAGAGGTGATGGGCACATGAGTAGTCCTTTGCTGAAAGTCGAGAACCTGACCAAGCATTATCCGCTCGGCGCCGGATTCCTGAAGAAGACAATTCCGGTGATCCGGGCGGTGGAGGATGTATCCTTTACCGTCGAGGCGGGCGAGACACTTTGCATCGTCGGGGAATCCGGCTGCGGCAAGTCCACCCTGGCGCGGCTCTTGATGCGGCTCGTCGAGCCGACAGGCGGGCGCGTACTGATCGACGGGATCGACATTGCGCGCCTCAAGAAGAACGCGCTTCACGCGTGGCGCCGTCGGATGCAGATGGTCTTTCAGGATCCCTACTCGTCGCTGAACCCACGTTTCACGGCCGGACAGATCATCACCGAGCCCGTGGAGAATTTCGAGCGTCTCAGCCGGAAGCAGCGCCAGGCACTCGCCGCGGACCTTCTCCGAAAAGTCGGAATGTCGCCCGAAATGATGCACAGGCTGCCGTCCGAATTGTCGGGCGGTCAGCGCCAGCGGCTCGGTATTGCCCGCGCTCTGTCGCTCAACCCCTCTCTCATCATCGCCGATGAGGCCGTCTCAGCCCTTGACGTGTCCGTGCAGGCACAGATCTTGAACCTGCTTCTGGATCTGCAACAACAGGTGGGCATCGCCTTCGTCTTCATCTCGCATGACCTCGGCGTCGTGGAGCATATCGCGCATCGCGTTGCGGTCATGTATTTGGGGCGGATCGTGGAGCTCGCCCCGAGCGAGGCGCTGTTCGCCAAAGCGGTCCATCCTTATACCGAGGCGCTGATTGCGGCCGCTCCGGTTCCGGATCCGACGCGGTTTCGGCTGGAGGCGCCCGTCGAGGGCGAGGTGCCAAGCCCGATCAATCCGCCCAGCGGGTGCGCGTTTCATCCGCGCTGCCCGCTCGCGGTTGAGCGTTGCCGCATCGAAGTGCCGCCTTTGGTGCCGACGGCAGACGGGCGCATCGTGGCCTGCCATGTGCGCGCTCCGGCGGCCCGCATCCCGACATCGCGGGCTGCGACGGCCAATTCTTGGGTTATCCCTGTGACATAGCCAGAGACTCTCTCACTCCTACCCAACATCTCGACTGCTGACGCGATCGGAACATCGTTCCGAGTGCCGCAAATGGAAAAGGATAAAGGAGGACCCTATGGAAAATCATTTACACGCGGAGGGTTCTGACCATCGGGAAGACAACTACGATACGGTCGGTTCGATCGCGACGAACGTTGCGGAGGGCTTTACGATGGTAGCCGTTGGCGACCTCATCGTGTCGCGAGCGCTGACTAGTGGTCACCATCCCGGCTTTGGCGCGATCATCGAGATTCTTCGTGAAGGCGACGTCACGCTCGGCAACATGGAGACCAGCATCTTCGACATCCGCTCGTTCAAAGGAAGTCCACAAGCAGAGTTCGGTGGTGCCTATCATGCTAGTCTTCCAGCGCTTGGCCCAGATCTCAAGCAGATGGGATTCAATCTGCTCAGCTTCGCAAACAATCATACGTTTGACTGGGGCATTGAGGGAATGCGCGAGACATGCCGAGTGTTAGATCAAAATGGGATTGTAAATGCAGGATCAGGGGAGAACCTCGCACAGGCCGCAGCAGCGCGCTTCCTTGAGACACCCCGAGGCCGCGTGGGTTTAGTTTCATGTGCTACAACGTTCACTCCGCAATCGCGAGCAGCCGATCCCGCAGCAGAAGCTCCAGGAAGGCCGGGCATTAACGCCCTCCGCCTAACCCGCCATATTTTAGTCTCACCAGAGATGCTCGAGGACTTGAGGCGGGTCCGCAATGCTTTGCCTGGGTTCAAGGTCTCTGATGAAGGCCCAGATCAGATTATCCTGGCTGAGACCATCTATAAAGTAGGGAGAGAGCCGGGTTTTAGCTTCGTACCTAATTCCAACGACATGACAAACATCCTGCGTAATGTCCGGCGCGGAAAGCAATATTCCGACTTTTGCATCATTGCCAACCATGGCCACGAACCCGGCAACTGGAGTCAGGAGCCTGGTGACTACGAACAATCCTTTGCCCATTCTGCGATCGACGCTGGCGCTGACGCTTATGTCGCGCACGGGCCGCACCAGCTAAGGGGCATTGAGATCTATAAGAATAGGCCAATCTTCTACAGCCTGGCGAATTTCATGATCGATGACCTTCGATCACCGATCGGCGCTGATATGTTTGACATCTATGGAAAAGATCCACGACTACACACAGAGGCGGAAGTAACGGCCGCAGAGATGACAGAAGGATATGAAACCGCCCCAGGGTTTTCTGATCCAATATTTTACGAGAGTGTCATCACGATGAGCAGATTCAAGGGAAATAAGCTAGCGGAGCTTAGGCTCTTCCCAGTGGAACTTGGTCACTCAAAAAGACTGGCTCAGCGTGGGGTGCCAAGCTTGGCACCAGCGCGGAAGGCAGAGTCCATCCTTACGCGCCTGCAAAGGCTTTCAGAACCGTTCGGGACAAATATCGCAATTGAAAATGGCATCGGGTTCATCCGACTGTAAGTGACTATGGCATCCGCGGTCTACACCGCCTTGCGATTTCGTATCTTTCCTCTCTTTTCGCGACAAAGCTTGCGATCGCGGTAAGAGAACGCCGGGGGGTGGACGGTAAGATATGGTTATCCCCGCCGGCCAGATGGAACGGGATGATGTCACTTCGACATCGCGGGTTATCGCGCGATGCCGTTGCGACGAGTTTACATTCCCAAGAGTAACGGCAAGAAGCGTCCGCTGGGAATTCCCTGTATGCGGTGCCAGCCGATGCAGGCGTTATGGAAGCTCGCTCTGGACCAGGTGGCAGAGACACTGGCGGACCCGAATTCCTATGGGTTCCGGCCGGAACGCTCGACTGCCGAGGCCATCGAGCAGAGGGAACTTTGTTTGAGACGTCGGCGGGCACCCCGCAAGGGGCATTATCTCGCCGGTGATCGCAAACATGGCGTTGGGGCTGGAGGCGGCAGTCTACGCATGCGTGGGATCGTCGAAACTCGCGCGCAGCAACGCCCAGCTCAACGTCATCCGCTATGCCGATGACTTTGTGGTGACCGGCGCATCGAACGATGTGCTCGAATTCAAAGTCCTTCCGGCGGTCAGGCAGTTCCTGGCCACCCGAGGTCTGGAACTCTCAGAGGGAAGACCCGGATCACGAACATCGCGGAGGGATTCGATTTCCTTGGCCAGAAACGTACACAAGTACGACGACAAACTATTGATCAAGCCGGCAAGGAAGAGTGTTAAAGCACTCCTCGACAACGTCAGGGAAATCACCAAGGCAATGCGAGCGTCACGCAGGAGGTATTGATACAGAACCTGAACCCTGTCATCCGGGGATGGGCTATGTATCACCGCCACGTCGTCGCGAAAGCGAGCTTCTCATCGATAGACTCGCACATCTGGATAGTGTCCTGAAGGTTCTGCAAAAAGCTCTGGAGAGAGACCAGCCCGTGCCTTGAGGCGAGGCGGCCATGGCACGCTGGTGACGTTGCGATCACCGATTCCCGTGGAAGGGTAATATAAGTGCCATGACCAATCGAGAAATTAGACTGAGCAGAGGCGAGTTGAAAGGTAAGCGGTGCGCCAAGGCACCTTTCCCGAAATCGCCTTGATGGTTAGTCTCTCGTTCGTCGGCGCGCCGGCGCCGATCACTCCGAGTCATAATGGGTGACGTAGTGGAGTTCGCGCAGAGCGGGGATGACGAGGGCGATGTCTTTGTACGCCTCGTGCTCGATGAAGTGCGCGGTCTCGGGTCCTGGCCTGGGCTTGCCGAGGACGGGCCTCCCCTTTTTGTCGACGCAGTAGATCAGGATCGGCAGCAGCAGGCCGTGATGGGGGTTGTTGAGGTCGAGCAGCCGTTTCCATTTTTTGATGTTGAGATTCATGGCCGTAGAACCCCTGGCACCACGGCCGGGCGTCGATGCCGCCCCTGGGCTTGGTGGCGAATCGGGGCGCATAACCCTGCGGTTTGTCGAAGAGCGTCTCGTTGATCTGGTTGTGGATCCTGGCGACGCTGGCAAACACGGCGTGATCGGTTGCAGAGCCTTTGGCCAGGACGTCGCGCCGCAACCCCATGAGGGGGCACATCCAGTCTTGCGGATCCGGGAACCGCGGTCCGGTGACCGCCGCCGTTACGAAGCCATCCAGCGCCGACATGGTCCGCA
>NZ_JAMYRY010000054.1:0-15034 GCF_040321655.1 Mesorhizobium sp. M0306 | reverse complement strand
CGCCAAAATACTTGGTGATCGCCGCCGTCAGCGACGTCTTGCCATGGTCGACGTGACCAATCGTGCCAATGTTCACATGAGGCTTTGTGCGCTCGAATTTACCTTTTGCCATGTGATCTCTCCATTCCTGCCAGCCCGTGCGGGCCTTGAATTAAGTTACTGGTGCAACTCGTTTCGAGTTACGCGTATTTCTTCTGGACTTCCTGGGCGACCGCGGTCGGGACCGGTTCGTAATGGTCGAACTGCATCGTGTAGGCCGCGCGGCCCTGGCTCATCGAGCGAAGGTTGTCCACGTATTTGAACATGTTGGCGAGCGGCACCATCGCGTTGATCACCACCGCGACGCCACGGGCTTCCTGGCCCTGGATCTGGCCGCGACGGCCGTTCAGGTCGCCGATAACGCTGCCGACGTAATCTTCCGGCGTCACCACTTCGACCTTCATGATCGGCTCGAGCAACTGCACGCCAAGCTTGGGGGCTGCTTCACGGAAGCAGGCGCGGCCGGCGATTTCGAAGGCCAGAACCGACGAGTCCACGTCGTGGTAGGCGCCATCGATCAGCGTCGCCTTGACGCCGATCATCGGGAAGCCGGCGAACGGGCCCGAGGTCATGACGCTGTTGATGCCCTTTTCGACGCCGGGGATGTATTCCTTCGGCACAGCGCCGCCGACGATCTTGGTTTCGAACTCGAATTCGCTGCTTTCCGGATTCGGCTCGAACAGGATCTTGACGCGGGCGAACTGGCCGGTACCGCCGGTCTGCTTCTTGTGCGTGTAGTCCTGCTCGTGCTTGCGGGTGATCGTCTCGCGATAGGCCACCTGCGGCGCGCCGACATTGGCCTCGACCTTGAACTCGCGGCGCATGCGGTCGACGATGATGTCGAGGTGAAGTTCGCCCATGCCGGAGATGATCGTCTGGCCGCTTTCCTCGTCGGTCTTGACGCGGAAGGACGGATCCTCGGCGGCCAGGCGGTGAAGGGCGAGGCCCATCTTTTCCTGGTCGTTCTTGGTCTTCGGCTCGATGGCGATCTGGATAACCGGATCGGGGAATTCCATGCGCTCGAGGATGACCGGATGCAGCGGATCACTGAGCGTGTCGCCGGTGGTGGTGTCCTTGAGACCAGCGAGGGCGACGATGTCGCCGGCAAAAGCCTCTTCGACGTCGGCGCGCGAATTAGCATGCATCTGCAACATGCGGCCGATGCGCTCTTTCTTGCCCTTCACGGTGTTGTCGACCGAGATGCCCTTGGTGAGCTTGCCCGAATAGATGCGGGCAAAGGTGAGCGAACCGACGAACGGGTCGTTCATGATCTTGAAGGCAAGCATCGACAGCGGCTCGTTGTCGTCGGCATGACGCTCGATCTCGGCGTCGGTCTTGGCGTCGACGCCCTTGATGGCCGGGACATCGGCCGGCGACGGCAGATATTCGACGACGGCGTCGAGCAGCGGCTGCACGCCCTTGTTCTTGAAGGCCGAGCCGCAGAACATCGGATAGAACTTCACCGCGATCGTGCCCTTGCGAATGAGCGCACGGATCTCGTCGTTGCTCGGCATCTTGCCTTCGAGGTAATTCTCGAGCGCCGTCTCGTCCATTTCGACGGCGGCCTCGATCATCTTCTCGCGGTATTCTTCGGCACGGGCCTTGAGGTCGGCAGGGATCTCGACGATGTCCCAGGCTGCGCCCAGCGTCTCGTCGCGCCAGACCAGCGCGTTCATCTCGACGAGGTCGACGACACCCTTGAACTCGGTCTCGGCGCCGATCGGCAGCTGCATGACGACGGCATGCGCACCGAGGCGCGAACCGATCATCTCGACCGAGCGGTAAAAGTCGGCGCCGATCTTGTCCATCTTGTTGCAGAAGATCATGCGCGGCACGCGATACTTGTCGGCCTGGCGCCAGACGGTCTCCGTCTGCGGCTCGACACCGGCATTGGCATCGAGCAGCGCGATGGCGCCGTCGAGCACGCGCAGCGAACGCTCGACCTCGATGGTGAAGTCGACGTGGCCGGGGGTGTCGATGATGTTGAAGCGATACATCTTGCCGTCGCGACCCTTCCAGAAGGTCGTGGTGGCGGCCGACGTGATGGTGATGCCGCGCTCCTGCTCCTGCTCCATCCAATCCATGGTCGCAGCGCCGTCGTGGACTTCGCCGATCTTGTGCGACTTGCCCGTGTAATAGAGGACGCGCTCGGTGGTCGTCGTCTTGCCGGCGTCGATATGCGCCATGATACCGAAATTGCGGTAGTCTTCGATTTTATATTCGCGGGCCATGGGAGGTGCCTCTTCAGTCTCGTTCGCGCTTTACCAGCGGTAGTGCGCGAAAGCGCGGTTGGCTTCTGCCATCTTGTGGGTGTCTTCACGCTTCTTGACGGCGGTGCCGCGGTTGTTGGCCGCGTCCATCAGCTCGCCGGAGAGGCGGTCGACCATGGTGGTCTCGTTGCGGTTGCGGGCGGCGGCTATCAGCCAGCGGATGGCCAATGCCTGACGGCGCTCGGGGCGCACGTCGACCGGAACCTGGTAGGTGGCGCCGCCGACGCGGCGCGAACGCACTTCCACATGCGGCGCTACATTGTCGAGCGCCTGATGGAAGACGGTGACCGGCTCCTGCTTGGTCTTGGACTGGACCTGGTCGAGCGCGCCGTAGACGATGGTCTCGGCAACCGACTTCTTGCCGTCATACATGACGGCGTTCATGAACTTGGTGACGATCAGATCGCCGAACTTCGGGTCCGGATTGATCTCACGCTTTTCTGCACTGTGACGACGGGACATTTTTTCTCTGCCTCAATTCTACGCGGTGGCCTGGATCCCGGATCGTCGCTTGACGCCGCCCGGAACGACCTCGGCTACGCTTCGGTCACTTCGGACGCTTGGCGCCGTATTTCGAACGGCGCTGCTTGCGGTTCTTCACGCCTTGCGTGTCGAGCACGCCGCGGATGATGTGGTAACGGACGCCCGGAAGATCCTTGACGCGACCGCCGCGGATCATCACCACCGAGTGCTCCTGAAGGTTGTGGCCTTCGCCGGGGATGTAACCGATCACTTCAAAACCATTGGTCAGGCGGATCTTGGCCACCTTGCGCAGCGCCGAGTTCGGCTTCTTCGGCGTCGTGGTGTAGACGCGCGTGCAGACGCCCCGCTTCTGCGGGTTCTGCTGCATGGCCGGGACCTTGTTGCGCTTCACCGGCGCAATGCGCGGTTTGCGGATCAGCTGGTTGACGGTAGGCATTAAACCCTCTTGTCTCTCAATTCCGTGTCTTGCCCGGTCAGGGCCGCTCAAAGCGTCATTTCCATACGCAAATTCGGGCCACAAACCGCGCCTCGCGGTCTTGCCCGAACAAATGGCAGAGGAAGCGGAAGCCGCTTCATGCACGCCGGAAATGTCTTTTCGCTCGTAAAACGAACCCTGTTTGAGGCAAACTCCAAAGCGTGTCGCTTCGGAAGCAAGAGCCTCACATCGGTTCTGACTGGGCGGCTTCTACTCGTATGGTCACCGTCCGTCAACCCCGGAGCGGCAAATATTGCGCTGAACCCGAGGCTTGGCAGCCATGCGAAAAACGCATGTAATTTTCTTGCGGCGTTTTTCAAGAGGAAGGCAGAATGTGACCGGCTTGCGGCTGTTTCCGGGCCGTACTTCGTGCGAAAAGGCGGCATGAATAGCCAAAACCCCCTCGCCCGGAGGTACGAACCCGTGAATGACAATGAGGAGCGCCCGGTCACCATTATTACCGGCCGGGTGTGGAAGCGCAAAGGCGGCAAGCCGGAAGGCGTGCATGTGATGCTGGTCGCGCCGGACGACGATTCGGCGGTGCGCCGCGCTCTCGAATCGCTTGCCGCGGAAGGTTATGCCGAGGCCGAGCTCGATCAGATCGGCGACCTGGACGGCGTGCCCGACGAGGAGCCGCATCTGTCCGCATATCAGGGCGCGCTCGAGGGCGAAGTGTCGATCGTAACGTTCGATGTGCCTATCTGAAGAGATCTGAATCGCGGTCGATCTCACGAGCCGGCGACAAAAGCCCGGCGACTTGCCCGGCACAAGTTCTCTGCTAAGAAGCGACCTCTGGCAAAACCAAGCACACTCAACCTGCGGAGCTCCCATGTCCTCTAATCCCATCAAGCTCGGCATCGTCGGTGTGGGGAAGATCGTCCGCGACCAGCACCTGCCGGCCTTGGCGAAGGACCAGGATTATCGCCTGGTCGCCGCAGCGAGCCGCCACGGCAAAGTCGAAGACATCCCGAATTTTCCGACGATCGAAGCGATGCTCGACGCGATGCCGGAGCTCGAGGCGGTGTCGCTGTGCATGCCGCCGCAGTTTCGCTATGACGCCGCACGCACGGCGCTGGTGGCGAAAAAGCATGTCTTCCTGGAAAAGCCGCCCGGCGCCACGGTCAGCGAGGTCGAAGACCTGAAGGCGCTGGCGGCAGCGAACGGCGTCTGCCTGTTCGCCAGCTGGCATTCACGCTATGCGCCGGCTGTCGAAGCTGCGCGTACATTCCTCGGCTCGACCACGATCAGGTCGGTCGCCATCAACTGGAAGGAAGACGTGCGCCGCTGGCATCCGAATCAGGAATGGATCTGGGCTCCCGGCGGCTTTGGCGTGTTCGATCCCGGCATCAACGCGCTGTCGATCGCCACCCACATCCTGCCGCCGATGTTCATCAGTTCGGCAGTGCTCGATTTCCCCGAAAACCGCGCAGCCCCGATCGCCGCCCATATCGCCTTCCGCACTTTGAACGGTCTGCCGGTGACGATGGAACTCGACTGGCGCCAGACCGGCCCGCAAAGCTGGGACATTCTGGCCGATACCGAGGCCGGATCGATGGTACTTTCTGGCGGCGGCTCAAAGCTGGCTGTCGATGGCCGCGTCGTTCACGAGGAGCCGGAAGCAGAGTACCCGATGCTCTACAAGCGATTCGCCGAGATCGTGCGCGCCGGCACCTCCGACGTCGACCTCGCGCCACTGCAGCACGTCGCCGATGCCTTCATGTTGGGCAAGCGCAATATGGTCGATGCGTTTTTCGATTGACACTGACGCCGGTAGGGCGACCTTGAAAGTTCCGGATCATCTTGGCTTGCGGTCCGGGAATTCTCCCGGACGAGGCGCAGAAGCAACGGGAGCCGTCCGGTGTCCTTGTTCAAGTTCGCTCATGACATCTTGAACCACCACCTCGAGATCGGCCTGCCCCCAGCCAAGCTCGGTGATTTCTCCATATCGCATGAAATTTGAACGGTCGAACCCGCCTTCAATGTCATTGTACGAAATCACGCTCCGGCCGATCAAACCTACGACCCAGATGCGATGATCACTCCCAGCAGGAGAGTGATGCAGCCATTCTTCTGGATCGATCTTGATCAGCTCCCAAAGTCTTCGCTGCCCAAAGCTCATGCGATCTCGGCCAGCGTTGATCAATTCCCAGATGGTTGCCTCGTTCAATTGACCATTCCTTCAAAAGCCCGCCGCCGGTAGCAGCTTCAGTCGACGATCGCTATTGCAAAGCCGTCATAGCCCTTGGCGCCAACAGTCTGGATCGCGGTGCCTTCCAGACGCTTGTCGCTGCCGATGAACGAGAACGCCGCGCGTGCCCCTTCGACATTGGCGTCGCGGCCATCTTCATTCACCACCGCGCCGTCACGGATGACATTGTCGCAGACGATGACGGTCCCCGGCCTCGAAAGACGCATCGCCCAGGACAGATAGTGCGGGTTGTTCGGCTTGTCGGCGTCGATGAAGATGAAGTCGAACGGCCCGGCATTCTCGGCGCCTAACGCCTCAAGCGATTGAAGCGCCGGTCCGACCCGCAGTTCCACCCGGTCCGACACCCCTGCACGTTCAAAATTCGACCGCGCGACGCTGGCGTGGTGCGGATCAAGCTCGAGCGTCACGACCTTGCCGTCCACGGGCAACGCTCGCGCCATCCAGATTGTCGAGTAGCCGCCCAACGTGCCGATTTCGAGTACCTTCTTCGCTCCCTGCATTCGCGCAAGAAGTGACAGCAGCTTGCCCTGTGCCGGCGAAACGTCGATCGGCGGCAGGCCCTGATCATGGTTGGCCGCCAGAACGGCATCGAGGGCAGCATCCGCCTCGAAAAGAGCCTCGACAATATAGTCGTCGACAGAAGCCCAGGTCTTCCTGCTCATCGTTTTCTTCTCCGATCCGATTGGGAGAGCCAAAATGCGAAAAGGGGCCACTTGGGCCCCTTTTCTATCTTCATCTTTCTTGCGCGCTTACTGTGCGGCGGAAGCCATGTCGGTCAGCATCGGCTCGGCGACCTCGACGCCGGACGCCTTGCGGCGCTCGTCGATGATCAACTCGTCGCGCGAGGTGGCGATGCGCCGGATCTGGCTCATCGTACCGCCGGTACCGGCCGGGATCAGCCGGCCGACGATGACGTTTTCCTTCAGCCCCTGCAGCATGTCGGTCTTGCCGGCAACCGCAGCTTCGGTCAGCACCCTCGTCGTCTCCTGGAAGGAGGCGGCCGAGATGAAGGACGGCGTCTGCAGCGAGGCTTTGGTGATGCCAAGCAGCACCGGCTGGCCTTCGGCCGGCTTCTTGCCTTCCTCGACCAGGCGCTCATTGACCTCTTCCAGCTCGATCACGTCGACGTGGTCGCCCGGAATGTAGGTCGAATCGCCCTGCGTGGTGATCTCGACCTTCTGCAGCATCTGGCGAACGATCACCTCGATGTGCTTGTCGTTGATCGACACGCCCTGCAGGCGGTAGACCTCCTGGATTTCGTTGACGAGGTAGGAGGCAAGCGCCTCCACGCCCTTGATCGCCAGGATGTCGTGCGGCGCCGGATTGCCGTCGAGGATATAGTCGCCCTTCTCGATGACGTCGCCGTCCTGGAGATGGAACGGCTTGCCCTTCGGGATCAGGTATTCGACCGGCTCAAGCGTCGAGTCATGCGGCTCGATGATGATACGGCGCTTGTTCTTGTAGTCGCGGCCGAAGCGGATCGTGCCATCGATCTCGGCGATGATAGCGTGATCCTTCGGACGGCGTGCCTCGAACAGTTCGGCCACACGCGGCAGACCGCCGGTGATGTCCTTGGTCTTGGCGCTTTCCATCGGAATACGCGCCAGCACGTCGCCGGGGCGAACCTGTGCGCCCGGCTCGACCGAAAGAATGGCCTCGACCGAGAGCAGGAAGCGGGCGTCGCCGCCCTTCGACAGCTTGCCGACCTTGCCCTTGGCATCCTGGACGACGATCGCCGGCTTGAGGTCGTTGCCGCGTGGCGTCGAACGCCAGTCGATGACCTCGCGCTTGGTGATGCCGGTCGATTCGTCGGCGGTTTCCTGAACGGAAATGCCATCGACCAGATCCTCGAATGCCACCCTGCCCTCGATTTCGGTGAGGATCGGGCGGGTATAAGGATCCCACTCGGCGATACGCTGGCCGCGCTTCACCTTGTCGCCATCGTCGACGAAGATGCGCGAACCGTAGGTGACGCGGTGCGTGGCGCGTTCCTTGCCGGCTTCGTCGAGGATCAGCACCGCCATGTTGCGGCCCATGACCATCAGCTGGCCGTCGGAGTTGCGCACCACGTTGCGGTTGCGGATCTCGACCTTGCCCTCGTACGAGGCTTCAAGGAACGAGGAATCCACCACCTGCGCCGTGCCGCCCATGTGGAAGGTACGCATGGTGAGCTGGGTGCCCGGCTCGCCGATCGACTGCGCCGCGATGACGCCGACAGCCTCGCCCTGGTTGACGGGCGTGCCGCGGGCCAGATCGCGTCCGTAGCAGACCGCGCAGACGCCGACCCTGACCTCGCAGGTCAGCGCCGAACGGATGCGGACCGACTGCACGCCGGCCTTTTCGATCTGTTCCACGTCACGCTCGTCCATCAGCGTTCCGGCCTTGACCAGAACCTCGCCGGTGACCGGGTGGGTGATGTCGTCGAGCGAGGTGCGGCCGAGAACGCGCTGGCCAACCGAGGCGACGACCTGACCGGCATCGACGATCGGCTGCATGGTGAGGCCCTTGTCGGTGCCGCAGTCGAGTGAGTTGACGATGCAGTCCTGCGCCACGTCGACGAGACGACGCGTCAGGTAACCCGAGTTCGCCGTCTTCAAGGCGGTGTCGGCCAGACCCTTGCGGGCGCCGTGGGTCGAGTTGAAGTACTCGAGCACGGTGAGGCCTTCCTTGAAGTTCGAGATGATCGGCGTCTCGATGATTTCACCGCTAGGCTTGGCCATCAGGCCGCGCATGCCGGCGAGCTGGCGCATCTGGGTGGGCGAGCCGCGCGCACCGGAGTGCGACATCATGTAGATCGAGTTCATCGGCTTCTGACGGCCGTTGTCCTCGAACTCGACCGCCTTGATGCGGGCCATCATTTCGTCGGCGACCTTTTCCGAGCACTTAGCCCAGGCGTCGACGACCTTGTTGTACTTCTCGCCCTGCGTGATCAGGCCGTCATTGTACTGCTGCTCGTACTCCTTGGCCAAAGCCTCGGTGTCGGACACCAGCTTGATCTTGGCGTCCGGGATCAGCATGTCGTCCTTGCCGAACGAAATGCCGGCACGGCAGGCGTGGCTGAAGCCGAGAGCCATGATGCGATCGCAGAAAATGACCGTCTCCTTCTGACCGCAATGGCGGTAGACGGTGTCAATCATCTTGGAGATGTTCTTCTTGGTCATCTCCTGGTTGGCGGTCTCGTAGGGCACGTTGTGGTTCTTCGGCAGAAGCTCGCCAATAATCATGCGGCCAGGCGTGGTGTCGTAGATCTTCGACACGACCTTGCCGTCGGCGTCGACCGTGCGGAAGCGTCCCTTGATCTTGGCGTGCAGCGTCACCGCCTTGGTCTCCAGCGCGTGCTGGAGCTCGCCCATGTCGGCAAACACCATGCCCTCGCCCGGCTCGTTCTGGTTGACGATCGAGAGATAGTAGAGACCGAGAACCATGTCCTGCGACGGCACGATGATCGGCGCGCCGGAAGCCGGGTGCAGGATGTTGTTGGTCGACATCATCAGCACGCGGGCTTCGAGCTGCGCTTCCAGCGACAGCGGCACGTGGACCGCCATCTGGTCGCCGTCGAAGTCGGCGTTGAAGGCCGTGCAGACCAGCGGGTGAAGCTGGATCGCCTTGCCTTCGATCAGGATCGGCTCGAACGCCTGGATACCGAGGCGGTGCAGCGTCGGTGCGCGGTTCAAAAGCACCGGATGCTCGCGGATGACCTCGTCGAGGATATCCCAGACCTCCGGACGCTCCTTCTCGACCAGCTTCTTCGCCTGCTTGACGGTCGAGGAGTAGCCCTTGGCGTCGAGACGGGCGTAGATGAAGGGCTTGAACAGTTCGAGCGCCATCTTCTTCGGCAGGCCGCACTGGTGCAGCTTGAGCTCCGGACCGGTGACGATGACCGAGCGGCCGGAATAGTCGACGCGCTTGCCGAGCAGGTTCTGACGGAACCGGCCCTGCTTGCCCTTCAGCATGTCGGACAGCGACTTCAGCGGACGCTTGTTGGCGCCGGTGATGACGCGGCCGCGACGGCCGTTGTCGAACAGCGCATCGACGGCTTCCTGCAGCATGCGCTTTTCATTACGCACGATGATGCCGGGCGCGCGCAGCTCGATCAGCCGCTTCAAGCGGTTGTTACGGTTGATGACGCGGCGATAGAGGTCGTTCAGATCCGACGTGGCGAAACGGCCGCCGTCCAGCGGGACAAGCGGACGCAGGTCCGGCGGGATCACCGGAACCACCTTCATGATCATCCATTCCGGACGGTTGCCGGATTCCATGAAGTTCTCGACGACCTTGAGCCGCTTCAGGTACTTCTTCTGCTTGATCTCGGAGGTGGTCGAAGCCAGCTCCGAACGCAAATCGCCGGCGATCTTCTCGAGGTCCATGCCGGCCAGAAGGTCGTGGATCGCCTCGGCGCCGATCATGGCGGTGAACGAATCCTCGCCATACTCGTCGACGGCCATCATGTACTCTTCCTCGCTGAGCAGCTGGTGCTCCTTCAGCGCGGTGAGGCCGGGTTCGGTGACGATGTAGTTCTCGAAGTAGAGAACCCGCTCGATGTCCTTCAGCGTCATGTCGAGCAGCGTGCCGATGCGCGACGGCAGCGACTTCAGGAACCAGATGTGGGCGACCGGTGCTGCCAGCTCGATATGGCCCATGCGCTCGCGGCGGACGCGCGACAGCGTGACTTCGACGCCGCACTTCTCGCAGATGACGCCCTTGTACTTCATGCGCTTGTACTTGCCGCACAGGCACTCATAGTCCTTGATCGGACCAAAAATGCGCGCGCAGAACAGGCCGTCACGCTCCGGCTTGAAGGTGCGGTAGTTGATGGTCTCCGGCTTCTTGATCTCGCCGAACGACCAGGACAGAATCTTCTCAGGGCTGGCAAGCGAGATCCGGATGGAATCGAACACCTGCGCGGGCGCCTGGGGGTTGAAGAGATTCATGACCTCTTGGTTCATGCCGTTCTCCTTTTCGGGGTCCTCGAAAACCCCTTGCATCTAGCGCGGGCCAAACGCCCGCCGACTTGATCGGCCATCGGCCGAAGAATTTGGGTGCGCCCCGGTCGCGAGAGCCCTCTCCCGCGACCGAGCGTCTTGCTTATTCGGCCGCGTCGGGCAGCCGGATCGGGTTGTCGTCGAGCTTGGTGTTCTCCAGCTCGACATTGAGGCCGAGAGACCGCATTTCCTTGACGAGAACGTTGAAGCTCTCGGGGATGCCGGCCTCGAAGGTGTCGTCGCCCCTGACGATCGCCTCGTAGACCTTGGTGCGGCCGGCGACGTCGTCCGACTTCACCGTCAGCATCTCCTGCAGCGTGTAGGCGGCGCCGTACGCTTCGAGCGCCCAGACCTCCATCTCGCCGAAGCGCTGGCCACCGAACTGCGCCTTGCCGCCCAGCGGCTGCTGGGTAACGAGCGAGTACGGACCGATCGAACGCGCGTGGATCTTGTCGTCCACAAGGTGGTGAAGCTTGAGCATATATATGTAGCCCATCGTCACTTTGCGATCGAACGGTTCGCCGGTGCGTCCGTCATAGAGCTGCGACTGACCGCTGGTATGCAGGCCCGCCTGCTCCAGCATGATGTTGATGTCGGCCTCGTGCGCGCCGTCGAACACCGGTGTCGCGATTGAGACGCCGCGGCGCATCTGCTCGCTGAGGCGAACGATGCTCTCGTCGTCGTATTCGCGGACCGGCTCGTTGCGGTCGTTGGCCGGCATGAAGCTCTCGAGCGTCTTGCGCAGCGGCTTGATGTCGCCCGCCGTCTTGTACGCGTCGATCAGATCGCCGATCTTCCTGCCCATTCCGGCGCAGGCCCAGCCCAGATGCGTTTCCAGGATCTGGCCGACATTCATGCGCGACGGCACACCCAGCGGGTTGAGCACGATATCGGCATGCGTGCCGTCCTCGAGGAAAGGCATGTCCTCGACCGGAACGATCCGCGACACGACACCCTTGTTGCCGTGCCGGCCGGCCATCTTGTCGCCGGGCTGCATCTTGCGCTTCACGGCCACGAAGACCTTGACCATCTTCATGACGCCCGGAGGCATTTCGTCGCCGCGCTGCACCTTCTCGACCTTGTCCATGAAGCGCTGCTCGAGCGCCTTCTTGGAATCGTCGTACTGGCCACGCAGGGCTTCCAGTTCGCTCTGGAGCTTTTCGTTCTCCACGGCAAACTGCCACCACTGCGAACGCGGATACTCGTCGAGCGTGTCCTTCGACAGCTTCGAGCCCTTCTTGAAGCCCTTCGGCCCGGCAATCGCTTCCTTGCCGACGAGAACGTCGGAAAGACGCGAATAGACGTTGCGGTCCAGGATCGCCTGCTCGTCGTCGCGGTCCTTGGCGAGGCGTTCGATCTCCTCACGCTCGATCGCCATGGCGCGCTCGTCCTTCTCGACGCCGTGGCGGTTGAAGACACGCACTTCGACGACGGTGCCGAAGGTTCCCGGAGGCATGCGCATCGAGGTGTCGCGCACGTCCGAGGCCTTTTCACCGAAGATGGCGCGCAGCAGCTTTTCTTCCGGCGTCATCGGGCTTTCGCCCTTCGGCGTGATCTTGCCGACCAGGATGTCGCCCGGCTGCACTTCCGCACCGATGTAGACGATGCCGGCCTCATCGAGGTTCTTCAGCGCTTCTTCCGAGACGTTCGGGATGTCGCGCGTGATCTCCTCCGGGCCGAGCTTGGTGTCGCGGGCCATGACTTCGAACTCCTCGATGTGGATCGAGGTGAAGACGTCGTCGGCGACGATGCGCTCGGACAAGAGGATGGAATCCTCGTAGTTGTAGCCGTTCCACGGCATGAACGCGACCAGCACGTTGCGGCCGAGGGCCAGATCGCCGAGCTCGGTCGACGGGCCGTCGGCAATGATGTCGCCCTTGTTGACCCGGTCGCCCATGCGCACCAGCGGACGCTGGTTGATGCAGGTGTTCTGGTTCGAACGCTGGAACTTCATCAGCCGGTAGATGTCGACGCCGGACTTGCCGGGATCGAGATCTTCCGTGGCGCGGATGACGATACGCGTCGCGTCCACCTGGTCGACGATGCCGCCGCGGCGGGCGCCGATGGCGGCGCCCGAGTCACGGGCGACGATCGGCTCCATGCCGGTGCCGACGAACGGCGCTTCGGCGCGCACCAGCGGCACGGCCTGACGCTGCATGTTCGAGCCCATCAGCGCACGGTTGGCGTCGTCGTTCTCGAGGAACGGGATCAGGGCCGCGGCCACCGACACCATCTGCTTCGGCGACACGTCCATCAGATCGACGTTTTCGCGCGGCGCCATCATCACTTCGCCGGCGTTACGGCAAATGACGAATTCGTCGACGAAATGACCATTCTTGTCGAGCTCGGCATTAGCCTGCGCGACGTGGTGCTTGGCCTCTTCCATTGCCGAGAGGTAAACGACCTCATTGGTCAGCTTGCCGTTGACGATCTTGCGGTACGGGCTCTCGATGAAGCCGTATTTGTTGACGCGCGCGAAGGTCGCAAGCGAGTTGATCAGGCCGATATTCGGGCCTTCCGGCGTCTCGATCGGGCAGATGCGGCCGTAATGCGTCGGGTGCACGTCGCGCACTTCGAAACCGGCACGCTCGCGGGTCAGACCGCCCGGTCCAAGCGCCGAAAGACGGCGCTTGTGGGTGATCTCCGACAACGGGTTGGTCTGATCCATGAACTGCGACAGCTGCGAGGAACCGAAGAACTCGCGCACGGCGGCGGCTGCCGGCTTGGCGTTGATCAGGTCCTGCGGCATCACCGTGTCGATCTCGATCGAGGACATGCGTTCCTTGATCGCGCGCTCCATACGCAGCAGGCCGACGCGGTATTGGTTCTCCATCAGCTCGCCAACCGAGCGCACGCGGCGATTGCCGAGATTGTCGATATCGTCGATTTCGCCCTTGCCGTCGCGCAGTTCGACCAGCGTCTTGACCACGGCCAGGATGTCGTCCTTGCGCAGCACACGCACGGTATCCTCGGCCTTGAGCTCGAGGCGCATGTTCATCTTGACGCGGCCGACGGCCGACAGATCATAGCGCTCGCTGTCGAAGAACAGCGAGTTGAACATGGCTTCGGCGGTTTCGAGCGTCGGCGGCTCGCCGGGGCGCATCACGCGGTAGATATCGAACAATGCGTCCTGGCGGCTCTCGTTCTTGTCGACGTTGAGCGTGTTGCGGATATACGCGCCGACATTGACGTGGTCGATGTCGAGGACCTTGATCTCGTCCTCGCCGGTGCCGAGCAGCACTTTCAGCGTCTTTTCGTCGATCTCGTCGCCGGCTTCGAGGAAGATCTCGCCGGTCGCGTAGTTGACGATATCCTCGGCAAGATAGTTGCCGAGCAGATCCTCGTCGGTCGCCTTGATCGCCTTGAGACCCTTCTCGCCAAGCGCCCTGGCCTGGCGGGCGGTGATCTTCTTGCCGGCCTCGACGACGACTTCGCCGGTGTCGGCATCGACCAGGTCACCAACGGCCTTGAGGCCGCGGAAACGCTCGACGTTGAACGGGATGCGCCAGTGGTCGCCGGCGCGCTTGTAGATGATCTTGTTGTAGAAGGTCGACAGGATCTCTTCGCCGTCCATGCCGAGCGCCATCAGCAGCGACGTCACCGGAATCTTGCGGCGGCGATCGATGCGGGCATGCACGACGTCCTTGCTATCGAACTCGATGTCGAGCCACGAACCGCGATAGGGAATGACCCGCGCGGCAAACAGAAGCTTGCCGGACGAGTGCGACTTGCCCTTGTCATGGTCGAAGAAGACGCCTGGCGAACGGTGCATCTGCGAGACGATGACGCGCTCGGTGCCGTTGACGATGAAGGTGCCGTTCAACGTCATGAGCGGCATGTCGCCCATGTAGACGTCCTGCTCCTTGATGTCCTTGATCGACTTCGCGCCGGTATCCTCGTCGATATCGAACACGATGAGGCGCAGCGTCACCTTGAGCGGCGCCGCATAGGTCAGGTCGCGCTGACGGCATTCGTCAACGTCGAATTTCGGTCCCTCGAACTCATATTTCACGAATTCCAGCATCGAGGAGCCGGAAAAATCTGAAATCGGGAAGACCGACTTGAAAACTGCCTGCAGCCCCTCGTCAGGACGCCCACCCTTGGGCTCCTCCACCATCAGGAACTGGTCATAGGATGCCTTCTGAACCTCGATCAGGTTCGGCATCTCCGCAACTTCCGGGATCTTTCCGAAAAACTTGCGTACGCGTCTGCGGCCATTGAAAGTCTGGGTCTGGGCCATCGTCGCTCCTTAGCTCAATTCTCGGGACGAACCTCGCCGCGGCTCGCCTTGCATCTCGGGCCACCTTGGTGGCCCTGTCTTGTTGCCCGCCGCCTGTCGGCGGCTTCTTGTCTCTTCACCCGCCGCCAATTGGCGGTGGGCCAGAAACGGGAGAAAACCCGTTTCCTGAAGGCCGGTTTGCGGCCCTCAGGAAAGAGGTTTTCGCACTCTTCGCGTTACGCAGCCTCCCTTCGACGCGAAAGGAGTGGCGGGCGGGGCCCCCCCCGCACCCCGCGGCGCCCACAGAAAATAATAAAAACATGTCGCCGGCGGCTAACTCCTAGGCCGAGCAACAGT
>NZ_JAMYRY010000053.1:0-15327 GCF_040321655.1 Mesorhizobium sp. M0306 | reverse complement strand
CCGATTTCATTATAGGATGCAGTGAGCATGTCATCGTGACCGAAACCGGCACGGAAATCCTCAGCAAGACGGCGCGTGAGATCCATTTCGCGTGAAGTGCGCCAGGGAAGAAGGTGACGAACGGCAGGACTTCATCATGGCAGACTGTGATGCTGAACGTCACCTAATGGCGCCGTCAAAGACAGCCGCTTCGGAGTCGGATGGCTGCGCGAGATGATTAGCTGGGCTCTGATCCTTAAAAACTGGATCGTTCGAAACTGGAGTTTCCGCAGTAACGTCCCTTGGCTGGGAGGAGCGGAAGACGATGAAGGTATCGAAGTTTTCGGACGTGCAGAACGCGTTCAATTTGGAGCAGGGATCGGACGGAGTCCCGGTCGCGGAGATCTCTCGCATGGCGGGGGTCAGCCAGGCGACGTACTTCAACTGGACAAAGATCTATGGTCCGCCCCCGATCTGCAGTGCATTTGAGGTGAACCGCGTGGTCTGCATCCATCTATCCCGCCTCACATGATGATTCTCCGGTCAACTATTATCTCGTGTATGATCCGAGGTGAGCTCTCTTCGCTGAAGTACCTGCCTGCTAACCTCTGGCGGGTTATGATCGCGACCACTGTCCCGCATACGAAACGGGAGAGCTCCAAAGGAACGGCACCACTCTGTGAAGACGGCGCCGGAGCGCCACGCCGAACAACGGCGACGTTCCCTCGGTCACCAGGCAAAGCGCGTCGCAGTGCTGCCCGATCTCGATAATTGTGACTTTTCTATATGGCGGCCTTCATAATTGCTCCCTCGGGCACCACGCCATTGATGGCGAGGCCGGGGTCTCGGTCGCGGATCTGTGCCGCAAGCACGGGGTCAGCGACGCCTCGATCGACAATTGGAAGGCCCGCTCGGCGGCATGGATGTCTCTGAGGCAAAGCGTCTGAAGAGCCTGGAGGACCAGAGCGCACGGCTGAAGCGGCTCCTGGCGGACGCCATGCTCGACAATGCGGCGCTGAAGGATCTCGTGGGAAAGAATGTATGGTCCGCCTCGTCCGTGCAAGGTGTCGCGACATCACGATGACGATTTCAGTTGCATAAATGTATCCGGCCTCTCGCGCGTGGACTGCTGTTGCAGCCAAGCCATCATGAGATCCGCACATGCCGTTCCCAATAGATGGTTCGGGCACGAAGCCCGCTTTTTTGCACAGGGCTTATGGCATGCTGATCCACTGTTTCGTCATCACGATTCCCGAGCCTTGCAATCGAGCCGCAAGCGTCAGGCGAACGCAGGATCTCCGCGTTCGTAGAGTGCACCCGGCTTGTTTAAAACCACCCAGACAATGCGTGCCATCTTGGCGGCAAGTGCGACGATGGCTTTGTTCGGATGCATGCTAGACTGAAGACCGTTGAGCCAGCTTCCCAAGCGATCGCGCGTTCGGTCCAGATGCCGAAAGCAGGATCGCGCTCCGTGCACCAGGAGCTTTCTCACATAGCGGTTGCCGCGTTTGCTGATGGCCAGCAACGTCTGTTTTCCTCCAGTCGAGTTTTGTCTGGGCACCAAGCCCAGCCATGCCGCTAGAGCGCGGGCTGTGCGGAACTGCTGCCCGTTGCCGATAGCGGCGAGCAATGCAGTCGCACCTAATGCGCCGATACCACGGATTGTCATCAGTCGGCGTGCGACGTCCTCTCGAACGGCTATCGCTTCGATCTCCTTCGTCACCTGGCGGATACGCTCTTCAAGGCGAGAGAGATCGGCGTTTAAATCGCCCAGCAGCCGGCGCAAATCGTTCTCCTCGTCATTCAAGGCGTGCGGCAGATCAAGTTTGAACAATCCCGCGCCTTGACGCAAAGGGACGCCGTATTCCAGGCAGAAAGCCCGCATCTGGTTGATCAGGCGCCCTCGAGCCGATCATCTGGTCACGAATCCTGTGCAGCGCTTGAAGATCGACCTGATCAGTTTCCTTCACGGTGACGAAGCGCATTGTCGGCCGTGTCATAGCTTCCGCGATCGCCTCAGCGTCGATGATATCGTTCTTGTTCGACTTCACGTACGGCTTCACGAATTGCGCGGGGATCAAGCGCACTGTGTGACCAAGTGCCTGTATTTCCGGGCGAGCCACTGTGAACCTGCGCAGGATTCCATGCCGACTATGCTCGGATCTGCGCGTGTAAAGAACTGCAGAAGGGTCTCTCGCCGAAAGCGGGCTTTCTGAACAGGCATGCCGTCGCAGCTCAGGCCAACGACGTGCAAAATGTTCTTGCCAATATCGATTCCATAGACAGCCGCGGGTCGCGGCAAATTACGATGCGCCATGCTACTTTCCTCCATTGATCTGACCTCCGCATGATGAGCGAGGAGGACGGGGCGGACCATCCCATTAATGGTGACGCCCGCGGCCAAGCGGAAAGCTGTCGCTCGCCTGAAGGATGCCTTCGGGATGAGCGAACGGCGGGCGTGTAAAGCCGTCGGCTGTTGCCGCATGACGGTTCGCTACGAGATCAGCGGGGCGGACGACCGCGAGGTTCGCGAGCGGATTAAAGCGATCGCACAGGAGCGTTGTCGCTTTGGCTATCGGCGTCTTCTCGTGATGCTGAGGCGTGAAGGCCTCGTCGTGAACCACAAGAAGCTGTTCCGACTCTATCGCGAGGAAAAGCTCACCATTCGCCGAGGTGGCGGCCGCGGCCGGCGCTATAGGAGCCTGGGTTGTCGGATTGTGCCTTTCCTGCATCGGCGCACATTTCCTTAAGCAGTTGTTTGCGGGAGCGGGCGATCGGGACCAGGGCGCCGATGCTGGTGCCGCTGCGTCCCGACGAACGCTGGTCGCTCGACTTCGTATGGGACCAGCTCACCGACGGGCGTCCCTTCCGCATCCTCGCCGTCGTCGACGATTGCACGCGCGAGTGCCTGGCGCTCGTGGCCGACACGTCGCTCTCGGGCATGGGGGTCGCCCGCGAACTGGATCGGCTGATCACCGAGCGCGGCCGCCAGAGGGCAAAACGACAAATACGAATCCGCGCTCGTAGCGCATCCGGGCGAGTCGTAGGGGCGGCCAGATAATGTGCTAGACTAGAACTCGCAGTTCATCTGCATACGACGGCCTGCCCGCACTTGCGTGCTTCCCGGTGCCCCGTGGCCCGGATGCGCCCAAGCTTAACGAAACCTGACAACCGAACAAACGAGCCTCTGTCGCTCCTGGCCATGATGGGATCCGCACGTCCCCGTCCGAACGACGTATGGGCGATGGATTTCGTTCACGATCAGCTCGCCACCGGCAAGATCCGTGTCCTGACGGTCGTCGACACGTTCTCACGCTACGTCCCGGTGCTTGATCCGCGCTTCAGCTATCGCACGACAGCCTTGAGCTTCGCGACATCGATTCCGACAAATGCTGCCCTCTAAGTCTGCCACTGTTCGTCCTCCTGTGGATCTGCTCGGACCGCCCGAGCACCCTCGGACACGCAGTGTAGGGCTAGTCAACCTCATCAGCAGCAAAGACCGACATACGGTCTTACGGAACAAATGGAACATAACCTTCGATCTGGTAAGACCATTAGAATGCCGCAGAAGGCGTCAAACTCGACGGCGAGTATATTGGCGAGGCTCATACTCGATCTTGTCGACAGGATGGAACGGCCGCGCGTGTTGCCAAGGCAACTGATGAACGTAGTACGAGCTCATGCCTGGCGTATCTACCGTAACCACGTGGCCAATCTTGGCGAAATTCAGCTGAAAGTGATAGCCAGAGCGAGTGACAATGATTTTGGCCTTTTCAGGATCGAGACCCATGGCTCTGAAATAGGCGGGGTCCACATAGGAGTACGGCTGGTTTGTGAGTAATACGCTGATGTTCCCGATCCTAAAGACCGCATATTTTTCAATGTACGTTTTTGTGCCGCGGTCCGACGGACCGTCGTACACGACCGGCACATTCGCACCCAGACTTACAACCTTGCCCTTGGCGGTCACGCTCGGGCTTGCGCTGGAGTATTTTCCCCCAAAATTTAGGCAGATCTCGCCTCCGATACCCGCACGATCACATGTTGCCACGGCGTCGGCATCATAGATCGGAAAGTAAGTTTCGACGTTGATCTTGTTTTCCAAAAGGTAGTTTAGGATGAAAGTGCTGTCTCCTGGGCTGCCTGCAATCACCCGGTCTCCCTGATCACCAACAATAATCGGACGAGCCGATTGTTCGATGTCCTTCAGCTGCTCCTCAAGGGTTGGGTACTTTGTGATCAGATCGTCCCGGTAGTCCCAGATCATTTTCATGATCTCATTCGCAACCTTTCGTGCCTCATCAACTTCGCCGTTTCCATAGGCCAATACGGTCTGCCCTATCGAGGGGACGTCCAAAAATTGCTGAGAGTTAAAAATGGATACATCCCATGCCCGGCCCTGCTCCACTGCATTGTGGGCATAGGCGTGTATCTCGACGAGCGGGCCGGAGAGCGTAGTGTCATTGCCCAACGTCAGCATCGGTAGGAAGGTGGCGGCCAGAACCGGATCGAACGTGCCGTCAAGAATTCCCATCGCTGCTCGGAAAGCCCGCTTTGCTGTGGCGGACTGGTCCTCGTGCGGGTTTGTTAAATAACCCGAAACGAAATCGAGGGGCGCCAGCGTGCTTTCTTTCACGTAAGCATGGAGGTCAAATGCCGCCGTAATCGGCACCTCATTGTCAACGATGGCACGGAGTCGCTCAACCAACAGACCCTCTGGGTCCGAAAGGGTCTCGGTAAGCATACCGCCATGCAGAGGAACTACGATAGCGTCGAAGTCGCCCCGCTTTGCCGCTTCAACCATGATTTCACTCACCTCGGCGAAGACTACGTCGTCCACGGGTCCACCAGATTGGGCCCGAAAAAGGGTGGGGACAATCAAATCAACGCCCGCTTCATGAGCGGAGTCAACAACCCCGCCGAACGTGGAATTTGCTCCGCGGTTGAGCTCGACGGCACCCTGGCCTTCAATAATCGTGAAGCGCTCGCGACGAGTGATGATAGGGTTGAAACTGTGGGACTCTTGGGCAATACCCCCGGTTAGAACTCGTCTCCTAGCCATGGCACCACCTCGTTTATTTATTGTTTTCCGGAGGGTAACACCGGAGGCTGCCCGAGCAAGTACCTCGCCCTGCTCGGTTAATAAACTCACCGAAATCTCGTCCTCGACTTACCGGCTTTTGGCTCAGCTATCGCCCAGACATTGGGTATTGTCGTGATTTGCCAAACAACCGGCGGCACGCTCCGGCAAGAAAACCAAAACAGGACGCTGAGCATGCTTTACTTTTGGCTGGCCTGTAAGAGTCTGTTTTGAAATTCACGGATGAGCGTTTCGGCGGATGAGATTGCCGCCCATTGCGACAAGAATTCATTGCGAGAGACGTCGAAGCGCTGCTCGTAGTCGCGCACGAGGCGGCGCCATCGGGTCATCCAGCCGAAGGTCCGCTCGACGACCCAGCGGCGGGGCAGCATCTGGAAGCCCTTCTTGTCGTCGGACCCACCGATGATCTCGACCACGAAGTCGAGATGGGGGGCTTTGTTCATGAGCTTCTGCCGGTCATAGGCGCCATCGGCGAACAGATGCTTGACCAATGGCCATCGCTGCGGATACCATTCAGGACGCCTGAGCGCCGGTACTGTCGGAGATATCGGCGGTGGTGAGCTTGACCATCAACAGCCGCCCATCCGTTCCGCATCGACGGCCATGTGTCGCAGCTTGCGGCCGACATTCTTCTTGCCGGCGTCGTAACCCCTTGTTTTAGCATGCGGAGCTTTGACCGATTGGCAGTCGATCACGCCAGCCCTGGGACTGCCCTCGCGCCCGGCTCGCTCGCGTGGAGCGTCTGCACGCGAGCGTCCGGGGCAATATCCCGATCAGCTGCAGCGCCGCTTGAAGATTTGGCGAAAGGGAAAGGCGCACGGGATGGTATTCGGCGCGATGCAGTTCGCCCGCCAATCGAGCCGATGGCGAATTGATCCGGATCCCAGGAGTGGGGGAACATTATGATGAGGTAACGGACAATGTCGGTCGGGAGCATTCCACGGGGAGGCAGTACGCGCTCGCAGCTTCATTGTCGCGCCGCACAAGCCTCAGACGGAACCCATAGCAAGCCGATTTTCAACACGGTCTCTAAGACTTCCGCCTTTCAAAGTTCATCATAGTTGCAAGCGCCATGGATCCGGCCTCTCAGTATGTGGGCGGCGAGATCGCGCTCAGTATCTCGCTTTCGCGGTCATGCACGTTGCGGAACCTGTGCGGCAAACGACTGTCAAAATAATAGCCGTCGCCTGGCCGCAAAACCTTTTTTTGATCTCCTACGGAGACCTCAACTGCGCCGGAGATAACCATTCCGGCCTCCTGCGCTGCATGGGCGAACTCTCTGCCAGAGTCTGCTCCTACGGCATATCTCTCCCGAAGCATGAGCAGTTGCCGGTTCGGGTGATTCAGCCCGATCACCCGGTAAGAGATCGTCTCAACCTTTCCTATCTCCACAAGATCGGCGGCCGAATAAAAAGGCGTGTAGGGTAGACTCGACTGGAGGTCAGAAAAAAAACCGGTAAGCGTCGTTCCAAGGGCATCCAGCACGGCCCCAAGGGTGTCAATCGAGGGGCTCATTTTATCCCGTTCCAGCAAGGAAATCGTAGAATGGGATATTCCGGATCGAATGGCGAGTTCTCGAAGGCCCAGATCGCGCCTGCGCCTCAGCTCCCGGAGCTTGCTTCCGATCTTAGGCATTAGGACCTCTTGTCGTCATATCTGCCAGCAGGGCACCCGGCGCGAGCACTGCGAACCAACACAGACGCTCAGCCGGTGAGCGGTGAAAATACTGGACAGGAGTTCCCTGCGCAATGTGCGAAATGATTACTTTGCATGATGCTCTTTGGATCAATGCACGAAGGTACCTCTATGACGTCGCTTCTCAAAGCCTCAAAGGCAAATTTGTCCAGATTAAAACCTCAAAGCGAGATGCGGGGACCGGCCCTGCAGCAATCGAAAAAGACCAGAAAGATGTGTCATCACCGTCCACGAGCGTGGACATGCAGCGGTTTGAGAATACTCACTCGCGTTCGATAAAGCAGATGACCTGAGCCCCTGAACGCCTTCCGCCTTGTGGGCGGGCAGGTTGTCCACCACGACGATGTCGCCCTCCGACAGGCTCGGGACCAGCATCTGCTCAATATAGGCCAGGAACGTTGCCGTTATGACGCCGTCGTAGACCAACGGCGCCGTCATGCCCGTTAGCCGCAGTGCTCGATGAAAATTGGTTGTCAATGGCCGTGCGACCCGCCCGCCCGGCAGCGCTCACCGCATGGCGCACAGAAACTGGACTATCTAGTCGACGGCTCGTCCAAGCAGGTGTCGAAAAGCCGAGTAAACATCGGCCTTTACCCACCCCGCTATCGGGTGAAGACGCCTTCACATGTTGATGCCGCAGTCTGCTGGAGCCAGCAGTGCACCCAAACGGAATGCCCGCGTCTCGGCAGGACGTCTCAGCGCGCGCTCAGAGGCTGAACGCTATCCGCAAGCTGTCACGCTGTGGCTACGGCGGTCCGATCGAAGAACTCGCCGGTTCTAAGCATCGCGTGTATCGTCACCGCCAGCTTTCCTACCTCTCCCTCCTGAGTTCGAGACCCCATGCCCGCAGTCCGCAGTCCTGTCGGCCGAGTTTCGGGTCGGGATGACTGTCGCCGCTTCGCAGAGCAGCGCTCGCAAGTACCGGTCGCCGCGGCGAGATATGTGGCCATCATTGTCGACTTCTCCCGATTGGTAGTGCCGGGTCGTGGCCGCGGATCTGGTTTGAGAGTTCGGTCGTGATCCTGACACCCGGGGCGTGCCGCCACAAGCGCGCCGAGACGTTGCCTTTCACCGCTCGAGTACTGATCACTTCATACGTTCGCCTGTTTTGTGCGGAGCGGTCGTTCCGCTGGCCCTGATGGAAATCCGCGAACAAGATCCCTGATCCCCGGAAGTTCCGGTCCGGGGCGATCCCCCGGCGCGATCCAAAGACCGGGGGAGCAGGCGATGACCAAAAGCCATTGCGAACCGGGGGCGTCTACATCCGGGAAGGAAGTGGGTTGCACGTGATTCTGGCGGCCCCTGAGACCACGCCTGCCAAGTCCTCATCTTCTACTGACGCTTAAGCTCGGTCGTTCGACAGGCCGCACCATTCAGCCAAGAACAAGGCCATGGTTTTTGTCACACGCTTGACCGACTCTAAGTCGACGCGCTCATCAAAACCATGTGCCTTTTCCACCGTCGGCCCGTAATTTACGCCCCACGTATCTTGGTAGAGGTTGAAGTACCGAGTATCTGACGATGCAGATGTCACCACCTCACGCATCGTCGTGCCGGTAATTTTCGCGTGGGCTCGTCGGAGGATGTCTTCCGGGACTTCAGCATGTTTTACGAAATAGCCAGCCGACATGTGTCCAAAGTATTCGATCACAGGCGGGTTGTTCGAAAGGTATGGATCATCCCGGCTCGCGTTTCTAACAGCGTCCTCTATTTCGCGGCGGGCCTCCTCCTGAGTGAAGCCGGGCATCAGCCCAACCCGCACATTCAACGCTGCACTCGCGGGTACGCTAGATGTCCACTCCCCACCGTGGATCTCTCCGATATTCACG
The DNA here is from genome assembly GCF_040321655.1 of Mesorhizobium sp. M0306. NCBI lineage: Bacteria > Pseudomonadati > Pseudomonadota > Alphaproteobacteria > Hyphomicrobiales > Phyllobacteriaceae > Mesorhizobium > Mesorhizobium sp. M0306. The sequence goes on along the minus strand of NZ_JAMYRY010000053.1, from coordinate 6,723 downwards.
CGAACCGGGAAAGGGTGGTCACAGTACAGGGGAACTTCGCTCTTCCGGTCGTTCCACTTGGCCTCGAGTGCTTTGACATGCGGCCACAGGGCCATTGCCTTCTCAATGGCGTTTGTCCCTACTCCAATAAACCCGGAAGCGTGCTCTGGATCCCCTTTAACGAAGATGCGCGCCCATATCAGCCCGACCTCGCCGCGGGTGAACAATTCTCCACTTGGCTCCGGTATAAATGCTGCATCGGCGCGATACCCCCGTTGGAGGCAGGCGAGTGTGCCGTTCCCTGTGCTTTCTTCTTCAACGACCGACTGAAAGTGAATTCGACCTTGCGGCGAGTATCCACTTTTCCTGACGGCGTCGAAGGCAAAAAGGGTTGCCGCCAGCCCCGATTTCATGTCCCCCGATCCGCGACCATACAACCATTTTCCGTCGATCTTGGGCTGGAATGGACCAAAACGCCATCTATCAGCGGAACCTGTAGGGACCACGTCAACGTGGCCGTTAAAAATGAGCGAGCGCCCTTGTTCTTTCGTCGGGCGATATGTGCCGACCACGTTGAACGCCTGATCATAGGAGGTGGCGACCGGACTAAACCCCGGGACATCCTTTAGTTCATTGATATCTAGCTTCCATTTATCAACATCGAGTCCCCGCCCTCGCATCGCGTCAGCCATCAGATCTTGAGCCGTGGCTTCCTGCCCTCGCAGCGAGGGTATGCCCACCAAAGCTTGTGTAAATTGAACTTGCCTTTCGAAGCCACTATCGACTGCCGTGCAAATGTCGCTCACTACTTTATCAGGTAACAAGGTTAGTCTCCTCATCGTCGGCCCGAAGCATGGATATTTGTTGGCTGCTAAGGTATCGCGGCTGCAGCGCAGTTATCACGCGATCCCGGTCTTGTTTCCTCAAGGCCGTTCCCCAGTGGTTCAATAAACCGGTTCGCCAGTACTGCTGAGCACGATCGTGTTCGTTTGAATGCTGGCTGCATGATTTTCCGACTTCGGCCAGATCGACGGTGTGCGCAACTGTTGCGAGGTGTAAAACCCTGGCGCAGAATCGAGCAATCTCGGTATCGTGTTTACGGCAACGGCAGCTGTACCAAGTCCACCAAGCTGAGAGATCTGCTCTTTGACTACCAAGTCCACCGAGGGGCTTCCGCTAATGCGGACGCTATCTCCCAAGGGTTCATCTCGATCGTCGGGATCCAGTATGCCGACCATTTCAAAACGGAGCCTTTCATCGCCCTTGGAAAGGCCAACCACCGATTGGCGGAAGCCGCAAACCCGACCCGGCTCGATTTCGATATATGATGTACGCCGGTGGCGCAAAGTAATGATCGCCGACTTGGTTTGCTGGAGCTCGTCAACTTCAAGGCCCATTGAAACTGCGACCATGCCAGCCGTTTCCAAGAGTCCGATATGGCCAATTGTGCCATCTTTGGCTCCCAAAGCGAACTCGGATTCAGTCAGTCCCGCACCAATGTGCTTCATCTCGTCTGGCCCGTAGGGAGAAAAGTCTACGATACGCCGTCCATCTACTCGGTTGACCTCCCAGCAAGGCGAGGACGCCGAGATTGGAAGAAGGTCGAGTATGAATCCGGGATTAATACCTACCGCGGTAACGCGTGCACCTGCCGTCTTTGCCTGACGATCAAGCTCCTCTGCTATGCCGACATTGGAACCAAGAGGGAAGAACAGCTCTTGCGTTATAGTGACAACGTTGATGCCTCTTGCGATCAACGATTCGATAACAGGATATGCCTCGGCTGCGAAAGCGGTCGTCGCGTGCAGAGCAACATCGGCCTTCATTTGGTGTTTCGTCTCCGGAGGCGACACCTGGATACCGTTGAGAGCCGGTTCCTGAAGCAGGTCACCTAGATCACGGCCGATTTTGTTTCGATCGTTGTCAATCGCGCCGACTATGGTTACGTCGCTGCGTCTCGCGAGCAGGCGAAGCATCAACCCACCCATTGCTCCTACGCCATATTGAATAATTCTCATTTTGATTGCTCCCAGTTGAAACGGATGGTGTTGGCGATCGCCTATTCGCCAGATGGGGATGCGAGTTGCTAACGAAGAAATTGCTCTATGTAGCCAGCGCCTCGACCGAGCGCTTTGTAGTGAAGCGAGGCGGCAGAGATTTTGGTGAAAACGTCCTCGTATCCCAAAGCCACGCCCTGAGGATCAACGTAGACGTAGCCGCCACTTACATGGAATAGCGTAATCATCTCGCTGCAATCGTCAGGCACTACGAGCGTATGTGTCTCGCCCGGCGGCTCGAAAGCGTAGTCGCCAGCCTTGGCGATCCAATCGTGTTCCAGATAATGCCACGTTCCTCGAAGTGTTACCGCATGAACCGGACCACTGTGGCGATGCCGAGAAAGAACTCCGGATTTGGTGACTCGGAGTAGATTAACGTAGTATCCCTCGCTAACGGAAAGCAGAAGCGGTTTGAACCAGACGCCGTCAGCCTGGGGGACCCACGCATCTTGGTCCGTATCCAAATCAAGGGCTCCGGACAAGAATAGGTCGGGACGGATGGCCGGCGGTTGGGGCATCTGGTACGGTTGTTTTGAAAAGTCGAGTGCATTATTCACGACATGCCTCCTCTTGAGACGAAGCAGGAAAGATCACTGCCTCTGCGGGTCCCCCTAATTCCGGGCTACAGGTGGAACGGTTCGTATTCACCGCGCGGACCTCGTAATGGCCGGGATTATGACCCGGTCTAGGTCAAATCAGATTTGCCTGGGCCGTCTGTACGGACCTCGATGAAGCAATTGGATGCCGCAATGACTCACCTAACTGAGCCCAGTTGCTTTGGGCTCAGTCGCAGCGCGGCAGCACGGCGGTGGCCTTCCAGCTTTTCGGTCGCGCTCTGACGCACTGCAGCCGGAGCCACCTCGGCGACGCCACGCTCGTCCAGCCACTGGTGGGTCGCGATCTTAACGTAGGAGCCGACCCAAAGACCACCGGTGTAGCGAGATGCGGCCATCGTCGGCAGGGTGTGGTTCGTACCACAGCATTTGTCTGAATAGACGACGCTTGCGAGTTCACCGATGAAGAGCGAGCCGTAGTTTCGAAGCTTCTTGGCGGTTGCTTGCGGATCGCGGGTGTGGACCTGCAGATGCTCCGTCGCGATGTAGTCCGAATAGGCAATCATCGTGTCTTCGTCTTCCACGGTGGTGATTTCGCCGTAATCCTTCCATGCAGCGCCTGCTACTGGAGCCGTTGGCAGGCCTTCGAGTTGTCTTTCGACTTCCTTGAGAACGTCTTCAGCAAGCTTGCGGTCAGTCGTCACGAGCCCAACACGGGTGCGGACGTCATGCTCGGCCTGCGCCAACAGATCGGATGCGATGGTTGCTGCATTGCCGGTTTCGTCGGCGACGATGAAGATCTCGCTCGGGCCAGCCAGCTGGTCGATCCCGACCTGACCAAAAACCTGGCGCTTTGCCTCGTTTACGAAGGCGTTGCCCGGACCAACGATCTTGTCGACTGCCGGAATCGTCTCGGTGCCGTATGCCATTGCCGCAATCGCCTGGGCTCCCCCAACACGAAAAATGCGATCTGCACCGGCAAGGTGGCAGCCTGCGATCATGGCCGGATGGGCGTTCGGTGGAAGGCAGGCGATTACCTGGTCGCAGCCAGCGACCTTGGCCGGAACGATGGTCATCACCGGAGCCGACAGCAGTGGATAGCGACCGCCAGGTACATAGCAGCCAACGATTTCAATAGGAATGACGCGGTGGCCAAGATGAAGTCCCGGCAAGCTTTCGATTTCGAGGGGAAGAATGGTCTTCAACTGGGCCTCAGCGAAGCGACGAACGTTAGCGATGGCAAATTCCGTGTCTTCCCGGGTCTGCGGATCGAGATCGGCGATAGCTTTCTGCTTCTCCTCCTCCGTGATTTCGAAGTTGGTCACGTCAGCCTTGTCGAAGGCAAGCGAGTATTCACGAACCGCAGCGTCCCCACGCTTGCGAACGTTCGCAATGATCTGCTTTACGGTATTCTCGACGGGGGCTGTGTCTGAGATGGCGTCCCGAGAGGGCTGCTTAATCTGGGTAAATCTGCCTTTCAGCGCTTCGAGACGCGACGTCATCAAAACCTCCTTATGTGCAACGATGATGGACGCCAGCATCGTGCAACAAAAGCAAGCCGACAACTGCTTAGCGAGCGCGCGTTCAATATACTCACCTGCTGGGCAGCTTTGTAAATGGTCGGCCGTGTGCCAAGGCGCTGATTAACGTAGAACGTGATGTTGCCCCTCGATCATAATTGGCTCTGTTCTCCTTGTGGTCCGTTCTGGAATGGGTGTTGCAAACTCGTTCGGGGTAAGGCCGCGCAGGCTCGTGTGCGGCCGGTGCTCGTTACAACACGACGACAGAACGCGCACGGGATCGCGGAGCACGAGCTTTTTTACCCGCGGCATCCGGGCCGGGAGCCTTTGCCCATATCTCTGTTCCGGGATCAGATCGGTGGCTGGAGATTCCAGCCTGTATGTTTGTCGGGCGGCTAGAGTGCCGCCTGGCAGGTTGGCGCCGCTCCGTGTCGATATTGCTGCGTTTCGCGCCTTGGCGATGCTGCTGCAGGATGTAGCACCCGCTTCGGGTACCCCATTGCGAATGCGAGATTCGAGCGCAGCATTGGGCTTTCGGGGAGATGTCCATGCCGCACCAGCTCGCGGCACGGATGCGCTGCACAAGACGGCGCAGATGGCCGCGGATCTCCTTACCCGTCGGCGTCTTGCCGGGACGCAGGATCATGGCGAGCGGGCGGCCGGTGGCGGCATCATAGACATGGATCGGCAGGAAGCAGCGCTCGTCGTAGTGGGCGTTGAAGAGCGACAGCTGCTGATGGCCATGAACGACATCGTGCGTATCGTTGATCTCGAGCGTCACGCTCTCGGGCGGCGCCGCATAGCTCGACAGCAACAGGTCGAGCAGCACGTCGCTGAGCCGGATCACGGTCTTGAGGTCGGGCAGGTTCTCCAGGCGCGAGCATGTCGGCTGCGAGCAAAGGTCGAGCCCGCTGGCGGGCAACCGTCCGCAGGCGAGCTTGAAAGCCGGGTCGGTGCGCAGTCGATCGAGATCGTTGGCATCCTCGTAGCCGCAGGCGATCGCAAAGAACCCATCGTGCGGCGGCCCAGCGCCGACCGCGAAGAGAAGCGAGCGACTCGCGGGGGCCACACCGTCCGGAAAAAGCAGGAGAAGCTTGACCTCACCAACCGCAATCAGAGAAGCCTGCTAGCTTTGTTAGGCAAAGCTGGTTCTAGGAATGAAGGAGTTCCCAACAATACCGGATAGCTAGCTCTGTTGTCGGCACCAGAACTTCGTCAGAGGCCCCGAAAGTGGGCGTGTGGATGCCGGACTCGTTGCCTGGCTCTCGACTGCCAAACAAGAAATAGATCGAAGGCACGCAGCTGGAGTAAAAGCCGAAGTCATCGCTGCCAGTGCTTGCCGCTGCTTCAACATACTTTTCGTCGCCCACGGACTGAACGACAAGCTGGCGGAAGCGTTCGACCATTTGGGCATCGTTGACCACGGGAGGCTCGCCCTCTTGGGAGGTGAAATCCGCCTTGCCCCGATGCATCGCAGCGACACCCTCGGCTATTTCGCGGACGCGACGAACCAACAGCCGCCGCCGCTCAGGACTGGCTGTTCGGATCGTTCCTGTCATGACGACCGACGGGCAGATGATGTTCCTCGCCTCGCCCCCTCGGATAGTGCCTACCGTTACGATCGCGCGATCGTCAACCGGCATTTCCCGGGACACCACCTTCTGGACCTCATTTAAGAAGGCGCCAGCGATTGCGATCGCATCCACCCCAGCATTAGGCATCGCACCATGTGCCATGGTGCCAATAAACTCGACCTCAAAATTGTCGGCCGAATTCAATACAGCGCCCGGGCGAGCACCGTAGGCCCCTGCGGCAATATGCGTACTAACGTGAAATCCAACTGCCGCATCAAACCCGTCGAGCAGCTTCTCTTGCACAACGGTGCGACCACCGACCGGTTCCTCCTCTTCCGCAGGTTGAAAAAACACACGCACTCTTCCGGAAAAGTTCTCTCGCATGCGATGAAAGGCAAGAGCCGTGCCCAAGGCGATCGACCCGTGCATGTCATGACCACAAGCGTGCATCACACCAGGCACCTGCGACCTGTATAATAGATCATCGCGGCTTTCCTGGATCGGCAGGGCATCAATGTCCCCGCGCAGTGCGATCGAACGATCTGGCCCGGCAGCAAGCCCCTGGATGTCAATGTAGACGCCGGTCTTGTGGAACGTTTTTGCTTCAGCCAGGCCGAAGCTGGTTAGCGTTTCGATAATCCTCTTCTGCGTCTTCCACTCCCGGTTCGAGAGTTCCGGCTCGCGATGCATGGCGTGACGCATCTCGATCACCACGTCACGCTCGACATCGGAGAGTAAGTTGTTGGTAAGAACATTCATTTTGAGCTCGCGGTTACTTCATTTCAATGTTTTTGCCTGATGCGAATGCTAACAATAACGAAGCGCCGAAAAACGTTGATTCGCGAGCCCCTACGCAGCGAAACTGCAAAGCGTCGAGCAAGAGGGCCACTGCCCTGCTAGCCGCCTTGATGCACGGCGATGAGGTTTTGGCGGCCTGAAGCGGCGATGTGGCCCCTGTTGGGCGCTTTTCCGCGAACCTCGTCAGGCGCCGGCGGTGATCCGTCGTGATGGCAGGTGGGGTTTGCAGGTTGCGGTCGGC